>CAZYYP010000082.1:0-13517 GCA_964651695.1 uncultured Gaiellales bacterium | reverse complement strand
CACGGCGTCGAGGCGCCCCACTCCTCGCCCATGAAGAGCATCGGCGTGCCGGCGCTCGTCAGGAGCAGCGCCGCCCCGCACGCCAGGAGCCCCGGCGAGAGGCTCGCCGAGAGCCGGTCGCCCCTGGCGCGGTTGCCGACCTGGTCGTGCGTCTGCAGCGAGACCACGAAGCGCGAGCCCGGCAGCGCGGTGCGGTCGATCCGGGCACCGTGCGTCTGCCGCCGGAACGCCGACCAGCAGCCGTCGTGGAAGAAGATGCCCTCGAGCACCTTCGAGAGTGCGCCGGGCGTGGCGAAGTCGGCGTAGTACCCCTGGGTCTCGCCCGTCAGCGCGACATGGAGCGCGTGGTGCACGTCGTCGGCCCACTGCCCGTGGAAGCCGGAGCCGTTCCGGTCGCGCGTCGTCACCGTCAGGGGGTCGTTGCGATCCGACTCGGCGATCAGCGACAGCGGCCGGCCGAGGCGGAGCGAGAGCGCGTCCGTCTCGGCCGTCAGCTCCTTGACCAGCGTGGTGGCGCGATCGTCGAAGAGCGCGTGGACGGCGTCGAGCCGCAGCGCGTCGACGTGGAAGTCGCGGAGCCACATCAGGGCGTTGTCGATGATGAAGCGCCGCACCTCGTCGCTGTCTGCGCCGTCGAGGTTGACGGCCTCGCCCCACGGCGTCCCGTAGCGGTCGGTGAAGTAGGGGCCGAACTCGCGCAGGTGGTTGCCGCTCGGCCCGAGGTGGTTGTAGACGACGTCGAGGCAGACGCCGAGTCCCTTCGCGTGGCACGCGTCGACGAAGCGGCGGAACGCGAACGGGCCCCCGTACGCCTCGTGGACGGCATACAGCCCGACCCCGTCGTAGCCCCACCCGTGGCGACCCGGGAACGTGGCGAGCGGCATCACCTCGACGATGTCGACGCCGAGCGAGGCAAGGTGATCGAGCCGCTCGCTCGCGGCGTCGAGCGTGCCCTCGGCCGTGAACGTGCCGACGTGGAGCTCATAGAGAACGGCGCCCTCGAGTGCCACTCCCGGCCACTCGACACGCCCGGCGCGCAGTGCATCGAGGTCGACTGCGAGTGCGGCGCCCTCGGGCCCATCCGGGAGCGAGCGTGCGCGCGGATCCGCGCGCGGCTCGCCGCCGTCGATCGCGAAGGCGTAGCGGTCGCCGGGCGCGGCGGCCTCGTCGCTCTCCCACCAGCCACGCTCGGCCGGGCGCATCGCGTGGCGTTCGCCGCGGAGTACGAGCGTCACCGAGTCCCGCGCGGCAGGAGCCCACACGCGCAGCGTCATGACTCGCACACCAGCAGCGCGACCGGGAGGTCGCCGAACAGGTCCTCGCAGGGTGCGCTGCCGTCGGCGATGACGTGGGCGCTGCCTGTCAGCACGTCGTTCCAGGTGCCGGGCGGGAGGGTCACGACGTGATCGTTCCAGCCCGTGCGCGCGAGCAGCCCCGGCCAGCGCGTGATGACGGTCGCGACCCGCGAGGCGCGCACGAACCCGAGCGCATGCGGCGAGGTGGAGAGGAGGGGCTCGCACGACGCACCCGGGCCGAAGAGCTCGGGCCGAGCTCGCCGGAGGCGCAGGGTGCGGCTCGTGACCCGGAGCTTCTCCGCGCTCAGGTCGGAGGGCCGCTCTGCGTCGACGCGCGCGAGCAGCGCGTGCCGCAGCGCGTAGTCGACCGGTCGCCGGTTGTCGGGATCCACGAGCGCCGGTGCCAGGATCTCGTTGCCCTGGTAGATGTCGGGCACGCCAGGCAGCGTCAGCTGCAGCAGTTTGCCCGCAAGCGTGGTGGCGCGGATCGTCGCCGCGTTGGCCTCGAGCACGCGCGCGAAGCTCTGGGCGATGTCGCCGTCGAGGCAGCGGGTCGCGAAGTCGTTCACGCGCACCTCGTAGCGCTCGTCCGGATCGTTCCAGCTCGTGAACTGCTTCGACTCGTTGGTCGCCTTCTCCATGTAGTCGACCAGCCGCTCGAGCTCGAGCGGCCACGCTCCGAGCAGCGTCTGGAAGAGCAGGTAGGCGGTCGGCTCGTCGACGTGGTACTCCGAGGCGTGTCGGCGGACGGCCTCCCACGACGCATCCCAGCCATCGAGATCCTCCGCGACCGCCAGGAGCCGCGCGCGCACGTCCTCGCTGCGCTTGGTGTCGTGCGTCGAGAGCGTCGTCAGGCCCTGCGGAAAGCGCTCGGCCTGGCCGGCCGCCCAGGCCTGCAGGACGCCGGCGTCCGGCGCGTCGAGCGCGCGCGGATCGCCGCCGACCTCGTCGAGCGCGATCATGCGGTGCCAGCGATAGAACGTCGTGTCCTCGATGCCCTTGGCCATCACGGGCCCGCAGACCTGCTGGAACCGGACCACGAGGTCGCGCCCGGCGGCGCTCGTCGCGGCCGTGTCGCCGAGGAGCAGCGCGAGGGCGCCGATCGTGTCGGAGATGTCGGGGCGCGAGTGCTGCGCGAGCGTCGCCATGCGCTCCAGCCGGGCACTCTCGGCGGGGTCGGCAGGGTGGCCGGGCCGCAGGTAGGCGCGGTAGACCTCGACGTGGGACAGCAACTCGCGCAGCGCCTCCTCGGTCACGTCGGCGGCAAGCTCGCCGCCGGACGCGGCGACGGCGGCGCGCGCCAGCCGCCGCACCTCGGGCTCGAAGAGGTTGCGCACGACCAGGCCCTTGGCCTCGATCTCCACGCGCTCGAGCGACGGCTCGCCGCCCGTGGCGCGCCAGCGCTCGTCGAGCTCCGGCCCGACCGGCGGCACGAGCGCGGCCTGGATCGCCCGCATGGCGTCGTAGCCCGTCGTGCCCGCGCACTGCCAGGCGGCCGGCAGGTCCTCGCCGGGGGCGAGGATCTTCTCGACCGCGACCCACGTGCCGCCGCTCGCCGCCTGCAGGCGCTCGAGATAGGCCTGCGGATCGGCGAGGCCGTCGGGGTGGTCGATGCGGAATCCGGCGACGACGCCCGAGCGGTGGAGGTCGAGCAGCACGGCGTGGGTGGCGGCGAAGACGTCGTCGAGCTCGACCCTGACGGCGATCAGCGTGTCGACGTCGAAGAAGCGGCGGTAGTTGAGGACAGCGTCCTTCTCGCGCCACGAGGCCAGGGTGTAGTGCTGGCCCGCGAGCAGCGCCGCGAGGTCGTCCGTGGCGGTTCCCGGGGCGATGGGAAAGCGGTGATCGGCGTACTGCAGCACCGGCTCGCCGTCGTGCTCGCCGACGCTGAGCTCGCCGGCTGCGAGTACGTCGGCGAGCGCGCCGCCGAGCAGCGGCAGCCCGATGCGGCCCTCGCCGGCCTCCCAGTCGACGTCGAACCAGCGTGCGGCCGGCGCTTCCCGGCCCCCGCGGAGCATCTCCCAGAGCGGCCGGTTGAGGTACTCCGGCACCGGTATCGCCATGTGGTTCGGCACGACGTCGACGACGAGGCCGAGCCCGTGTGCGTGAGCGACCTCTGCCAGGGCGTCGAGCCCGGCGCGGCCGCCGAGGTCGTCGGAGACGCGGGCGTGATCCACGACGTCGTAGCCGTGCATCGATCCGGGCGTGGCCTGGAGGATCGGCGAGAGGTAGAGGTGCGAGACGCCGAGGCGGCTCAGGTAGGGCACGATCGCCGCGGCCTCGGCGAATCCGAATCCCGCGTGCAGTTGCAGGCGGTAGGTCGAGGTGAGGAGGGGGCTGTCAGTCATGCCGCAGGACGACGAGCGAGCGCGCGCCGATCTCGTGCTGTGAGCCCGCCTGCCGCTCGCCCTCGGCCGCCGGGTCGCCGGTGTCGAGCACGATCTGCCACGTCGCCCCGAACGTCGCGTCGGGGAGCGTCACCATCGCGTCCTCGTAGGTCGGGTTGAAGAGGATCAGGAACGAGTCGTCGACGATCGCCTCCCCGCGAGGGCCGGGGTCGGCGATGCCGGAGCCGTTGAGGAAGACCTCGAGCGGATCGGCATTCGGGCTCGTCCAGTCCTCCTCGCCCATCGGCGTGCCGTCGCCCGCCAGCCAGGCGATGTCGGGCAGGCCGTTGGCGGCGATGTCGCCGCTGAAGAAGCGCCGCCGCCGGAACACGGGATGCGCGGCCCGCAGGTGCGTCAGCTTCTGCGTGAACTCCAGCAGGCCCTCGTCGACCGCCGACCAGTCGATCCACGACGTGGTGTTGTCCTGGCAGTAGGTGTTGTTGTTGCCGCCCTGCGTGCGGCCGACCTCGTCGCCGTGCAGGATCATCGGCACGCCCTGGCTGAGCAGCAGCGTGGCGAGCATGTTGCGCTCCTGGCGCGCGCGCAGGGCGTTGATGGCGGCGTCGTCGGTCGGGCCCTCGACACCGCAGTTCCACGAGCGGTTGTCCTGCTCGCCGTCGTTGCCGTCCTCGCCGTTGGCCTCGTTGTGCTTGTCGTTGTACGAGACGAGGTCGCGCATCGTGAAGCCGTCGTGCGCGGTCACGAAGTTGACCGACGCGAAGGGCGCGCGCCCGTCGTCCTCGTAGAGGTCGCTCGAGCCCGAGAGCCGCGCCGCGAACTCCCCGAGCGAGCTCGGCTCGCCCCGCCAGTAGTTGCGCACCGTGTCGCGGTACTTGCCGTTCCACTCCGTCCAGCCGGGCGGGAAGTTGCCGACCTGGTAGCCGCCCGGCCCGACGTCCCACGGCTCCGCGATCAGCTTGACCTGCGAGACGACCGGATCCTGCTGCACCAGGTCGAAGAACGCGCTCAGCCGGTCGACCTCGTGGAACTGCCGCGCGAGGCTCGCCGCGAGGTCGAAGCGGAAGCCGTCGACGTGCATCTCGAGCACCCAGTAGCGCAGCGAGTCCATGATCATCTGCAGCACGTGCGGGCTGCGCATGAGCGGCGTGTTGCCGGTGCCCGTGGTGTCGTAGTAGAACGACCTGTCCTCGTCGCTCAGGCGGTAGTAGGCGGCGTTGTCGATGCCGCGGAACGCGAGCGTGGGCCCGAGGTGATTGCCCTCGGCGGTGTGGTTGTAGACGACGTCGAGGATGACCTCGATGCCGGCGCGGTGCAGCTCGCGCACCATGGCCTTGAACTCGAGCACCTGCTGGCCGCGGTCGCCGGAGGCGCTGTAGGAGCTGTGGGGCGCGAAGAACCCGATCGTGTTGTAGCCCCAGTAGTTCGAGAGGCCCTTGGCGATCAGCGTCGAGTCCTGCACGAACTGGTGCACGGGCATCAGCTCGATCGCGGTCACGCCGAGCTTCGTGAGGTGCTCGATCATCGCGGGATGGCCGACGGCCGCGTAGGTGCCGCGGATCTCCTCGGGGATGTCGGGGTGCAGCTTCGTCAGGCCCTTGACGTGAGCTTCGTAGATCACGGTCTCGTGGTAGACGTGGCGTGGCGCGCGATCCTCCTGCCAGTCGAAGAACGGGTTCGTGACCACGGACTTGAGGACGTGCGGCGCCGAGTCCTCCGTGTTGCGCTGCGAGGGGTCGCCGAGCTGGTACGAGAAGCAGGCGGGCTGCCAGTCGATCGTGCCCTCGAAGGCCTTGGCGTAGGGGTCGAGCAGGAGCTTGCTCGGATCGCAGCGGTTCCCCTTGGCGGGGTCGAACGGTCCGTGCACGCGGTAGCCGTAGCGCTGGCCCGGCTCGGCGCGGGGCAGGTAGGCATGCCACACGAGCGCGTCCTTCTCGAGCATCGGGATGCGCGTCTCGGTGTTCGCGTCGTCGAACAGGCACAGCTCGACGCTCTCCGCGATGCCGGAGAAGAGCGCGAAATTCGTGCCCGCCCCGTCGTAGCTCGCGCCGAGCGGATACGGGGCTCCGGGCCAGACCTCCATGGAGCTCCTTCGGTTGGGATCGGTGCGTCAGGAGCGAGAGGTTCCAGCGACGCGTGACGAACGGAAGCCTACGAGCAACAGTCGCTCACGGGCTGAGCGGCCTCCCGTGGTGCCCCGAGCGCAGGCGTGCCAAACGGAGGCTGCGCCGACTCCACGACACGCTCGGCACGCCCGGGGAACTCCCGGGCGTGGGAGCGTCGCGGCGCCGATGCGCGGCATGATGCGCGGCATGACGAACATCGTCCTCACCGACGGCGGAATGGGCCAGGAGCTGCTGCGCCGGTCGAAGACCCCACCGACGCCGCTCTGGTCCGCCCGCGTCCTGCTCGACGAGCCCGATCTTGTGCGCGCTCTGCACGCCGAATTCATCCGCGCGGGGGCGCGCGTGATCACGATCAACGCCTATGCGGCCACCCCGGAGCGGCTTGCGCGCGAGGGCGCCCCCGAGATGTTCGAGCCGCTGCAGCGGCGCGCGATCGACCTCGCGATGGCCGCCCGCGACGAGGTGCAGGGAGACGGCGAGGTGCTGATCGCCGGGTGCCTGTCGCCGCTCTTCGGCAGCTACCAGCCGGCGCTTGCGATCTCGTTCGACGAGACGCTCGCGATCTACCGCCGCATCGTCGCCGAGCAGGCCGATCGCGTCGATCTCATGCTCTGCGAGACGATGGCCTCGGCCGAGGAGGCACTCGCGGCGGCCACGGCCGCGAGCGAGAGCGGCAAGCCGGTGTGGCTCTCGTGGACGCTCGCCGACGAGGGCCCGCCGCGGCTGCGCAGCGGCGAGACGCTCGCCGAGGCCTCCGCGGCGCTGGACGGGATCGAGCTCGCGGCGCGGCTCGTCAACTGCAGCCGTCCCGAGGCCGTCGACGCTGCTCTGCCCGACCTCGTCGCGCTCGGCGGCACCGTCGGGGCCTACGCCAACGCGTTCCCGGCCGTCGGGGCGCTCGAGCACGGCGGCACCGTCGACGTCCTCGGTGTCCGCGACGACCTCGGGCCCGCCACCTACGCCGCGTTCGCGATGGGCTGGGTCGAGGCCGGCGCGAGGATCGTCGGCGGCTGCTGCGAGGTCGGCCCGGAGCACATCGCCGTGCTCCGCGACCGCCTGCTCGAGTCGGGCTTCACGACCGTCGCGGCCGTGGCGGCCTGAGCTCGCTCCGTTCCGGCCGTCAGGCGCCGCGGTGGGGCAATTGCGCGCGCACCATCCACTGCTGCTCCTCGAGCGCGCGCACGACCCCCACGAGCACGTCCTGCGAGGCGGCGTCGAGCTCGCCGAGGCGATCCATGCGCGAGCGCGCGAGCTCGCTGACCTCGGCGATGCGATGCGCGAGCTCGCGCACCACCTCGTGATCCTCGACCGCGCCGATCGCGAGCGGGCGGGACGCGCTGCGACCGGCCACCACTGCGGCCTGCCCGTCCGGGAACGCGCCGATCGCGACGGCGCGCTCGGCAACGGTGTCGGCGAGTGCGCGCCACGAGTCGACGAGCTCGTCGAGCTGCAGATGCAGCGTGCGGAATGCGGGGCCGACGACGCTCCAGTGCAGCTGCTTGCCCACGAGCGAGAGGTCGACGAGGTCGACGAGCGTGGCCTGAAGCTCGCGTCCGGTCTCCTCGCGCAGGTGCGGATCGATCGAGGGAAGGTGGGTCGGGCTGGCCGTGGATGCCATGTCGTCTCCTGTGGTCGTCGGTCGCGGCAGCCTAGCGGCGCATCATGCGACGGGAATCCGCCCGTAGAAGAGCCGGTAGGTCTCGGCGCCGAGCCGGTGGCCAGGCGCGCGGGCGTACGAGAGCACGGCGTTGACGCGCGTCTGCGAGCCCTCGACCGGCGTCACGCGGTGCGGGCTCCAGTGGCCGCGGAAGAGCGCCAGCGTTCCGGGCTCGCCCGACATCGTCTGCACGCGATCGCTCGTCCCGGCGAGCAGTGCGCGGACGCCCTCGTCGTTGCGGTCGTCGGCGCTCCGCAGCATCGGCGCGAACTCGAACGCCCCGCCCGCCTCCGATCCCTGGAGGAGGAGCGTGACCACGAAGTCGGCGCCGTCGAAGTGCCAGCCGAGCTCGTCGCCGGGCGCGTAGTACATGTAGTTGAGCGCGCCGAGCGGATCCTCGGAGCGGTAGATCGGATCGATCTCGAGCGCGGCGCCGACGAAGGCCGTGAGCTCGTCGGATTCGTAGGCCGTGCGGACGGGGGAGTCCGCGGGGATGTCGTCGAGCGCGGTTCCCTCCTTGCCTGAGCGGATCCGCGTGCGCCTCGGGTCGTCGGCCGCGAGCGACTCCGGCGCGAGGCCCGAGAATTCGATGTCGTGGGTCTGCTCGGTGCGGTAGGCCTTCGCGCGCACCGAGAGCGCGCTCTCGACGGCTGCGGTGATGGCCGCGGGCCGCAGGAATCCGGGCAGATCGCAGGCGCCGACGGCGTGCAGCGCCGTGCGCGCGCGCGCCACGAGCGCCTGCCCCTCCGGGCCGTCGAGCTCGTGGATGGGGTAACGGTCGAGATCGACGATCTGTTCGAGGGAGAGCCGGCTCACGCCGCAGAGCGTACCCGTGCCGGAGTCGCCCGCGAGTTGCCAAGGTGATCGCCCGTATGCGAACATACGTTCGTGTCGCACGAGGCGACGATCCTCCATGCCGATGTCGACTCGTTCTTCGCGTCGGTCGAGCAGCGCGACGATCCGCGCTTGCGCGGACGGCCGGTCATCGTCGGCTCCTGGGTGGTGCTCGCGGCGAGCTACGAGGCCAAGGCGTTCGGCATCCGCACGGCGATGAGCGGCTCGCACGCGCGCCGGCTCTGCCCGCAGGCGATCGTCGTCGACCCGCGCATGTCGGCGTACTCCGAGGCCAGCAAGGCGATGTACCGGGTCTTCGACGACACGACGCCGGTCGTCGAGGGGCTCTCGATCGACGAGGCGTTCCTCGACGTGCGCGGGCTCGAGCGCATCTCGGGGACGCCGGCCGAGATCGCCGTGCGCCTGCGCCGCGAGGTGCGCGAGCGGGTCGGCCTGCCGATCACCGTCGGCGTGGCGCGGACGAAGTTCCTCGCCAAGGTCGCGAGCGGCGTGGCGAAGCCCGATGGCCTCCTTGTGGTGCCCCCTGCCGGCGAGCTCGACTTCCTGCATCCGCTCGGCGTCGAGCGCCTCTGGGGCGTGGGGCCCGTGACCGCGAGGAAGCTGCATGCACGCGGAGTGCGCACCGTCGGTCAGGTCGCCGAGCTCAGCGAGGCGGCGCTCGTGCTGCTGCTCGGCGCGGGCTCCGGCAGGCACCTGCACGCGCTCGCCCACAATCGCGATCCGCGGCCGGTGGTCGTCGGACGCCGCCGTCGCTCGGTCGGCGCCCAGCGCGCGCTCGGCCGCTCGCCGAAGACGCCCGAGGAGGTCGATGCCGCTCTCGTTGCGCTCGTCGACCGCGTCACGCGCCGCATGCGCGCCGCACGGCGCGTCGGCCGCACGGTGACGCTGCGGCTGCGCTTCGCCGATTTCACCCGCGCCACGCGCTCGCACACGCTGACGCGAGCGACCGCAGGCACGCACCCGATCCTCGCTGCGGCGCGCGATCTGCTGGCCGCAGCGACGCCGCTGATCGAGCGGCAGGGGATCTCGCTGGTGGGCGTCGCCGTCTCGAACCTCGAGGACGCCCGCGCGCTGCAGCTCACGCTCCCCTTCGACGCGGGTGACGGCGGCGCACTCGACGTGGCCCTCGACGAGGTGCGCGAGCGCTTCGGCGCGAGCGCCGTCACGCGCGCCGTGCTGCTCGGCCGCAACCAGGGCCTGACGGTGCCGCTCCTGCCGGACTGAACCTCCCGCCGGCGTGGCACGATCCGCGGGTGGTCGCGGTCGAGATCGAGATCGAGACGCCGCACGGTGTGGCGAAGGCGCACGTCGAGGCGGTCGGCGGAGCGCGCGCGGTGATCGTCCTCGGCCACGGCGCCGGCGGCGGCATCCACGCGCCCGATCTGACGGCGGCGGCCCACGTCGCGCGCTCGCTGGGGATTGCGACGGCTCTGGTCGAGCAGCCCTACCGCGTGGCCGGGAAGAAGGCGCCGGCGCCGGCGCGGCAACTCGACGCTGCCTGGATCGCCGTGATCGAGCACCTGAGGGCCGGCGGGTTGCACGCTCTGCCGCTGATCGCCGGCGGGCGCTCCTCGGGCGCCCGCGTGGCGTGCCGTACGGCGGAGGCGACCGGTGCGATCGGCGTGCTCTGCCTTGCCTTTCCGCTGCGACCGCCCCGGCGCGAGGGACGCGAGCCCGCGCCGAGTCGTCTGCCCGAGCTCGAGGCGGTGACGGTTCCGGTGCTGATCGTGCAGGGCGTGCGAGACCCGTTCGGCATGCCGGACGCGGCCGCAGGGCGTACCGTCGTCGCGGTCGAGGGCGACCATGGCCTCAAGAGCGACCGGGCGACCGTCGCCGAGGCGATCGCCATCTGGCTCTCGGCCCTCGTGTCCTAGCCGGCGCGCGCGCCCGTACGGGCGGCTCCGGCTCAGGTCACCTGGACGGGCGTGCCCATGGGCAGCCGCAGCGCGATCGTGCGCATGAGCGAGTCGTCGGCGACGCGGATGCACCCGTGGCTGACCGATCCGCTCGATCCGCCGCTCGCGTGCCAGCCGTGGATCGCCACGACGGCCTGCTGCCCGTCGAACACCGGCACCTGCGGACTGTGCGTGGTGAGGCTGACCGTCCAGTCGCCGAGCACGCCCTGCGTGGAGCGCCAGTGGTCGTAGGTCGCGTTGAGGCCGGCCGGCGTCGGCGTGGCCTCCGTGCCGGTGGCGACGCGAGCGGTGCGCATGATCTGGCCGTCGTGGAGGATCCTGAGCGTGCCGGTCGTGCGCGAGACCTCGACGCGCCAGCGGTTGACCGCGATCTTGACGCGATCGGCGTTGAGCCAGCCGCTCGTCATGCCATGCGAGAACCAGGCCGGCAGTCGCACCTTCAGCCACGTCTTGCCGTCCGTCTCGCGCGCTTCGAGCACGAGCAGGCGCTGCGGCTTCTCGCGGTAGAACGTCGAGGGCTGCATCTCGAAGACCGGGGTCCCGCCCGGCGTCTTCATGATCGACGTCCACTTGGTCAACACCGCGTCGAAGCTCTTCGCCTCGCTTGGCGCATAGGGCCGCGAAGCCCGTGCCGAAGCCATTGCGGGGACCACGAGCAAGGCGAGAATCACAAGGATGGCGCGGTGAGGGATACGTTCCATTCCGGAACCATCGCCAAACATGCGGATGCCCTGGAGCACAAAGGAGGCCGTTTCCGCCGAAGTCTTATGAAAGGCCCGATTTCGTTTGCAGTGCCCGAAATCGTGCCGAAAGACACGAACTGGCGCCGCGCTCCGAGGAATTTCCCGGGGACTCCTTCGTCTTCGGTGTCGGTCATCGCGCGCCTCCCGTTGTGGTGTCCCTCCTGCCGACGCCGACGCGGCCGCGGATACCGAGTTGCGCATTGCGATGATTTCTCGCCGACGGCGCCGTCTTGGCTTCGGCAGCCACCGGAGAAGGAGCTCGACGATGGGCAAAGTGCGGTTGGACATCTCGATGTCGCTCGACGGATTCATCGCCGGGCCCGATGCGACGCTCGAGGCGCCGCTCGGTGTGAACGGCCTCGATCTGCACGATTGGGTCTTCGGCCTCAAGACCTTCCGCGAGACGCACGGCATGGGCGAGGGCGGCCTCGAGAACCGCGACGACGAGATCGTGGCCGAGTCGCTCGCCTCGACCGGCGCCGTGATCATGGGCCGCAAGATGTTCAGCGGCGGTGCGGGGCCCTGGGAGGACGACCCGAACGCGGCCGCCTGGTGGGGCGACGAGCCGCCCTTCGGCGTCTCCGTCTTCGTTCTCACCCACCACCCGCGCGCAACCGAGCACAAGACCGGCGGCACGACGTTCGTCTTCGTCACGGACGGCATCGAGAGCGCACTCGGGCAAGCGCGCGACGCCGCCGGGGACAAGGATGTCCTCGTGGCCGGCGGAGCGGATGTCGCTCAGCAGTACCTGCGCGCAGGGCTGCTCGACGAGCTGCAGGTCCACCTCGCTCCCGTCTTCCTGGGCGGCGGCACCCGCCTCTTCGATGGCATTGCGCCCGACTCGGCGGGGCTCGTGCCGGAGAGGGTCGTCGCTGCGACCCCCTCCGTCACGCACCTCCGCTACAGCGTCCGGGTCTAGTCCACCATGCGGCTGCGAGCTCGAGGCTAGGAGCGCCGGGCGAGACCCGGACTGTCGATCAGCGCCGCCTCGGGTGGCAGGCCCCACGGGTTCGGGCCGTCGCCGCGCGTGACGTAGATCCAGCCCGCGTGCTTCTCGCCGGCAGCGGCGCAGATGGATGCCGTCGTGGCGGCCCCCTCCGACCCGTAGACGAGGTGGGCGAATGCGCCTGCGTTCCGGGCTGTCACCCACCGGGGAGGGCGCCAGTTGACGTACTGGTGGGCGGTTCCCTCGAAGACGACGAGCACGTCGGCGATGGGGGTGCTCCGCACCTGCCAGCGCGTGACCGCGGGAACGCCCGGGTTCCCGATGACCAGCGCGTCCGGCCGGCGCTCCTTGATGGAGCGGTAGAGGCGCCGGTAGTAGCCGGTGATCTTCCGGCGCGAGTCGTTGCTCACCTGGTCGACGAAGATCCCGTCGATCGGGTAGAGCTCGAAGAAGCGGTCGATGTCGGCCGTGACGAGCGAGAGCGCCCGCTCGCCGTATCCGGTGTCGACGTAGCCGATGACGGTCTGGCCCCTGGCGCGGCAGTATGCGACCGCGTCGGCGTACTTCCAGTCGGCCGCAGCCCCCGGGCCGTCGCCGGGATTCATGACGATGACCGCCTCTGTGCGGGCGTCCTCGAGCGCATCGCACATCTCCTGCCACTCCGATCCGGCGGGATAGAAGTATGCGGGGATCAGCAGGCGCTGCCGGGGCGCGCCCTCGTCGCTCGCGGGTGCTGTGCGGGTCACCGACCGAGTCTGCCAGAGGGTGTCGGCCGGCCTGCGCAAGGCGCGGCCGATCGCGCCGAACCCATCGTGGCGATCGGCGCGGCGCCGGCGGCGCCGCGCGGAGGTTCACTCGCTGCGGGCCGAGCGCGCCGTCAGCTCCGCCCGGTGCCGGTGCATGCGCGCGAGCCGCTCCTTGAGCTCGCGCGCGAACGTGGCAAGGGTCTTCTGACGCGCACTGACGAGCTCGAGCTGACGCTCGACGAGCGGCATCGCATCGGCGATGATGCGCAAGCGCTCGGCGTCGGTGGGATCCTTTTCCCATTCGCTCCGCAACGCCGCCCGCATCTCCTCGGCCTGTGCCAGGTCGACGATCGACTCGAGCGAGAGCCCCAGCAGATCGCGCAGCCGCAGCACCTGTTGCAGATGCGCGACGTCGGCCTCCTGGTAGAGCCGGTGCGCGCCCTTGCTCCGCGCGGCGCCGCTGCCCAGCAGGCCCAGCTCCTCGTAGTACCTGATCGTCCGCGTGGTCACCCCGAGCCGCTTGGCGACCGTGCCGATGCGGAACACCGGTGCCGCGTCGCCGCCGGCAGCGTCACCGACCGCCATCATGCCCATCGCAATCACCCGCCCAGTTGTATTCCGTTTCCGTCCGGCTTGCAAGTTGACGTGCACGCAAGGTTTTGTGATGCGATGCTCGGGGAGGGCTCGACGGTGTTCGCGCACGTCGCGAGCGGCGTCGGCGTGGAGGAGATCGCTCCGGCGCGCACGAGCCGCGATTGCCTCGCGATCCCCCGCGGCGTGCGTGCGGGCGCGGCCCGGCTCATTGCCGCGGACCCTCGTAGATGCAGCCGGAGGTGCAGGTCTCGCGCACGACGACCTTGCTCAGCCCGGGCAGCGCAGGGGCCACAC
>CAZYYP010000081.1:0-13555 GCA_964651695.1 uncultured Gaiellales bacterium | reverse complement strand
CCGCGAAGGGCCAGTCGGTCGGTCCCAAGACGATCCTGAGCTACGTCAAGCTGCTGGCCGAGATCCCGCGCGGCAGGATGGTGCAGGTGCGTATCACCGGCGCGACGCCGACGATCAACGGCGCCTCGGTCGTGACGGCATCGCCGGCCTCGATCCACGAGGCCGTCCAGGAGTTCCTCAACCCGAACATCGCCGTCTCGCAGGCCGTGGCCAGCCGCTTCGGCGGCACGGCCCTGGGTGGTGCGAAGAAACCGCCCAAGAAGAAGAAGGGCCCGAAGGCGATCCCGGTGTCGAAGCTGCGCGTCGTGACCGTCAACGGCTCCGGCGTCCAGGGCGTGGCCACGGTCGCCAAGGTCGAGCTGCAGAAGGCCGGCTGGACGCACACCGGCGTCGCCGGCACGCTGCCCCAGACCAACCTGTTCTCGACGGCCGTCTACTACACGACTCCTCGGGCGCGGCTCTCGGCGGAGCGCCTGCGACGCTCGCTGGGCGACACCAGCTCGTCGCGGCTGCTGCCCGCCGCGATGACCGACTTCGGACTCGGCGCCGATGTTGTCGTCGCGATCGGCAGTGCGTTCTCGGGCGTGACGGCCCCGCCGCAGGTGGCCGCGGAGCAGCTCGCGCCGCCGCCGACCCCGCCGCTCGTGCAGTCCGCCGCTTCGCACGACCCCGGCGATTTCTTCGTGCTCCAGAAGAAGGTCGGCTACAAGCTGCTCTACCCGTCCAAGGTGCCGATCGGCTCGACCTACGGCGAGGCCATCGAGACCAGCGACAACCCGTACTACGTGTACAAGCTCGGCAAGCACGGCAAGGCGCTGGCCGTCGACGCGCGTACGGGGCTCGACTCGTCGCACGCCTGGGGTCTTCGCTACACCACGTGGACGGATGCCCCGATCCTCGAGCAGCCGAGCCGCCAGGTCTGCTGGAACAAGCGCCAGGTGCGCATCTACACCAATGGCGCCGCGATCCATCGCATCGCCGTCTACTACGGCGGCCAGGCCTGCAAGACCGCAGGTGGCGTGGTCGTGTGGATCGACAACTCGCTCGACGACAAGCTCTCGCCCGAGACCATGATCGCGATCGCGAAGAGCCTCGTACCCGCCCGCCGGGCGACGGGCTGAGAAACGCGAAGCGGTGCTGAGGACATGACGATGGAGCGGCTCGGCGTGATCGGCGTCGGCTATGTCGGCCTGGTGACGGCGGCGTGCTTCGCGCAGGCCGGCCACGAGGTCGTGTGCCTCGACATCGACGAGGCGAAGCTCGACCGGCTGCGTGCGGGGCACGCGCCGATTCACGAGCCGGGCATCGAGGAGGTGCTCGCGGAGGGCCGCGAGCGGATGGCGTTCACGTCGTCGGCCGCCGAGCTCTTCGAGCGTGCCGCGATCGCGTTCGTGTGCGTCGACACGCCGCCGAGCGCGTCGGGGGACGCAGACCTGAGCCGCGTCGAGGCGGTCATCGACGCGATCCCGCCTGGGACCGACGGTGCAGTGATCGTCATGAAATCGACCGTCCCGCCCGGCACCGGAGCGCGCCTTCGGCGCCTGCTCGACGAGCGAGGCCTGCAGAACGTCGACTACGCATCGAACCCCGAGTTCCTGCGCGAGGGCAGCGCGATCAGTGATTTCCGCCGTCCCGACCGCGTCGTCGTCGGTGCCGAGGACGCGGGCGTCGGGGACCGTATCGCTGCGCTCTACCGTGCCTTCGGCGGCTCGGAGCTGATCACGGACGTGACCTCGGCCGAGATGATCAAGCACGCGTCCAACGCATTCCTGGCGACGAAGATCTCGTTCATCAACGAGATCGCGAACGTCTGCGAGGAGGTCGGCGCAAATGTCGACCTGGTCGCCCGCGGCATGGGGCTCGACGCGCGGATCGGCTCGAGCTTCCTGCGCCCGGGGCTTGGATTCGGCGGCTCGTGCTTCCCCAAGGACGTCGCCGCCCTCAAGCAGCTCGCCGGCAACAGCGGCTACCACTTCCAGCTGCTGAGTGCGGTGATCGAGGTCAACGAGCTGCAGAAGCGGCGTGCCGTCGCGAAGCTCAAGCGCCACCTCGGCTCGTTGCGCGATCGTCGCATCGCGCTCTGGGGCCTGGCGTTCAAGCCCGATACCGACGACATGCGCGAGGCCTCGAGCGTCGTGCTCGCCGCCCGTCTCGTCGCCGAGGGCGCCGAGGTCGCAGGGTACGACCCGGTCGTCTCCCACCAGCAGGCCGCAGCGCTCCTGCCACGCGGCATCCAGCTCACCGGGAGCGCGCTCGAGGCGGCGCGCGGCGCCGACGCTGTCGTGATCGTGACCGAGTGGCCGCAGTTCACGGAGCCGTTCGGCGACGGCTCGCTGCTCGCCGTCATGCGCACGCCGCTCGTGATCGACGGCCGCAACCAGCTCGACCCCGCAGCGGTCCGCGCCGCCGGATTCGCCTACGAAGGCGTGGGGCGTGGCGACTAGCAACCTCCGGCCCGGCCTTCCTCGCTAGAGTCCGCCCGTGGATGCCGTCGTGCTCGTGGGCGGGGAGGGCACGCGCCTGCGGCCTCTCACGCTGGAACGCCCGAAACCCGTGCTGCCGCTGCTCGGGCGTCCGCTCCTGGGCTATGTGCTCGAGCGGCTCGCCGATGCGGGGGTGACGCGCGTGATCTTCGGTTGTGGCTACCTGCCCGATCCGATCCAGGCCTGCTTCGGCGAACGTGCGCTCGGCCTTGCGCTCGAGTACGTCGTCGAGCCTCGCCCGCTGGGCACGGCCGGTGGCATCCGGCACGCGTCGCGCGGGCGCGTCTCCGGGACATTCCTGGCCCTCAACGGCGACGTGCTCTCGGATGCCCCGCTGGCCGATCTCGTGGCGATGCACCGCGAGCGCTCGGCCGTTGCGACGATCGCGCTCATGCCGGTCGCCGATCCCAGTCGCTACGGCCTCGTGCGCACGGACTCCGACGGCCGGGTGATCGGCTTTCTCGAGAAGCCCGAGCCGGAGGAGATCGATACCAACCTCATCAATGCGGGCGCCTATGTGCTCGAGCCGCAGGTGCTCGATCTGATCGAGGACGGCCGTGCCGTCTCGATCGAGCGCGAGACCTTCCCGTCGCTCGTTGGTGGAGGACTTTACGCGCTCGCGCAGTCGGGCTACTTCTCCGATGTCGGCACGCCGGAGAGCTACATCGCGGCGCACCATGACCTGCTCGCCGGGCGCATCCGGTCGCGGCTTCCCGGTCTGATGCCGGGTGGCCGCTGGATCGACGACGGCGCCACGATCTCGGCGGATGCCGTGCTCGAGGCCCCTTGCCACGTCGCCGCGGGCGCAGTCGTCGCTGCCCGCGCCCTGGTCGGCGCCGGCAGTGCCGTGGCCAACGGGGCCGAGGTGGAGGAGGGCGCCCGATTGCTCGGCGCGGTCGTCCAGGAGCGCGCGCACATCGGCGAGGGCGCGGTCGTCGACGCGGCGATCGTGGGCCCGCGCGCCCGCATCGGCGCCGGCGCGCACATCGAACCGGGTGCCGTGATCGGTCCCGGCGTCGTGATCGCCGCAGGCGCGCGCATCGCGGCCGGGGAGAAGATCTTCCCCGAAGGAGCGCGTGAAGGGTCGGTGGGTAGACGATGAGTCTGTACGAGGACATGTTCGGCCTGGTGGG
Organism: uncultured Gaiellales bacterium; assembly: GCA_964651695.1. Lineage (GTDB taxonomy): Bacteria > Actinomycetota > Thermoleophilia > Gaiellales > JALYLC01 > JALYLC01. The sequence goes on along the minus strand of CAZYYP010000081.1, from coordinate 9,939 downwards.
CGCGCTCGGCTCGCACCTGCGCCAGGGGCACGCTGCGGGCGCGGCGGAACTCGGGGCTCCGCACGGTGGGACCCCGGCGTCGGCGACGATCAGCGCGCTCGGGGGCTCGGCTATCGGGGGCAGCCTCGCCGAGGCGCTCTGGCGCGACTCGCTCCGCACGCCGACCGTCGTCAACCGCGCCGCAGCGCTCCCGGGCTGGATCGGCCCCGGTCACCTCGTGATCCCCATCTCCTACAGCGGCGCCACCGCCGAGACGGTCGCCGCCGCCCGTGAGGCGCTCGCGCGCGGCGCCGACGTCATCGCCGTGACGGCGGGCGAGCCTCTCGCAGCGCTCGTGCGCACCGGTGGAGGCCGGGTGGTGAGCGTTCCCGGCGGCCTGCCGCCGCGCGCCGCGCTCGGCACGCTCTTCGGCGCCCTGACAGCCGCGCTCGAGCATGCGGGCGTGATCGGCCCGGCCGGGAACGACCTGCGCGCGGCCGCTCACGCCTGCGACGCCGTCGCCGCCGACCGCGGCGGCAGCCTCGCGAGCGAACTCGGCGAGGCTGTCGCCACCACCACGACGTGGGTCTACGGTCACGGGCCGCTGTCGGCGGTGGCGCGGCGCTTCAAGTGCCAGCTGAACGAGAACGCGAAGTCGACAGCTGCCTTCGGCGAGCTCCCCGAGGCCGACCACAACGAGATCGTCGGCTGGGCCGGCACGACCCGCGCCGGAGGCCGGCACGCCGCCCTCCATCTCTCCGACCCCGACGATCCGCCGACCGTCCGCGCGAGCATCGCGACGACCCCGCGCCTGATCGGTGACGACGCGGCCTTCCACCGCATCCTCACGGGCCAGGGCCAGACCCGCACGGCGCGTGTCTTCTGGCTCCTCTCGCTGCTCGACCACGTCTCCGTCTACACCGCCAAGGCAGCCGGCGTCGATCCGTACGAGATCGACCGCATCGCCGAGCTCAAGCAGGCTCTGGCAGCGGCCACCTAGGACTGCCGGGCGCCCGGGCGCCGCTTCGGCGGGCCTGGACAAGTGGCACCCGCGGCGAGTGCCATTTGCGTGGCGTGCGCCACCCGAGAAAGAACTGCGCGTTTCGGCGACTCTATGCAGCGTGGACGAACGCGCCGCCGAGCTCGAGACGCTGTATCGCGAGGCGTTCACCCGCATCCGCCGCGGCGTGATGACGGTCGTCGGCAGCTGGGACGATGCCGGTGATGTGGTGCAGGAGGCCTTCGCCCAGGCGTGGCGGCGGCGCGAGGGATTCCGCGGTGACGGCACGCTCGAGGCGTGGGTCTGGAAGATCGCGCTGCGGATCGCGGGGCGGCGCGCGTCGAAGGCGCGGCGACGCGAGGAGATCGCGGAGGGCATCGCGCCGGTGCTGCCCCAGGCCGAGCGCATACCCGAGCTGGCGGAGGCGTTTGCGGAGCTGCCGCCGCGCCGGCGGCTGCTCGTGGTGCTCCGCTACGTGGGCGGGCTGTCATACGCCGAGATCGCCGATGTGACCGGCCTGACGGAGGGCTCCGTGGCGGGTGCGCTCTCGAAGGCGCGCCGGCAGCTCGTGCGCTCGCTCGAGCAGAAGGGAGTCGCTCCGTGAGCGATCGCCGCATCGATGGCTGGCTGAACGACGAGTTCGAGCGCTGCTTCGCCGGCGAGCCGCCCCGAGTGGACGACTGGGGCGATGTCCTGCGGCGTGCGCTGCCGCGCAAGGACGCGCTGCCGATGCCCGTCGCGAGAGCCCGCGCGCCGAGGCGCCAGGGCCGCGGCGTCACGCTCGTCGTCGCGTTCGCCCTCGTCCTCGTGCCTGCGGCGGTGATCGCCGGCGTCGCCTGGCAGCGTCTCGTCGTCGGCGACCCCGCACCGGGCCCCGTGCGTCACGCCATCGCGCGCTTCCAGCAGCTCCCGGGCCGGGTGGCGCGATCGCTGCGGCTCGACCCGTCCACGGCGCGCATCGTCGCGACGGCCGAGAGCACCCGCGGGCCCGTGTACCTCGTCGCCGGGGCGACGGTCCCGCGACGCGTCGGCACGGGTGGCCGATCGGTGCCCGGCGAGTGCACGCTGCTGCTCTACGGCTTCCCGATCGAGGCGTTGTCCGAGAGCGTCGTGATCGCGCGGCGCCGCTTCTGGTTCGACTCCGTCTCCTGCGGCGGTCGCGCGCCCGCCGAGCGGGTGCACGTGCAGTCCGGTGGCTGGCAGCTCGCCGACGAGCATCTCGCGGTCGGCTACGGCCATCTCGCGAGGCCGGACGAGACCGTCCGGGTCGTTCGCGCCGACGGCCGGCGCACGAACGTCGCGACCTGGCACGGGTACTTCGTCGTCGTCCAGGCCGACGACGGCCTGGCGCCGCGGCTGCGGCCCGTGGACATCACGGTCGGCGATGCCCACGGCAACGTGCTCGGGCATCCCTTCCGCGCGGAGTTCGCGTCGCCGCTGCCGAGCCTGTCGCCACATCCGCTCGTCGGCACGAGCGTCGTCGGCGCGCGCGTGCTGCCGGGCAACGTCTGGCTGTCGACGAGCACGCGGACAACGCTGTTCGTCCGGCCCCGCGTCCTCCTGGTCGACGTCGAGAACGGCGGCAGCCTGACGATTCACGGCGCGGTCACGGTCGAGATCCGGATCGGCGACCACCTCGTCAGGCGCACGCTCCGGGGTCTCCTGCCGGGAGTGGCCCGCACCGTCCGGTTGTCCCTGCCCGCCGATCTTCCCCCCGCGACGACGTTCGAGGCGCGCACGCTCCCGCTGCGCGACGAGCTCACGCTCGCGAACAATCGCGAGATCTGGCGGGTCGGCATCCGGAGGTGATCGGCGTGGCGCCTGCCGTCGTCGTCCAAGTGGCACCCGCCGCGGGTGCCACTTGGACGCACAGCCCCCAACCCGCCCGGGGCTACACTCCGCCCGTGCTGGCGCCCCTCGACGTCATCCGGCTCGAGGCCGACGCGGTCGTGATGCTCGACCAGACGCGATTGCCAGGGGAACGCGTCGATCGCCGCTGCGGCACCGTCGAGGAGCTCTGCGTCGCGATCCGCGAGCTTGCGATCCGGGGCGCCCCTGCGATCGGGATCGCCGCCGCGATGGGCATGGCCGTGGCGGCGCGCGCATCCGCCGCCACGACGCTCGCTGCGCTGCGGGGCGAGCTCGGCGCCGCGCGCGACCAGCTCGCGGCCTCGCGCCCCACGGCGATCAATCTCGGCTGGGCGCTCGATCGCTGCGACGAGGTGATCGCACGGACACCCGACGCCGGTGGGCTCCACGCGGCACTCGCGGCGCTCGCTCGCCGGATCCACGACGACGAGGTCGCGCGCTGCCACGCGATGGGACGCCACGGCGCGGGGCTCCTGCCGGCGGGCGCTCGCATCCTCACCCACTGCAACGCCGGTGCGCTCGCGACGGGCGGCTACGGATCCGCGCTCGGAGTCGTGCGGGCGGCGCACGAGGGCGATCCTGCGATCCACGTCTGGGTCGACGAGACGCGCCCGCTGCTGCAGGGCGCGCGCCTCACGGCCTGGGAGCTCGCCGAGGACGGCATCCCGCACACGCTGATCGCCGATGTCGCCGCCGGCCAGCTGTTCGCCCGCGGGCTCGTGGACGCCGTCGTGTTCGGCGCCGATCGCATCGCGCGCAACGGCGACGCGGCCAACAAGATCGGCTCGTACACGCTCTCGGTGCTCGCAGCGGCCCACGGCGTCCCCTGCTACGTCGTCGCGCCGTCCTCGACGATCGATCACGCGATCGCGAGCGGGGCGGAGATCCCCATCGAGGAGCGCGGCGCCGGCGAGGTCGCCTGTATCGGCGGGAGGGCGATCGCCCCCGCGGGCACCAGCGTGGCCAACCCCGCCTTCGATGTCACGCCCGCCGCGAACATCACCGCGATCGTGACCGAGGCCGGCGTGCACCGCGCGCCCTTCGAGCGCAGCCTCCCGGCCGCCGCCACCTGAGACACTCCGGGCACACGCCGCCACAGACACGCGACGCCGCCCGGACCTAGTCTGGCCCCGTGCCCTCGCCCGTCTCGCTCGTCCGTCTTCTCCTGCCCCGTCGCTGCGTCGCCTGCCGCGTGCCCGGCGACTGGCTGTGCGACGTGTGCGGCCCGCGCATGCGCGCTCTCGCGGCGCCGCTCTGCGCGCGCTGCGGCGCCCCGACGGCCGTGCCCGTCGCCGCGTGCCGCGCCTGCGTGCGCCTGCACTGGTTGACGACGGCGCGCTCGGCACTCTGGCTCGACGGTCCGCTCGGCGAGATCATGGCGCGCTGGAAGCGCGGCGAGATCGCTCCCGGGCACCTCGGGGCCGCACTCGTCGCCCACGAGCTGACGCGGCCGTCCGTGGATGCGCTCGCGGTCGTGCCCGCCGTCCGCGACCGCCGGCTCGCGCGCGGCGCCGACCCGCCCGCCGAGCTCGCGGCCGGCCTGGCGCGCTGGTGGGATCTGCCCGTCGTCCCGCTCGTGGGGCGGACGCGCACCGTCCGACCCCAGCGCGGACTCGACGCCGGCGCACGGCGCCGTAATGTGCGCGGAGCGTTCGCCGCGCGCGCCGGACCCCGCTCTCTGGGATTGATCGACGACGTCTACACGACCGGCGCGACCGTCGACGAGTGCGCCCGCGCCCTGCGCCAGGCCGGCGCCGAGCAGGTGCACGTGATCACGCTCGCCCGCACGCCTCTCGATCGATCCTTTGCGCAGGCCGTGCCTCATGGCAGACTCTGAGTGACGGACGGACCCGAGCGGGAGGCATGCGATGCAACTTCAGGTGAGCGGACGAAACCTGGATGTCACCGAGCCGATCCGCGAGTACGCGGCGCGCAAGCTCGCGCGTATCGAGCGCCATCTGACCGAGGAGACGCGCGTCGACCTCGAGCTGGCGATCGAGCGCAACCGGTCGATCAGCGCGAACCAGTGCGCGGAGCTGACGGTGTGGACGAAGGGTCCGGTGCTGCGGGCCCACGAGTCGGCTGCCGACATGTACGCGGCCATCGACCTCGCCGTCGACAAGCTCGACCGGCAGGTGCGGCGCTATCGCGAGCGTCGCCGTCACTGGCGGCCGCATCACCCCGCGCGCGACGCCGAGGCGCTGCTGCCGCTCTCGGAGGCCGACGAGGCGGCCTCGGTGGCGGCCGGCGAGAACGGCACCGAGCCGGAGCTGCCGATCCCCACGATCGTGAAGACGAAGCGCTTCAACATGAAGCCGATGCACCCCGACGAGGCGGCGCTGCAGCTCGAGCTCGTGGGGCACGCGTTCTACCTCTTCCTGAACGCCGAGAGCGATGCCGTTGCGGTGATCTACCGGCGCCGCGACGGCAATCTGGGCGTGATCGAGCCCGTCCAGGGATAAGCGTCCGCACGGCTCCCGCAAAGGGCCGTTCCAGATCCGCCTGCTACCTTTCACGTAGGAGCGCTCAGGCTCCCGCGGCCTTTTTGGGGCGGCGTATCACCATCTCGTGAGGCCATGGTCGACTTTCTCAACAAGCTGCTGCGCGCCGGCGAAGGACGCCTGCTGCGTCGCCTCGAGCTCGTAGCCGAGGAGACCACGGCGTGGGAACCGACGATCGAGAAGCTCGACGACGACGCGCTGCGCGCCAAGACCGCCGAGTTCCGCGCCCGGCTCGCCGAGGACGAGGATCTCGACGATCTGCTCCCCGAGGCGTTCGCGTGCGTCCGCGAGGCGGCGAAGCGCACGCTCGGCATGCGCCACTTCGACGTGCAGCTCGTCGGCGGCGCCGTGCTCAACGAGGGCGCGATCGCCGAGATGAAGACGGGCGAGGGCAAGACGCTCGTCGCCACCCTGCCGCTCTACCTCAACGCGCTCGAGGGCAACGGCGCACACCTCGTCACGGTCAACGACTACCTCGCCCGGCGCGACGCGGAGTGGATGCGCCCCGTCTACGAGGCGCTCGGCATGAGCGTCGGCGTGATCGAGTCCCAGATGGACCCGGCCGCCCGCAAAGAGGCGTACGCCTGCGACATCACCTACGGCACCAACTCCGAGTTCGGCTTCGACTACCTGCGCGACAACCTCGCAGTCGAGCTCGAGGAGACGGTGCAGCGACCGCACACCTTCGCGATCGTGGACGAGGTCGACTCGATCCTCGTCGACGAGGCGCGCACGCCGCTGATCATCGCCGGCCAGCCCGAGGAGGCCGCGGACATCTACTACACGTTCGCGCGCATCGTGAAGGGCCTCAAGCAGGGCGACGACTACGAGGTCGACGAGAAGCGCAAGACGGCCGCGCCGAGCGAGTCCGGCGTCTCGAAGGTCGAGAAGGCCCTCGGCATCGAGAACCTCTACGCGCCCGGCTCGAGCCAGATGGTGAACCACCTGATCCAGGCGCTCCGGGCCGAGGCCCTGTACCACAACGGGGTCGAGTACCTCGTCGTGGACGGCGAGGTCAAGATCGTCGACGAGTTCACCGGCCGCATCATGGAAGGGCGCCGCTGGTCGGAGGGCCTCCACCAGGCCGTCGAGGCCAAGGAAGGCGTGAAGATCGAGGCCGAGAACGTGACGGTGGCGACCGTCACGATCCAGAACTACTTCCGCCTCTACGACAAGCTCGCCGGCATGACCGGCACCGCGCTGACGGAGGCCAACGAGTTCAACGAGATCTACGGCCTCGAGGTCGTGCCGATCCCGACCAACGTGCCGGTCACGCGCCTCGACCAGAACGACCTCATCTACAAGACCGAGGACGAGAAGTTCCGCGCCGTCGTGAACGACATCGCCGAGCGCCACGCCGAGGGCCAGCCGGTGCTCGTCGGCACGATCTCCGTCGAGGTCTCCGAGCGCGTCGCCGCGCTGCTCGAGCGAAAGGGCATCAAGCACAACGTGCTCAACGCGCGCACGGGCCAGGAGGGCCAGGAGGCCCAGATCATCAAGGACGCGGGCGCCAAGGGCGCGGTCACGATCGCGACCAACATGGCCGGCCGCGGCGTCGACATCAAGCTCGGCGACGGCGTCACCGAGCTCGGCGGCCTCTACGTGATCGGCACCGAGCGCCACGAGTCGCGCCGCATCGACAACCAGCTGCGCGGCCGCTCCGGCCGTCAGGGCGACCCCGGCGAGACGCGCTTCTTCCTCTCGGCCGAGGATCAGCTCGTGCGCCTGTTCGCAGGCGACCGCATCTACACGATCCTCGACAAGCTGGGCCCGGGCGAGGACGAGCCGATCGAGCACAAGATGCTCACGAAGCGCATCGAAGGCGCGCAGAAGCGCGTCGAGGAGATGCACTTCGACATGCGCAAGCAGGTGCTCAAGTACGACGACGTGCTCAACAAGCAGCGCGAGGTGATCTACGCCGAGCGCCGTAGCGTGCTCGAGGGCGACGATCTGCGCGAGGAGATCCTCGAGTGGATCGACGATGTCATCGAGGACATCGTCATGGCTCACACCGAGTCGACGTTCGCCGAGGAGTGGGATCTCGACGGCCTCATCGCCGGGCTGCATCAGGTCAGCACCGTGCCGTACGACAAGGACAGCTTCGGCCCGCTCGACGACGTCGAGCGCGAGGAGCTGATCACGCGCTGCATCGCCGACGCCCACCTCGCCTACGAGCGCAAGGAGAAGGAGCTCGTCGCGACCCCGGGCCTCGACCCGGACATCATGCGGCAGCTCGAGCGCTTCTTCCTGCTGCAGGTGATCGACGCCCACTGGCGCGAGCACCTCGACTCGATGGACTACCTGCGCGAGGGCATCCACCTGCGCTCCATGGCGCAGAAGGACCCTCTTGTCGAGTACCGCGTCGAGGGCCATCAGATGTTCGAGGAGATGATGGCGGGCGTCCGCGAGGAGGTCGTCTCGATGCTGTTCCACGTCGAGGTCACCGCCCAGGACGCCTCGCTCGAGCATCCCGACTCCGGCCAGCTGATCTACGAGGACGGCACCGAGGCCACCTACGGAGGCGGCGGGTCGTCGACCTCGACGTTCACGCCCGTGGCGGGCGGCGGATCCTCGAGCTCGACGACGAGCGTCTCGTCGAACGGCGCCGAGTCGATCGGCCGCAACGACCCGTGCCCGTGCGGCTCGGGCCGCAAGTACAAGCGCTGCCACGGGCAGGCTGCATAAGTGCCAATGCGCCCCCTGGGAGAGCTCGAAACCGCTGCCGAGGAGTTGAGGGCCCGCCTGGCGTGGGTCCGTGACTATCTTTGACCCCTCAGCTCTCGAACGCCGCCTCGAGGAGCTGAACGGGCAACTCTCGGCCCCGGGCTTCTGGGACGATCCGAAGCGCGCTGCCGCGATCAGCTCCGAGCACGCGCGCGCGCAGCGCAAGCTCGACGCCTACCGCCGCCTCGAGAGCGAGATCGGCGACCTCCCGACCCTGCTCGAGATGGTCAGGGAGGACGACGGACTGCTCGGCGAGGCCGGCGCCACGATCTCCGCCCTCGAGGACGAGATCGCGCTGCTGCAGGAGCAGGCGCTGTTCTCGGGCGAGTACGACGGCGGCGACGCCATCGTCACGCTGAGTGCCGGCGCGGGTGGAACGGACGCCCAGGACTGGGCGGAGATGCTCCTGCGCATGTACGAGCGCTGGGCCGCCCGGCGCCACTTCGGCTTCGACGTCCTCGACGCGACGCCCGGCGAGGAGGCGGGGCTCAAGTCCGCCGTCTTCCGGATCCACGGCGAGAACGCCTATGGCGTGCTCGGCGCCGAGCGTGGGGTGCACCGCCTCGTGCGCCTCAGCCCCTTCGATTCGGCCCACCGGCGCCAGACGAGTTTCGCGCAGGTCGACGTCGCCCCGGAGCTGCCGCCGGACGCCGCGATCGAGATCGACGACAGCGAGTTGCGCATCGACACCTACCGCTCCTCGGGCGCGGGCGGCCAGCACGTCAACAAGACCGACTCCGCCGTGCGCATCACGCACCTGCCGACCGGCATCGTCGTGCAGTGCCAGAACGAGCGCTCGCAGCACGCCAACAAGGACACTGCGATGCGCGTGCTCAAGAGCCGGCTGCTCGAGCGCGAGGAGGCGGCCCGGATGGCCGAGCTCGCACGTGAACGCGGCACGCTCAGCGACAACGCCTTCGGGTCGCAGATCCGCTCCTACGTGCTCCACCCGTACACGATGGTCAACGACCACCGCTCGGGGCGCAAGGACGGCAACGCCCAGGGCGTGCTCGACGGCGACCTCGACCCCTTCATCAGCGCGTATCTCCTGGGCGCGGCGGCAGGCACGCTCGGCACCTCGGCGGAGCCCGACGACGACGTCTAGGAACCCCGCATCCGCAGGTTCCGCCGGGGGAGGGCGCTTCCCGGCCCGTGCTATCCTGGCCCGACCCCAAACGGCCCGGGCAGGGAACATCGTGGCGCGCGTCGTATCTCGACACGCCGCCGGATCCCGTCGGGGCAGCGGATGCGCGCGTCATGGCATCCGCAGCACACCGCCATGCTGAAGCGAGATGACATCGAGCTCGAGCACGCCGTCGCCGGCAACGGCAACGGCGCGACTCACACACTCTCACGTGGGGAGCGCCTCGCGCTGCTCGCCGAGGAGGACGAGCTCGCCCCTCGCGTGAAGGTGCCGGGCGGCACGCCCATGATCGTGCTCGAGCGCGTGACGAAGGTCTACGACGGCCGCGTCGTCGGTCTCCGCGACGTCTCGCTGCGGATCGACAAGGGCGAGTGGGTCTTCCTCGTCGGGCAGTCGGGTTCGGGCAAGTCGACGTTCATCCGCCTGCTGATCAAGGAGCTCGATCCGACGGAGGGGTCGATCCTGATCGGCGGCCGCTCGCTCGGCACGCTCAAACGCTCGCGCGTCGCCCAGCTGCGGCGCAACATCGGCTGCGTGTTCCAGGATTTCAAGCTGCTGCCCAACCGCAACGCCTACCAGAACGTCGCGTACGCGCTCGAGGTGCAGGGCCAGCCGCGCTCGATGATCGACGAGAAGGTCCCGGAGATCCTCCAGCTCGTCGGCCTCGGCGACAAGTTCGACCGCTTCCCGCACGAGCTCTCGGGCGGCGAGCAGCAGCGCGT
>CAZYYP010000080.1:0-13761 GCA_964651695.1 uncultured Gaiellales bacterium | reverse complement strand
CCGACCCCGCCCGAGAACACCCCGACGCCCACGATCGCCGCAGCCACGGCCAGCATCGCTCGCGGGCGCCGCAGGCGGAGGCCCGGTCCACTGTGAATCGATCGCCCAGCCTGCATCGCGTCCGTTCTCTCCCTTGCCGCTCGAGTCCCCCAGGGATTCCCCTCCAGAGTGCGGGGAGACAAGCGCTACCGCCATGCACCTCCGGTGGGGCGCTGCCCGCCCGATCGGGGAGGACGGCCTGGCGTCGAGGCGCCGGCTTTCTAACTCGCAGCCGACGCCACCGTCTCAGCCAGATCGGGTGTGCCCATCGCACACCCGCGTAGTTGCTCGCACCCGCCGCGCCTGGTACAACCCGCACTCAACATCGGCTGGCGGGATCAGCCAACAAAGGAGGCACGTACAGCATGAGGAGATTCACGCTCGCGCTCGCGCTCGTGGCCATGGCCGTCTCGGTCCTGACTGCAAGCAGCGTCGCTGGTACCACGTCGGCCAAGCGCGCAGACGGTCTACCCAACACGTGCCACACGTTCGGAAGCGGCAAGTACATCATCGCGAGCGACCTGCCCCTGCAGGGCGCCCTCCGCCCGCTCGCCGTTCAGATCGTCGCGGCGATCCGCCTCGAGCTCAAGCAGATGAAGTTCAACATCGCGGGCAAGTCGATCACGTACGCCTCCTGCGACGACTCCACCGCGGCCAAGGGCTCCTGGGACGCGCAGACGTGCACGAACAACGCGAATGCGTACAAGACCGTGAAGAACCTGCTGGGCATCATCGGCACGTTCAACTCGGGCTGCGCCGAGATCATCGCCCCGATCGTCAACCGCGCTCCGGGCGGTGGCATCCCGATGGTCAGCCCCGCCAACACCTACGTCGGCCTCACCAAGCCGAGCGGCGTGCCGGGCGAGCCCGGCAAGTACTTCCCGTCGGGCAAGCGCAACTACGCGCGTGTCGCGGTGCCGGACAACTTCCAGGGCGCGGCGGATGCCACGTTCATGAAGAGCAAGGGCATCACGAGCGTGTACGTCCTGAACGACGCCGAGGCCTACGGCACCGGCATCGCCAACAACTTCGCCAACGCGGCGAAGGCGCTCGGCATCACCGTGCTCGGCAACGACAAGTGGGACGCCAGCCAGCCCGACTACCAGTCCCTGTTCCAGAACATCGCCAGCAAGAACCCGCAGGCGATCTTCCTCGGCGGCATCGTCTCGAACCACGGCGGTCAGCTGATCAAGGACAAGGTCAAGGTGCTCGGCGACAACACCAAGGTCATGCTGATGGGCCCTGACGGCTTCAACGACTCCGCGACGGTGACCGACGCGGGCGCGGCAGCCACGGGCATGTACGACACCATCGGTGGCCAGGACCCGAACGCGCTCACCAACGCGAGCGGCAAGGCGTTCCTCGCCGCGTACAAGAAGACCTACAAGGTCGACCACCTCGAGGCCTACACCGCCTACGGCGGCCAGGCCTTCCTGGTGCTCGCCAACGCGATCACCAAGAGCAACGGCACGCGCGCGTCGATCGACAAGAACCTCTACAGCCAGAGCTTCCCGAAGGGCATCATCGGGAACTTCAAGATCGACAGCACGGGCGATCCGTCGCTCGGCGGCGTCACCGTCGACCAGTTCCAGGCCGACGGCAGCAACAAGATCATCACGGTCGTCAACCCGCCCGCCGCTCTCGCGGTCAAGGCACTCGGCTAGTCACCAGCAAGCGGGACAGGTAGGACGAGCGAAGGAGCGCGAGGATGGCGACCGACAGCACCGCCCGTCGGCCCATCCTCGCGCTCGCTCCGCGCTTGCGCGGGCGGGTCGTCGGGGTGCTCGGCATTCTGCTCCTCGGCCTCGTCGCGCTCTGGCTCATCGAGAATCTCGTGCGGGAGCCGAAGCAGTTCGTGCTCGTGTTCCTGGCGGGTGTCACCAACGGCTCGATCTACGCCCTCGTGGCGCTCGGCTACACGCTCGTCTACGGCATCCTCGAGCTCATCAACTTCGCCCACGGCGACGTGTTCACGTGGGGCGCGATGGCCACGTACACGATCGCCGTGAGCTGGATCGGCCTCAACGGAACGCAGTCGGGGCTCTTCACGTTCCTGACGCTGCTCCTCGCGCTGGTCGGCGCGGCGGTCTTCTGCGCGGCGCTCAACATGACGATCGAGCGCGTGGCGTACCGGCGGTTGCGCAACGCCCCGAGGCTGGCGCCCCTGATCACCGCGATCGGCATGTCCTTCGTGCTCCAGAACCTGATCGGCGTGATCTTCGGGTTCGACTACAAGAGCTCCAACTCGCTCCTTCCGAACGGCGCCATCTTTCATATCGGCAGTCAGGCCTACGGCTGGGACAAGCTGATCGTGCTGTTCATCACCGTGCCGGTGCTGCTCGGGCTGGTCTGGCTCGTGAAGGCCACGCGCTGGGGCAAGGCGATGCGCGCGACCGCGCAGGATCGTGACGCCGCCCGCCTGATGGGCATCGACGTCGACCGGGCGATCTCGTTCGCGTTCGGCCTCGGCGGCGCGCTCGCGGGGATCGGCGGCTTCGTCTACTTCGCCTACTTCACGCAGGCGCGCTTCGACCTCGGCTTCCGCCTCGGGCTCTTCGCGTTCACGGCCGCCGTGCTCGGCGGCATCGGCAACATGGCCGGCGCGGCGCTCGGCGGCTACATGATCGGCTTCATCGAGAACTTCAACAGCGGCTTGACGTGGCACACGCCCGGGCCGGACTGGACGGAGTCGATCGTCTTCATCCTGCTCATCCTGATTCTCGTCTTCCGGCCCCAGGGCCTGCTGGGCGAGGCGCTCTCGACGCGCGCATGAGGGAGCGGCTCGCAGCGCGTATTCCCGCGCGTCCCGCGCTCGCGCTGCTGATCGCGCTGTTCGTGCTCTACCCGTGGTTCTACCACCACGTCCTGCCGCAGTCGTCGCAGTGGGTTCCGAACACGTCGACCGCGTTCGTGATCATCGCCTTCACGGTCATGGGCGTCGGGCTCAACGTCGTCGTCGGCTACGCCGGTCTGCTCGATCTGGGCTATGTGGCGTTCTACGCGGGCGGGGCCTACGCGGCCGGCTGGTTCGCCTCGCAGCAGTTCGGCGGAGGGCTGCACAGCCCGCGCAGCTGGATCTTCGGCGGAACCGTGCCGAAGGGCACGCTCGGGATCCACCTGACGCCATGGAGCGTGATCCTGATCGCGGCCATCTTCGCGGCCCTGCTCGGCGTCGTGATCGGCCTGCCGACGCTGCGTCTGCGCGGCGACTACCTCGCCATCGTGACCCTCGGATTCGGCGAGATCATCCCGCAGTTCGTGCGCAACGGCGATCACATCGCCGGCTTCAACCTCACGAACGGCTCGTTCGGCCTCAACGGCATCGACGGCCTCGGCTTCGGCAATGGCGTGCACAGTGCGCTGCCGTTCCTGCCAAGCAACTTCGTCGAGCAGGTCGACTCGACCTGGTACTACTGGACGGCCTGCGTGCTGCTCCTGATCGCGATCGGCACGTCGCTGCTCCTGCGCGACTCGCGCCTCGGGCGGGCGTGGATCGCGATCCGCGAGGACGAGGATGCCGCTGCCGCGATGGGCATCCCGCTCATGCAGCTGAAGACGCTCGCCTACCTGATCGGCGCGTTCTTCGGCGGCGCCGCCGGAGCGCTGATCACGCTCCAGGCGGGGGCGACCTCACCGCAGGCGTTCAGCCTGCAGGTGTCGATCTTCGTGCTCTGCATGGTCATCCTCGGCGGGATGGGCAACGTCTGGGGCGTCGCGCTCGGGGGCGTGGTGCTGGCCTACGTCAACTACCAGGGGCTGTTCGCCGCGGGGCACACGTTCAACTCCGTGAGCGGCGCGAACATCGACATCTCCGAGTACTCGTACCTGATCTACGGCGCCGCGATCGTGACGTTCATGCTCTTCCGGCCCGAGGGGCTGCTGCCGAGCGCCCGCCGCCGGCACGAGCTGCACGAGGAAGAGGAGCTCGACGAGCTGATCGAGGCGCAGCCGGCATGAGCGCCGACCTGCTTCTGTCCGCCCGTGGCGTGCGCAAGGAGTTCGGCGGGCTCGTGGCCGTCCAGGACGTCGACTTCGACGTGCCGCGCGGGTCGATCACCGCGCTGATCGGGCCGAACGGCGCCGGCAAGACGACGTTCTTCAACATGCTCACGGGTGCCTACCGGCCGACCTCGGGCGAGATCGTGTTCGACGGCCACGAGATCGGCGGGCTGCCGCAGCACCAGATCACGACGCTCGGGATCGGGCGCACGTTCCAGAACATCCGCCTCTTCGGCACGATGACATCGCTCGAGAACACGCTCGTCGGCATGCATTGCCGCATGCACGCCGGGGTCTTCCGCACGCTCGTGCGCTCGCCCACGCAGCGCCGCGAGGAGACGGAGGCGCGCGACAAGGCGCGGGAGCTCCTGGAGTACTGCGGTCTGTCGAGCCGGGTCGAGAACGAGTACGCGCGCAACCTCGCCTACGGCGACCAGCGACGGCTCGAGGTCGCGCGGGCGCTCGCGACCGAGCCAAAGCTCCTGCTGCTCGACGAGCCGACCGCCGGCATGAACCCGCAGGAGACCCTCGCGTTCACGCAGTTCGTGCACAAGGTGCGCGACGAGCGCGCCCTCACGGTGCTCCTGATCGAGCACGACATGAAGGTCGTGCTCGGCGTCTCCGAGCGGGTCACGGTGCTCGACCATGGCGAGAAGATCGCCGAGGGCGCCCCCACCGAGGTCACCGCCAACGAGCGCGTGCGCGAGGCGTACCTCGGCACGAGGGCGACCGTATGAGCGCCGCTGCCGCGAGCACCCCCGCGAGCCCGCTGCTCGAGCTCAAGAACGTGCACGCCTACTACGGGGCGATCCACGCGCTCAAGGGCGTGTCGATGTCGGTCGGCGACGGCGAGATCGTGACGCTCCTGGGCGCCAACGGCGCCGGCAAGTCGACGACGCTGAAGACGATCTCCGGCCTCCTGCGCCCGCGCAAGGGCAGCATCGACTTCGCCGGCGACGACCTCACGCGGCGCAACGCCACGCAGATCGTCAAAGCCGGCGTGGCGCAGTCGCCGGAGGGACGGCGGCTGTTCGCGCGCATGACGGTGCTCGAGAACCTCGAGATGGGCGCGTTCCAGCGCACCGACAAGGACGGCATCGCGACCGACATGGATCGCGTGTTCGACCTCTTCCCGCGTCTCGCCGAGCGGCGCCACCAGAAGGCGGGCACGCTCTCGGGCGGCGAGCAGCAGATGTGCGCGATGGGCCGCGCGCTGCTCGCCCGCCCGCGGCTGCTGCTGCTCGACGAGCCCTCGATGGGCCTCGCCCCGGTGCTCGTCGAGCGGATCTTCGAGATCATCGTCGAGATCAACAAGCAGGGCACCACGGTGCTGCTCGTCGAGCAGAACGCCCTCATGGCGCTCGAGATCGCCCACCGCGGCTACGTGCTCGGCACCGGCAAGGTCGCGCTCTCCGACACCGCCGAGGCGCTGCGCGGCAACGAAGCCGTGCGCAAGACCTACCTCGGCGAGGAGTAGCGGCTCGGCGCGCTAACGCGCGCCGAGGCGGATCACCTCGTCGGCGTGCCCGGTGAGCAGCGCATCGTGCGTGGCGCAGATCACGGCCGCCCCCGAGACGCGCGCCGCGGTGACGAGCAGACCGGCGACGAGCGCGGCGCTCTCCTGATCGAGTCGCGCCGTCGGCTCGTCGAGCAGCACGGCATCGGGACGGCGCGCCAGGGCGCGTGCGATCGCGACCCGCTGGCGCTCGCCGGCCGAGAGGCGGTCGGCGGCGCGGTCGACGCAGTCGGCGAGCCCGAGGCGGTCGAGCCACGCCCGTGCGTCGGGTTCGTGCTCGGGCGCGCCTCCGCCATGCTGGATCTCGAGCGCGAGCAGCGTGTTCTCGAGCGCCGTCGCAAAGGGGACCAGGCCCGGCTCCTGACCGACCCAGCCGATGTGGTCGCGGCGGTGCGCCGCGAGCTCCTCACGGTCGAGGCCGGCGAGCGCGGCGCCGGCCACCAGCACGGTCCCCTCGTCGGCGAGCTCGAGTCCTCCGATGAGGTGGAGCAGCGTCGTCTTGCCCGAGCCCGAGCGCCCCTCGACGGCCACGAGCCTGCCGCGGCGGAAGTCGGCGTCGAAGCCGTCGAGCACGCGGTGTGAGCGCGCGTGGGCGCCGTAGCTCTTCGAGACACCGCGCAGGCTGCAGACGATCTCGCCGTCGGCCGGAGCGGAACTCGCGGGGACAGGGGCAGAACGGGGCGCAGTCGCGTCGCCCGAGAGCGTGACGCCCGCAGCGCCGGCATGCCACGCGGCGCGGGCGCCGATCCCCGCGTCGTCGCGGGCGCTCTCGGGCAGCCGCACCCAGCCGCCGCGCCCGACCACGAGCTTCGGGCCGCCGCCGCGCACGGTCTCGCCGCTGATGCGTCCGTCGCGCACGTGCACCACGCGGTCGGCGAGCTCGGTCGCGGCCTCGTCGTGGCTGACGACGATCAGCGTCGTCCCGCGCCGCGCCACGAGGTCGCCGAGCAGCCCGTAGACGGTGCGGGCGGTGCGGGCGTCGAGCTCGCCTGCCGGCTCGTCGGCGAGCAGCAGCGCGGGCGCATGGGCGAGCGCGGCACAGGCGGCGACGCGCTGCTGCTCGCCGCCCGAGAGCTCCGAGGGCGGATCGTCGGCGCGCTCGGCGAGTCCCATCCCCTCGAGCAACTCGATGGCTGTGCGCCGGCGCTCGGCCGCCGGCACGCCACCGAGCGCGAGTGGCAGCTCGACGTTGCCGGCGCACGTGAGCGCGGGGGAGAGCGCGCGGGCGTAGTGCTGGTCGAGGAATCCGAGCCGCCGCGAGCGGAATGCCGCCGCGCGCCGCGAGCCGAGGCGCATCACGTCGACCCCGAGCGTGCGCGCCACGCCGGCCGACGGGCGGTCGAAGCCGGCCGCGATGCGCAGGAGCGAGCTCTTGCCCGACCCGCTCGGGCCGAGCACGACGCAGCGCTCGCCCCGTTCGACCGCGAGCGTCATGCCCTGGAGCGCGACCGCGCCGGTCGCGCTGTCGGCGTGGATCCGGAACACGTCGCGCAACTCCAGTGCGAGCCCTTGGCTCAATCCGACCAGTGCTCCCCGGTCAGGCCGCGCCCGGCGGCCTCGCGCCGGTAGGCGACGTGCAGCGACGCCTCGACGAGCCCGGCGGCGAGGACCGCGAGCACGCCGGCGGCGCCCGCGATCGTGAGCCACGGCGTGATGCGCTCGAGCGGGGGGTCGGGCACGGCGAGCGTGGCGTCGAGCGCCAGCAGGCGGCCGGTCGCGACCGTCAGGCCGATCCCGAGCCCGACGCCGGCGACGACGCCGAGGAGCGCCAGTCCGAGCGCACGCCAGCGCACGCACGCGCGGAGCGCGCGCGGGCCGGCACCCTGCGACTCGAGGTCGAACAGGCTGTCGCCCTCGTCGCGCAGGAACCCGAGCGTCGCGAGCGCGACGCCCAGCAGGGCCAGGGCGAGCGCGGCGATCGCCGCAGCGACGAGCGACGAGACGATGCCCCGTGCGATCGGGTCGTTCTGGAGGCCGTCGTGGATCGCCGCGCGCGAGGAGATCGCGAGCGCCGAGAACGGCGGGCGGCGCAGCGCCGCCGCGATCCGGGCCGTCTCGCCGGCGGGAGCCGAGAGCCAGAGCTCATCCGGGATCGAGGACGGCAGATCGTCGGCGCCGAGCACGGAGGCGAACGAGGCCTCGTCGGCGATCACGAAGCTGTCGCCCGAGTCCTGCGTCGTCGGGAAGCGCCGGGCCACGGCGACGAGGCGCGCGTGCACGACCTGGCCGCCGAACGAGAGCTCGAGTGCGCCGTCCGGTCCGGCGCCGGCGGCGACGTCGGGGCTCGCGACGACCGGGAGGCGGCGACTGTCGAACGGCTGGCGCGGGCGCAGCAGCGCCTGCTCGGAGGTGTCGATCACGTAGCGCAGCGAGAGCGAGCCGCCGGTCACGCCGGCCCGGAGCCCGCCGTGACCGCTCCAGCCGGTGAGCGGTGCGAGCCGCACGGTGCCGCCCGGCGTGGAGGCCGAGAGCGGGCCGACCACGAGGAGCCCCGCGAATCCCTTCGCGGCGTTGCGGCCCTCCGCCCCCTGATGGGCGGCGGAGCGCTGCTCGGCCGAGGGGAGGACGAGTTGGATGCCGGTCACGCGTCCACCGCGCAGGGCGGCCGGCACGGCGACGCCGAGCACGGTCTCGACGCCCTTGGCGGGCAGCGGGAAGCTCAGCTGCGCCGCGTCGCCACCGCGCGTCTGCACCGAGAGCACCATCTGCGCCGCGCTGCCGGTCAGGCGCACAGGCACCTCGAGGCGCGTGGCCGATGCGGGGATCGCAACGCCCGCGAGCGCGACGCTCCCGCTCGGCCGGAGCAGCCGCGCGAGGTCGCGCGGCGAGCGGGACGAGAAGTCGCCCCGCCAGCCGTGCAGGCTCTGGAGCGCGTCCGCCGGGACGCCGATGACCGTCGGCGTCAGCGGCACCCCCCGCGTGCCCGCGGCGTCCGCGACCTGCCGCAGCACCGGCCACGCGGCCACGCCCGGCGCGAGCGCGCGGTAGCCGGCCGTCGAGGCCACATCGCGCGGCGCCACGAGCGCGGCACCCGTCGTGAGCGTGTAGTCGAGGGGCACGGAGTACGCCGCGCGCTCCGAGCTGGAGCGATCGAGCGTGGCCCGGTAGGACAGCGCGAACGTCGCGAGGCCGACCGAGACGGCCAGGAAGCCGGCCACGCCGGCCGCGCGCGCCGGTGAGCGGTGCAGCGCGAGGAGCGCGAGGCGCAGGGTGACGGGCGCGTTGCGCGATGCACGCAACCCCAACCGGATGGCGGGCTCGAGGACGCGCCCGAGCAGGACGGCGAACGCGAAGCTGGCGAGCAACGGCGTCGCCGCCAGGGTGACGGCGGGGCCTGCGCCGAGCGCGCCCCCGTCGCCGGAGCCCCCCAGGAGCAGGAGGCCAAGTGCGACGATGGCGCCGACGGCCAGCATGTCGGCCGGCCGGACGCCACCGGGACGCGCAGCGGTGGGCCTGCGCAGCGCGAGCGCCACGACCGCGAGGGCTCCGATCGATCCCGCGGTCACGAGTGCGGCGCTCGCGGGCGTCGCGAGGCCATGGGACAGCGCGGCGCCTGCGGGCACGCTCGCGCGCCGGGCGATGACCGCCACGGCGGCGATCCCGAGGACGAGACCGGCGACGACACCCGGAAGCACCGCCGAGAGCGCCTCGGCGAGCACGAACGACACCTGCTGCGAGAGCGTCGCCCCGCGCTGGCCGAGCCGTCGCAGCTCGGCGCGCACGTCGCGTCGCAGCGCGCCCGCCGTGAGGCCCGCGAAGGCCAGCAGCAGCACCGCGGCGGCGCCGCCGACGAGCAGCACGCGCCGTGCTGCGGTGCTTCCCGCGGCGCGCGCATCCGCGAGCGCCGCGTCCGGGGCCGTGAGGCCGAACTGGCCGTTCGCGGCGGTCAGGCGCGCCTCGGCACGGCCCTCCTCGGCGAGCAGCCGATCGACGTCCCAGACGTGCAGGCTGCCCGGATCGAACGAGGCCGTCCAGCCGTAGCTGCGCGGAAAGAGGCGCAGTGGCTGGATCGAGACGAGGCCGGCGATGCTCGACGACAGCAACACCGGCTCGGGGCGAAGTCCCGGGTGGGCCGGCGTCGTCGCGAGCCCGCCGTCGCCGAACGGCACGAGCGAGGTCAGGCCTCCGGTGCCGACGACGTCCAGGTGGACGCCGTACTCGTCGATGCGCCGCAGCGGCGTGCCGCCGACCTGCACGACCTCGCAGCGCGCCGGCGTGCAGGCCCCGGGCATCCGGCCGCTGCGGAGGTGCACGAAGCGGCCGAGGCCGCTGACGGCGGCGATCTTGACGAGGCCGGTGCCGAAGCGGACGTCCGAGAGCTCCATCGAGCGCGTGAGCGGCTGACGGGAGAGCGCGGCGGCCGCGCGCCGGGCGCTGCGATCGAGCGCCGGGTACCCGCCGGGGGCGACCTGACCCGACCAGGCGATGCGGAGTGCGCGCTGCGCCGGGGGCAGCGCGGCGAGCGCGTGGCGCAGCGCGAGGTCCTCCGACACCGCGCTGCCGCCGGCGACGCCGGTCAGGAATGCCACGGCGACGGTCACGCCCGCGCTCACGAGCAGTGCGCGCCCGGGGCGCGCGCGCACCCGCCGGGCGGTCAGCGCGAACACCGCGCCCGCGCGTCGCCGGCGCGCGCTGCGATGCGCGCCGGCAGCGCTGTGCGTTGGGGGCTCGGGCTCGTTCACGTCGGGGTGAGCGCCCAGGATACGCCAGTACCGGAGCCGCTCAACTAGGTTGAGACGCATGAGCGCTCTCCCACGGCGTGGCGATCCGCTGCGCGCGCTCGCGCGTCCTGGCGGGCTCGCCGCACTCGCGGTCACGGCCTTCGCGGCGCTGATCAGCGTGCAGGCGGCCGACGGGCCGTGGCTCGCCGAGCTCGGCCGCTCGATCGCGAGCCGCGGCGGGATCCCCGACGGCGTGCCCTACGCGTCAGCCCCGACCGCGGGCTGGCCCAACGTGCCTGCCCTCGGCGAGCTGGTCTTCGCGCTGCTCGGGACGGTCGGAAGTCGCGGTGTCCAGATCGCCCAGGTCGCGGCGGTCGGCGGCACGCTCGCCCTGCTCGCGCGCGACGCGCGGCGCGCGGGCGCGCGCGAGCGCGCGCTGGCGATCTCGCTGCTGCTCGTCCTGCCGGCCTGTTTCGGGCCGATCGTCGCGATCCGCGCGCAGCTCTTCTCGCTGCCGCTCTTCGCGGCCTGCGTCCTCCTGCTGCGCTCGGAGGCGCGTGAGCCGACGAGACGGATCTGGCTGCTCGTGCCGCTGCTCGCCCTGTGGGGAAACCTCCACGGAGCCGTGCTCACCGGCGCCCTCGTCGCCGGCGCCTACCTCGTCTTCGAGCGCGGGCGCCACCGGCCGGGCGAGAGCCTCGCCGTGGCCGTCGCCTCGGCGCTCGCGGTGTGCGCCAACCCGGCGCTCTGGGAGACCCCCAGGTACGTGCTCGGGGTGCTCGACAACCAGGCCGCGCAGCAGGCCATCGGGCTCTGGGCGCCGCTCAACCTGCACGCGTGGCTCGACATCGCGTTCATCCTCGCCGCCGTCGCGCTGCTCGCGGGTGCGCTGCGCTCGCGCCCGCGGCTGTGGGAGATCGTCGCCCTCGCCGGGCTCGCGCTGCTGACCCTGCACGCGGCCCGGGGCGGCATGTGGCTCGCGCTCTTCGCCGTCCCGCTCGCCGCGGTCGGCTACGGCGGCAGCACGCGCAGCGGACGCGTCCCGCGCCTCGCGCGGCCGATCGCGTGCGCCCTCCTGGTCGCCGTGCTGCTCGGCCTCGCGCACGGGCCGTTCCCGAGCGGCGCGAGCGCGCCGATCATCGACCGCACGCTCGCACTCGCCCACGGCACGCCCGTGCTGGCCGAGGACCTGCTCGCCGAGCAGGTCGCCGACGCGGGCGGCCGCGTGTGGGTCTCGAACCCGATCGACGCCTTCCGGCAGTCCGACCAGCGCGTCTACGTCGACTGGCTGCGTGGCCTGCCCGCCGGCGACGCGGCGCTCACACACGCCCCGCGCGCCGTGCTCGTGCGGCGTGGCGGGAAGGCCGACCGCAGGCTGCGAGGCGACGCGGCGTTCCGGCGCGTCGCCTCCGACACGCGCTCCGTGCTCTATGCGCGCGTCTCGTCCTGACGGTCGCTCAGGCGGCGTCGTGCCAGGCATCGGCGTCGACGCCGCTGGCGCTCGGGTCGGCCAGCACGTGCAGGGGCAGGGAGCGGAGGTGGTGGTTGTCGACGAGCAGCTCGAACGAGTAGTGCCCGGCCTTGTCGAAGCGCACGCCGTGCATCTGCAGGATCAGCGGCGCCGTGCGGATCGGCACGCCCGGGAACGGCGGGTCGCCGGTCGGGAAGCCGCCCTGCAGCGGCGGCACGCAGTCGCCGCCGTCCTCGTCGACGAGGTGGAGCTTGAGGGCGTGCTCGCCGGCCTCCGTGGGGTGCGCCTCGAGGCGCACGACGAGCACCATCGTCGGGTAGACGAGCGGGAACGTCGCCACGTGGATCGAGTCGAACTCGCCCAGGATGTTGAGCTTGCCCTCGCGCGAGACGTTGGCCGCATCGCAGAGGACAGCGAGGTTGACGTTCACGCCGGCATCACGCATCTCACCGTAGTCGCGTGCGCGCGGGACATCTATCCCACTCGCGCGCCCCAGAAGGTGGGACCGGCTTCCCTCGATCGAGGGATTGAGATTTGGGCTCCCCGTGCCGTTTATGTGAGTGATCGGGGTCCATCGAGTCAGGGAGAACAGGAATGCTCGAGCTCTACACGAAGCTGCAGACGCGGCTTGCCCAGGTGGTTCGTCGTCAGGAAGGCCAGACGATGGCCGAGTACGCAATCGTTCTCGGCGTCATCTCGGTCGGCATCATCGCCGCCCTGGTCGCACTGAGCGGCGGCATCTCCGGCGCGCTGAGCAAGATCACCGCCGACATCTAGATCGCACGACGCACGCCGGTCTCTTCCGGGACCATCGACCGAACTGGCCGCGGGGCTTGCCCCGCGGTCAGTCTCGTTTTCGGGCCAATCAGGCGAGCAGGCTGCGGAGCGGCTCCTCGCAGGTGCCCCGCTCGACGAGCGCCCGGATCTCGGACGTGCGCGCGGGTACGAGCGAGACGTGCCGCTGCCCGACCGACGGCTTCTCGGCCAGCAGCCCGGCGCGCAGGAGGGCCTCGCCGACCTCGAGCGCGAGCGCGCGCTCGTGGCCCGCGAACCCACGGGCGAGGTGGCGGAACTCGGTGTGATAACCGCCGTACTTGCCCATCCCGTCGAGACGGCGCAGCATGCGCCGCGCGGCGCGACGGCGCGGCAGCGGGTCGTCCGCGATCGCGAAGTCGACCGCAGCCGCGCCGGCCAGGCCCGGCTCGAGGCGGGCGACGGCCACCGCGACCTCGGGCGCGAGCGCCGCTGCCCCGGGGCGACCCTGGAGGCGGGCGCTCACCTCGGCGCGCCAGAGCCATCGCTCCTCCAGCACGGGCTCGGTCTCGTCGAGGTCGCCCGCCGGTAGCTGTACCGCGTCGATGCGCACGCGATCGAGCTCCTGCGCATGATCCTCGAGCGTCAGCGGCAGCAGCTCGAGGACATCGCGCGGGACCGGGTGCGTGACGCGGAGTGCGAGCTGCCCGTTCCAGCGCGCCGCCTCGAGCTCGGCGTCGCCCGCTCGCACGGGGCGGGGGAGGTCCGCGGCGTTCGCGAGCGCGGCGGCGGCCGCACTCGCGAGCCGGGCCGGCCGACCGGCGCCGACGCCGCCGTCTGCGGCCAGCGGCAGGACGAGGGCCACGCCGTCGCTCGTCTCGGCGTAGAGCACGGGAACGCTGCCCGGCCGCGCCGCCTCGACCAGGCGGGTGCCGGCTTCGCGCAGCGCGGCCAGCACGTCCTCGCGCCGCTGCGCGGGCCGGAGCAGCGCCAGCGCGACGGCGTCCACCTCAGTCCACCCGGGCCTGCCCGGGCGGCATCTAGAGCGACCCGAGCTTGCCGCGCAAGTCCTCGGCCACGTCGTTGCCGACTGCCTCGATGACCTCGTGGCGGTCGAGCAGGCGCCGCGCGTCGACCTCGCCGGCGCGATTGGTGATGTAGGCGTCTTTCAGCACGTCTGCGAGCGGCCTGTCGGCCGCGACCTCGCGAATGACGTACCGCACCATGGCGTCCTCGGTTGCTCCCATGCCGCAAGCCTACTCAAGCCCCGCTCGGCGCCGCTCCGCGCCGCCTCGCCGTGGCCCGCGCTACGGTGTCGGGCG
>CAZYYP010000079.1:0-13890 GCA_964651695.1 uncultured Gaiellales bacterium | reverse complement strand
GGATGTCGTCGTCGTCGGCGATCGGCGCCGACGTCGGCATGGGGGCGCTTCCGGCTGGTGCGAAGTCGCCGGCGGGGCGCGCTGCGCCACCGCCGCCGCCGCCACCTTCGCGGCCGCCCATGAACTGGGTGTTCTCGGCGATGATCTCCACCGCCTGGCGCTTGGTGCCGTCCTGGGCGTCCCATTCGCGCCATTCGAGCCGGCCGTCGACGATCAGGCCCGACCCGCGCTGCAGGTACTTGGCAACGTTCTCGCCCTGACCGCCCCAGACCGTCACGTCGAAGTAGTTCGGCTTGTCGGTCCACTGACCGCTGTCGCGGTCCTTGACACGCGTATTCACGGCCATGCGCAGCTTGCACACCGAGTTGCCACTGGGCAACTGGCGCAGCTCCGGATCCTTGGTCAGGTTCCCGGAGATCGTGACGCGATTGATATTCGCCATCGTCTCGCCCTTCTCAGCTCGTCATCGAACAGGTGTTCGTGAGTGTACGAGCGCAGCGGCACGAGCGCCAGGCACGGAGGCCGGCCGGCGCAGAGCTGTGACGGACCGCGACGTTCACGACACCGGTGCCTGATCCTCGGCCTGCTTGCCGTGCGAGCGACCGGTGCGGCGGACGACCATGTGACGCATCACGTCGTCGGTGATGCGCAGCACGCGCGTCACCTCGTCGAGCGTCTCGGTCGAGCTCGTGAAATTGACGATGTGGTAGAAGGCTTCGCCCTTGTGGCCGATCTCGTAGGCCAGCTTCAGGCGGCCCCACGCATCGACCGTCTCGAACGTGCCCTCGCCCTGCTCGACGATCTGGCGCATGCGCTCGATGACCTCGTTCTGCCGCGCCTCATCGGCGTCGGCGTCGAGCATCAGCATCACCTCGTACGGGTGCACGGCTCCTGTCTCCCCTCTCCGGACTCAAACGGCTGCGTCGTACGGTGATGGCACCGCTTGGGCCCCCGGCCAGGAGACAGGGGCGACGACTCAGCAGAAGGCGTTGTTTGTCCCGGGGAGGATAGCCGAATGCGATCGGGAACGACCCCGTTGGCATCGACTACCCTGGG
Organism: uncultured Gaiellales bacterium; assembly: GCA_964651695.1. Lineage (GTDB taxonomy): Bacteria > Actinomycetota > Thermoleophilia > Gaiellales > JALYLC01 > JALYLC01. Next base: position 12,834 of record CAZYYP010000079.1, on the reverse strand, counting down.
AGAGAGCGATACGACCGAGGGGAGCGGCACCATGGCGCGACGCGGAATGTGGTTGATCGGAGGGGTTGCCGTCGGAGTGGGTGCGCTCGTGCTCAAACCCGACTCGCGGACGTGGCTCCGCCGTCGTCTCGGCCTCGAGCCCGAAGACCGCCGCTGGTTCGAGGAGGACGACGCCAGGCCCGCCGAGCACGAGGGCGACGAGCCGCTCGACACGCGCGAGGCCCGGTTCTCCCTGCGCGCGCGCCTTGCAGAGGAGGGCCACGCCGACCCGGTGCCCGAGGCCCCGCCGTTCGCCGCGTCGCCCCCGCCCGCCTTCGCGACAGCGCAGCCGCTTTCCACGCCGGAGCCGGCTCCGTTCGAGCCGCCGCGGCTCGCCGACCCCGTCGTCGAGGAGTCCACCGCCGAAGCCGAGGCCGTGCCCGAGTCCGAACGGGCCGCGGTGCCGGAGCCGGAGCTCGAACTCGCGCCGGAGCCCGAAGCCGAGGCCGTGCCGGAGCCCGGAGCCGAGATCGTGCCCGAGCCGGAGCTCGCGGCCGTGCCGGATCTCGAGCCCGAGCCCGAGCCCGAACCGGAGCATGTGGCCGAGCCCGAGCCCGCGCTCGCCGCGGTGCCGGAGCTCGAGCCCGAGCCTTCGCCCGAGCCCGCCGCCGAGGCCGAGCCCGCAGCCGGGCCCGACCCGGAGCCGCCGCGTCCCGCGTTCGGCGGCCCATCGCCCCGCTTCTCCGCCTTCGGGACGCCGCCGGCCGAACCGGTCGCGGTTCCCCCCGCCCCGCCCGCCTTCGAGCCGCCCGTCCCGGAGCCGGATCCCGGCTACATCTCGTACGAGGCGCTGCCGGCCATCAGCCCCGAGGCCGACGCTCCGCGGTCGCCGGGCGAGGACACGAGCGAGATCGAGCCGCTGCCGACCGCCGGCGAGCCGGAGACGCCCGCCGATGAGGAGCCGCCCCCGCGGCCGCCAACGCTCCTGCGCCCGCCCACTTCGCCGCCGCCCGTCCGGCCGTTCAGCGGCGAGAGCCCGAGCTTCCGCTCGGCCATCGATGCCGCGCGCGAGCGCGTGCACGGTGCGGCCCGCGAGGCGACGCCCGACGAGGGCGAGAGCACCGAGCCGATCGAGGGCACGGACCAGCGCCCCTAACCCGCGCTGCCCGGGGGCGTCCAAGTCCCATACAGGATGCAAACGCGGCTCGTGCGCGCGTGACGCGCGCTGAGCTAGATTCTCGGCGAGGGGGCAACCATCGCCGGTCAGGGGTTAAGAACCGTGAAGAAATTCGTCCTAGCGCTCTGCGCGAGCGCGCTCGCCATCAGCCTGGTGGCAACGACGGCCGGAGCCAAGAGCCACGCCGCGCCGCCGACGCTCAAGCCGGACACGCTGATCGTCGGCATGACACCACCCGCGCCCGGCTTCGAGGTCGGCACATTCAAGGGCACGCAGGTCATCAACCCCAAGGGCATGGAAGTCGACCTGGCCCGTGACATCGCCGCGAAGCTCGGCCTCAAGAAGGTCCAGTGGTACTACCTGGCGTCGTTCCCCAAGTCCTACGCCCCGGGCCCGAAGCCGTACGACATGTACTTCGGTCAGGAGACGATCACCCCGGAGCGCTCCAAGAACGTCGACTTCTCGTCCCCGTACATCCAGGCCGACCAGGGCGTGATGGTGCGCAAGGGCCTCAGCCCGCTGCCGAAGTCGCTCGCCGATCTCAAGAAGCTCAAGCTCTGCGCGGCCGCCGGCACGACCGGCGCCACCTACATCCAGGTGCACATCAAGCCCACCAAGCCGGTGCTCAACCCGAACCAGACCTCGGTCATGTTCCAGGAGCTCCAGAACGGGCAGTGCGACGCGGTCGTCTACGACATCCCGATCATCGGCTCCGAGCGGGCCTCCTCGCCCGGTAAGTTCGGCCCGATCGTCGGTCGCATCGTCACGCACGAGAACTACGGCATCGTGTTCCAGAAGGGCAGCAAGCTGCGCCCGCTCGTGAGCACGGTCGTCAAGGGCTTCGTCAAGGACGGCACCATCGGCAAGCTGCAGAAGAAGTGGCTCGCCGCGAACTTCGCCGCGCTGCCCGTCTTCAAGTAGCGGGGCCATAGCCAGGGCGGGCGCGTTCAAGTAGATTCGCCCGACACATGCACCGCGTCATCGATCTGTTCCTCTCGCCGCACGCCTTCCGGGACGTGCTGCCGGACGTCTGGATCGGATTCCAGACGAACATCCACATGATGTTCATCGCGGAGATCCTCGTGCTGATCTTCGCGCTCGGGATCGCGGTTGTACGGGGACTTCCAGGGCGCGCGGCGATCCCGCTGCGCGCCCTGGCGATCCTCTACGTGGACTTCTTCCGCGGGACGCCCCTGATCATCGTGGCGCTCGTGATCGGCATCGGCGTGCCCGGGGCCAACGCGGGCTGGATCTCGAGCCAGAGCGCGACGACGTACGGCATCGCGGCGATCACGATCATCTATTCGGCCTACGTCGCCGAGGTCTACCGCGCGGGCATCGAATCGATCCACCAGAGCCAGCGCATGGCGGCGCGCTCGCTCGGGCTGACCTACGGGCAGACGATGCGCTACGTGGTGCTGCCCCAGGCCATCAGACGCGTCATCCCGCCCTTGCTGAACGACTTCATCGGCCTGCAGAAGGACACGGCCATCGTCTTCGTGATCGGCATCGGGGAGGCCGTGCTCGCCGCGCAGAACTACTCGACGGCGTACACGAACTTCACCGGCTACACGGTCGCGGCGGTGTTCTTCGTGATCCTGACGATCCCGATGGCCCGCTTCACCGACGGCCTGATCCGCCAGCGCGAGCGACGCGAGCGCGCCGCCGGATGAGCGGCGGCGACTTCGTCAAGGTCGAGAACGTCTCCAAGTCGTTCGGCGACAACCGCGTCCTGACGAACGTCAGCCTCGACGTCGGAGCGCACGACGTGGTCTGCCTGATCGGCGCCTCGGGCTCGGGGAAGTCGACCCTGCTGCGCTGCATCAACCTGCTCGAGAAGGTCGACGCGGGCGCGATCACGTTCGACGGCCAGCCCCTGACCGCCGGCAAGGTCGACGTCAACAAGCTGCGCCAGCAGATCGGCATCGTCTTCCAGGCCTACAACCTGTTCCCGCACATGACGGTGATCCAGAACGTCACGCTGTCGCCGCGCAAGACGCGCGGGCTGTCCAAGAAGGCTGCCGAGGAACGCGCCTACGAGTTGCTCGACCGCATCGGATTGCGGGACAAGGCCGAGGAGTTCCCCGATCGCCTCTCGGGTGGGCAGCAGCAGCGCGTGGCGATCGTCCGCGCACTCGCGATGGATCCGAAGCTGATGCTGCTCGACGAGATCACGAGCGCCCTCGATCCCCAGCTCGTGAGCGAGGTGCTGCAGCTCGTGCGCGGGCTGAGCGAGGTCGGCATGACGATGATCATCGCCACGCACGAGATGAATTTCGCACGCGAGGTGGCGAGCAAGATCTGCTTCCTCGACGCCGGCGTGATCCTCGAGGAGGGTCCGCCGAGCCAGCTGTTCGGCGACCCGCAGGAGCCGCGGACCCGCGCGTTCCTCAGCAGCGTGCTCGCGGCGGGGCGGATGTGAGCGCCTTCTTCAAGCGTCTCGCGGCGCGCAAGCGGACGCCGCTGACGGTCGCGTGCATCCTCGCGGCACCGCTCTACTTCCTCTCGCTGCTGCTCGCCTCGCTGGCGCTCGACCGCCCGCGCATCGTGAGCTGGACGCATCACGGGAGACTCGTCGAGCACTTCCACCCGACCAGCGGCGGCCTCGAGGCCAAGATCTGGCTGGCGGCGCTGGTGCCGTCGGGCCTGCTGATCGCATTCGGGATCGCCGCCGTGTTCATCCGCTTCGGCACCTACCTCGTGTGCGCCGCGATGCTCCTGATCTCCGCCGTTCTGCCGCACAAGCTCGGGACGTGGCAGCGTCATCACACGATCCGCTACCCGCGCGGCGAGGACCTGATCCCGGACAGGTGGTCGAACAATCTCCTCAACCGCGGCGAGTGGGAGCACAGCGCGCACGAGACGATCGTCAGCCTGCGCGAGTGGATGATCGGGCTGGCGATCCTCTTCGCGCTCGGGTTCGCGCTGGCGGACGAGCTGCGACGGCGCCGGGGCAATCGCGGGGCGCCTGCGCTGATCCCGCCTTCGGCGGGCCTGCTGGGCGTCGAGATTCCGAGCGATCTGATGCGGGGACATGGCTCCGGTAGCACCCCGAACTGAGCGGAGTGCGTTCGGCGCGCCGCGCAATCCGACCAGCCGCCACTCGCCATGTCGCCAGGGCCGGCTCGAAAGGGATCACATGCACTCGATCGATCTCACGACCGTCGCCGTCGGCCCGACGGAGTTCGGACGCTGGGCGGCGCTCAACGGCCCGCTCGGCCTCGACGCCTTCGGCGTCAACGTGGTCGAGGTCAACCCCCAGAGCGGCGTCGAGTCGTCGCACGACGAGACCGAGAGCTCGCAGCAGGAGCTCTTCGTCGTCGTTGCGGGCAAGGCGCGCTTCACCGTCGGCGGCGAGACCTTCGACGCCGGCCCCGGCGTGGCGGTGGGCGTCGCCGACCCGGCGCTGGCGCGCGGCTACGAGGCGCTGGAGGCGGGCACCCGCGTGCTCTGCATCGGCGCCCTGCCGCCGGTCGAGTCCGCCCGGTGGGGCTACTGGATCACGGGTGCCGGCTCGTGAGGTGATCCCAGGGTTCGCCCGGGACACGGCCGCTCGGGTCTCGGTGCTCAACGGCTGACGCGCGAGGGAGATCTCAGTCGATGCGGCAGCGCGGGTCGCCCTTGAGCACCTCGGCCTGGGCGGCGTTCGCGGCGGCGTCCGTGGTCTCGTCGTACGGGCCGGGCGGTGCGAAGTGCACCTGCACGAGCGGCGTGACACCCGGGCCGATCGCCGTTGCGCGGTATGCGACCCCGGTGCCCTGGCCGTTCCAGGCCGGCGACGAGGCCGGATGGTCGGCGAACGTGTAACAGAAGCCGGCCGTGGGCGGGTGGGTGAGGAAGCTGTTGACGCGATGCCACTGGTTGTTGCTCGCCAGGAAGTCGACGTAGATGTTGCGGCCCTGGCTGTCGGTCGGCACGCCCTGCTTCGTCCACTTCGTGCCGTAGACGGGCTTGGCGCGGAACGTGAACACCCCCCACAGGTGCTGATGCTTACCGTGATAGCTGTAGTCGGTCTGGATCGCGAGCTCGGGGAGCTTGCCGCGCCAGTGCGAGATGTAGAGCTCGTTGGCGGCCTTGTCACCGCCGTAGTTGCTCCACAGGCGCGCCCACTGCTGGAGGGCCCAGTGCGAGCCGTCGGGGGCGTCGCAGGCCGCGATCATGAGCGGCAGCGCATCGCCGGTATACGGCTTGCAACGGTTGCTGAAGCGCCTGTAGTCGGCGACCTTGCTCTTCCAGCCGCCGGAGTAGTCGCGGCTGAACTTCCCGGTCCAGTCGACCGCGCCCCAGTAGAGCACGTGGCGCTGCGCGCCGTGCACCGTGTAGCTCACGAGGGCGACGTTGCTGCCGTCGACCTGGAGCGACGGGACGGCGACGTTGCGGTCGACGATCTCGGCGGCGCCGGCGGCGACCGGGAGCACGAGGAAGAGACACAGTGCGCCGAGCGCGGCAAGCAGGGTGCGATGACCTCTCATGCTCTGGTCATCGACCGCAGAGACCATTTCCGATATCGCTCGGAGGGGCTAGTGCAAACCGGGGATGCGGGGAGATTCGGTTGCAGCCGCTACCCTGCCCGCCGGTGAGCGAACAGATCATCCTCACGCTGCACCGCCTGGTGAAGCGCTATCCGCCCGACCGTGTCGTCCTCGACGGCATCACGCTGTCGTTCCTGCACGGCGCGAAGATCGGCGTGCTGGGCGCGAACGGCTCGGGCAAGAGCTCGCTGCTGCGGATCATGGCCGGCATCGACACGCGCTTCGACGGCGACGTGCTGCTCGCGCCCGGGGCGACCGTCGGCATGCTCGAGCAGGAGCCCCACCTCGACGAGACCCGCACCGTCTACGAGAACGTCGAGGACGGCATGCGCGCGACGCGCGACCTCCTCGACCGCTTCAACGAGATCTCCGCGCAGCTCGCCGAGCCGCTCGACGCCGACGCGATGGAGCGCACGCTGGCCGAGATGGGCGAGGTGCAGGAGAAGATCGACGCCGTCGACGGCTGGAATCTCGAGCGCACCGTGGCGACCGCCATGGACGCGCTGCGCGTTCCGCCCGGCGAGGCGCAGGTGAGCACGCTCTCGGGCGGCGAGCGCCGCCGCGTCGCGCTCTGCCGGCTGCTCCTGCGCGCCCCCGACCTGCTGCTGCTCGACGAGCCGACCAACCACCTCGACGCCGAATCGGTGCTGTGGCTCGAGCAGCACCTGGCCGAGTACCGCGGCACCGTCGTCGCGGTCACCCATGACCGCTACTTCCTCGACAACGTCGCCGGCTGGATCCTCGAGCTCGACCGTGGCAAGGGCATCCCCTACAAGGGCAACTACTCCGGCTGGCTCGAGCAGAAGCAGGCCCGCCTCGCCCAGGAGGAGAAGGGCGAGTCCGCCCACCGGCGCGCGCTCGCGCGCGAGATGGAGTGGGCCGGCATGTCGCAGAAGGCCCGGCAGGCCAAGGGCAAGGCCCGCCTGCAGCGCTACGAGGCGCTGCTCTCCGAGGACGCCAACGCGCAGATCGACCGCCTCGAGATCCACATCCCCGCAGGCGGGCGCCTCGGCGACGTCGTCGTCGAGGCCTCCGGCCTCAACAAGGGCTTCGGCGACAAGCTGCTGATCGAGGATCTCGCGTTCTCGCTCCCGCCCGGCGGCATCGTCGGCGTGATCGGCCCGAACGGCGCAGGCAAGACGACCCTGTTCCGCATGATCGCGGGCCAGGAGCAACCCGACGGCGGCACGCTCCGCCTCGGCGACACGGTCGAGCTCGCCTACGTCGACCAGTCACGGGCGGCGCTCGACGGCGAGCGGACCGTGTGGGAGGAGATCACCGGCGGCGTCGACCGCATGCAGCTCGGCAAGCGCGACGTCTCGTCCCGCCAGTACGTCTCGAGCTTCAACTTCCGCGGCGGCGACCAGCAGAAGCGCGTCAAGGATCTCTCGGGCGGCGAGCGCAACCGGCTGCACCTCGCCAAGCTGCTCCGCAGCGGCGCGAACCTGCTGCTGCTCGACGAGCCCACCAACGACCTCGACGTCGACACGCTGCGCGCGCTCGAGGACGCGCTCGAGCGCTTCGCCGGCTGCGCCGTGGTCATCAGCCATGACCGCTGGTTCCTCGACCGCGTCGCCACGCACCTGCTCGTCTTCGAGGGCGACTCCCAGGTGCGCTGGTTCGAGGGCTCGTTCGAGGAGTACGAGCGCTGGCGCCGCGACACCCTCGGCGAGGACGCGGGCCCCAAGCGGCTCCGATACAAGCCGCTCGTGCGGCAGTAGCACCGCTGATACGCTCGCCGCATCGGCCAGGGAGGAGCGGTGAGATGCCGATCAAGATGCTCCATCACGTCGACCTCGCGGTGCGTGACCTCGAGCGGACGCTCGCCTTCTATCTCGCGCTCCTCGGCCCGCTCGGGATGGAGGAGGACTGCCGCTTTCCGAGCTACCGGGGCACCGAGGAGGTCGTCTACCTGCGCGCCGGCGCGCAGCTGCTCGGATTCCGGCAGGCCGACGGCGGCGAGTACCGCTACTACGACGTCGGCCTCGAGCATCTCGCGCTGGTCGTCGACACGCGGCAGGAGGTCGAGGACACCTACGCGCGCTGTCTCGAGCAGGGCGTCAAGGTGCACTTCCCCCCGGAGGAGGACCGCGATCTCCCGGGCTACTGGGAGTTGTTCTTCTTCGACCCCGACGGCATGCGTATCGAGGTGGCGTACTTCCCACCCGACGAGGCCGCCGGGGCCTGAGCCCCCGGGGTTCGCGCAGGGACGGTGACGGCCGACCGCAGGGCTAGTCTGCGACACCCATGCTGCGGATCGTCCATACCGCGGACTGCCACCTGGACGCCCCGTGTGCGAGCCTCGACGCGAGCGTCCGGGCACAGGTCCGGACCGCCGAACGCGAGGCCTTCGCCCGCGTCTGCTCGCTCGCCATCGAGCGCGAGGCGCACGCGCTCGTGATCGCCGGCGACGTCTTCGAGCGCAGCGACGTCGGGCCTGCCGCACTGCACCACGTGCTCGCGCAGCTTGCGCGGGTGACGGGGGCCGGCATCGCGGTGATCGTCGCGAGCGGCAACCACGATCCGGGGCAGGCGCTCGCCCCGCTCGCGCAGTCGGGCTGCACGCTCGCGCTCGGCCACGAGCCCGTCGTCGTGGAGCTGAAGAACTCCGACGACGCGGCGATCGGCCACGTCGTCGCGATCGGGCACGCGGGCGCCGCCGAGGGTGCCAACCTCGCCCAGTTGCTCCCGCACGCGCCGAGCACGGCCTCGGTGGCCGTCCTGCACGCGCAGGTCGACGGCGCGACGGGTGCGCGCGAGCGCTATGCCCCGTGCGCGGTCGAAGATCTCGACCGCGGCTATGCCTACTGGGCGCTCGGCCACGTGCACCTGCGCCAGGAGCTGCGTACGGCGCCGCCGGCGTGGTACCCCGGCTGTCTCTCGCCGCACGACGCCGGCGAGCCCGGCGCCAAGGGCGCGCTCGTCGTCGAGATCGACTCGGCCGGCCGGGCGGCGGTGGAGTTCGTCCCGCTCGCCCCGGTGCGCTTCGAGCGCCTGCGGCTCGAGGGCGTCGGCGCCTCCGGCCTCGCGGGGCTCGCGGGCGCGGCGATGGCCGCGCTCGAGGCCACGCACCCGGGCGCCGCCGGAGAGGAGCTGATCGTGCGCGTCGAGGTGCGCGGGCGCTCGCCGCTCGCGCTCGCGCTGCGCGATCCCGAGGAGCGCCAGAGCTCCGCCGAGGAGCTCGCGGTCGCACTGGGAGCGCTCAGCGCCGAGCTGCGCTGCGAGCACCTGCGCCCGCCGCTCGACATCGAGCTGCACCGCGGGCAGCCCCATCTGCTCGGAGCCGCGCTCGAGATCAGCCGCCGCGCGGCCTCCGAGGAGAGCCTGCTCGACGAGCTCGCGCCGGCGGTGCTCGCCGGCGAGGACTCGGACGACCCGGCAGTCCGCCGGGCCTACGTCGCCGAGCTGCTGGGCGATCTCGACGAGGCGCTCGCAGAGGCCCTGCTGGCCGAGGGCCCGGCATGAGGATCGACCGCCTGCACGTCGGCGCCTACGGCCCGCTCGCCGAGCTCGAGCTCGAGGGCCTGGCCGAGAGCGACCTCGTCGTCGTCTACGGCCCGAACGAGGCCGGCAAGTCGAGCCTGCGCTCGTTCGTGGGCTCGATGCTCTACGGGTTCTCGCCCGCGGCGCGCGAGGACAATCCGGCCACGCCGCTCGACGGGCACGCCCACGGCGAGCTCGAGCTCGTGTTGCCGGACGGCGGGCGGGTGCGCGTCGAGCGCCACCTGCGCGCCCGGCCGACCGGCCGGGCCTGGCGCGGGGACGTGCAGGAGGAGCTCGCGAACCGGCCGCTGCCGGAGGTCGCATGGCTCGAGCGCGGCACCTATCTCGCGCTGCACGCGTTCGACGCCGACGAGCTGCGCGGGCTCGACGCCGGAACCTGGCGCGAGATCGAGCAGCGCCTGCTCGGCGGGGCCTCGCCGGCGTTCCTCCGCCCTGCCGCGGTCGCCGCACACGAGCTCTCGAACGGCGCCGATGCACTGTGGCGCTCCGACCGCCGGGGCAAGCCGCGCTCGGCCGAGCTGTCCGCCCGACTGACGGCGCTGCGCGAGACGCGGCGCGAGGCGGTGGCGAACGCCCACGCGCACGACGAGATCGCCGCCGAGCTCGCGCGCGTGCGCGCCGAGCTCAGGAGCGCGCGCCTGCGCGAGGCTCAGCTCGACGGCCGGCGCGACCTGCACGACCGCCACGCCCCGGCGCTACGCGCCTGGCAGGAGCTCGAGCGCCTGCGCGAGGGGGCTGCCGAGCTCGTGCCGGAGGAGCTCGCGACACGCATCGGGGCCCAGCCCGGCGAGCGGCTCGAGGCCCTGCGGAGCGAGCTCGACGGGCGCGGGCGCGAGCTCACCGAGCTGCGCAGCGAGGTCGAGGCGGCGCGCGCGGCAGCGCAGCTCGCAGAACGCGATCGGCTGCTGATCGAGCACGCGGCGACGATCCGCGAGGCGGCGCTGGCCCGCGCGCGCGACGAGGGCGACCGCGACCAGCTGGGGATCGAGCGCGCGCGCGCCGAAGCCCAGGCTGCGCGCAGCGACGACCTCGCGCTGCGCGTGCTCGGCCATCCCCTGCGCGAGGCCGACCGCTCAGCCCTCGAGACCGTCCGGTTCGCGGATCTCCAGGCCGCCGCCACGCGCTGCGAGCGCTCCACCCCGGCCGCGAGTGCGCGCGTGGCGCACGTCCCGGCGGCCGCCGTCGGTGCTGCCGCCGTCGTGGGAGTCGCGCTCGCGGCACTTGCTTTCATCCTCGCCGGGGCGCGGATCTGGCTCGGGGCGGGCGCGGCGCTCGCAGCGGTCGCAGCGCTGGTGCTGACGCACGCCCGGCGCGGCGCGCGCACGATGCGCGCGGCGCTGGCGGAGCGCACGGCCGGGTGGAGCGACCTCGTGGCCGCGTTCGGCGAGCTGCGCGTCGCCGAGTCGCGCATCGCCCATCCCGACCACACGCTCGTGAGCGACATCGAGCAGCTGCGGTCGGTGACGCGCGAGCAGATCATCGGTACCCGCCGGCTGGCCCAGCTGGAGGAGGGCGAGCTGCGCGCGGCCGAGCGCGGCGCGACGCTCGCCGCGGTGCTCGGCACTGACGATCCCGACCGCCTCTCGAGCGAGCTCGAGGCGGCCCAGCGGCGCGACGCGCAGGCGATCGTGGCACGCGACCGGCTGGCCGAGCTGGAACCGCGGGCGACCGCCGCGAGCGAGCGCGGCGAGCTCCTGCGCACGCGCCTGGCCGAGCTCGAGCGCCTCGTCGCCAGCGCGTCCCCCGCCGGCGACCAGGCCGACGCGCTCCACCGCCTGCACCAGGCGGCGCACATGCGCGTCGCCGCCGATCAGCGCGAGCGGAGCCTCGTCGAGGGCGTCCCCGAGCTGGACGCCCTGCTCGCGACCGCGCGCGAGCGCGAGGCGCGCGGCGAGCGCCTCCTGCTGTCCGATGACGAGCACGCGACGCTCGTGGCCGAGCTACGTGAGGCGCGCGCCCGCGCCGAGGAGCTCATGCTGCGCGACCAGCAGCTGGGCGGCGAGCTCGTGCGCCTCGGCGAAGCACGTACCCCCGGCGACGTCGAGGGCGAGCTGCGTGCGGTCGAGGAGCAGCTCGGCGAGGTCAAGCGCGAGCGCGACCGGCTCGCGCTCGCCGCCGCGGTCGTGCGCCGGGCCGAGCGCGAGGTGCGCGAGCGCTACGCCCCGGCGTGGCTGCACGCCGCGAGCCGCTACCTGGAGGCGATCACCCACGGTCGCTACACCGGCATCGCGATCGTCGAGACGCCCGGTGGCGAGCCCGTCCTGGAAGTGACGCGCCTCGGCGAGGCGATGCCGGTGCGCGTCGGGCCGCCGCTCTCGCGCGGCACGCTCGAGCAGATCTACGTGGCGGTGCGGCTCGCGCTCGTCGACGCCATCGACGCCGACGCGCGGCTGCCGATGTTCCTCGACGAGCTCTTCGCGCACTGGGACGCACATCGCCTCGATGCGCTCGTGCGCGTGCTGGGTGCGGTCGACGGCCGACAGGTCGTGGTCTCGACGTGTCACGCCGCGCTCGCCGACCGACTCGAGCGCTCGTGCGGCGCGCGCGTGATCGAGCTGGCCGGCCCCGACGGCGCCGTCGTGCAGCGGCCACTGCGGCGGCTGGCGGTCGCGACGGCCACGCCCGAGCAGGAGGGCCCGACCCTGCTCGACCTGCTCGAGGGCTGACTCTACCCGTAAGGTTCCGTCGTGGCCGCGACCGCCGAGCGCACGACCATCGCCACGAGCGGTCTCATCAAGCGCTACGACGACATCGTCGCCCTCGACGACGTCAGCGTCGAGCTGAGCGACCAGGCGATCGGCCTGCTGGGCGCCAACGGCGCGGGCAAGTCGACGCTGATGCGCGCGCTGCTCGGCCTCGTCGAGCCGGACGCCGGCCACGCGCTGCTGCTCGGGATCGACGCGGCCGCGCGCGGGCTCGAGCTGCGGCGGCGCATCGGCTACATGCCCGAGCACGAGTGCCTGCCGAGCTGGATGACCGCGCGCGACCTCGTGGTGCACCTCGGCGAGCTGCGCGGCCTCCCGCGCCGCATCGCGGTGCTGCGCACCAGCGAGGTGCTCTTCCAGGTGGGGCTGGAAGAGGAGCGGCTGCGCCTCATCGGGACGTTCTCGACCGGCATGCGGCAGCGCGTCAAGCTCGCGCAGGCGCTCGTGCACTCGCCCGAGCTGGTCGTCCTCGACGAGCCGACGAACGGGCTCGACCCGCAGGGGCGCGACGAGATGCTCGAGCTCGTGCGCCGGCTCTCACGCGATCTCGGCATCCGGGTGCTGTTCTCATCCCACGTGCTCGAGGATGTCGAGCGCACCTGCGACGCGGTCGTCGTCCTGCGCGAGGGGCGCGTCGCGGCGCAAGGCCGGATCAGCGACCTGCTCGGCCGCGAGGCGGGCAGCGCCCGGCTCAGCGCGATCGGCGATGCCGTCGCCCTGCGCGCGGCGCTCACGGCGCGCGGTCTCAGCGTCGAGGACGGCGAGGAGGGCTGGCTGACCGTTCACGGCGACCCCGCCTCGCTGCCGGACGCCCTGCGGGACGCCTGCGCCGAGGCGGACGTCAGCCTGCGCGCACTGCTGCCGGGCGACCGCACGCTCGAAGACGCCGTGCTCGGGGCGATCGCGTGAGCGCGCGGCTCGAGGACACCCGCTACGC
>CAZYYP010000078.1:0-13973 GCA_964651695.1 uncultured Gaiellales bacterium | reverse complement strand
GCGAGCTCGAGCAGCTTGCCCTTGAGGTCGTAGGCGGCCGCGCGCACCGCCGGAGCGACCGACGGCATCGTCTGCGAGCCGCCGGAGACGGGGGCGTAGACGCCGTAGCGCGTCGAGCCGACCTCGACGCGGACGCGGTCGAGCGGCAGGCCGAGCTCCTCGGCGGCGACCATCGCGAATGCCGTGGTCACGCCCGTGCCGATGTCCTGAGCGCCTGTCACGACCGTGACCAGCCCGTCGTGGCCCATGCGCACGAGCGCGTGCGCCGGTGGACCGCCGCCGCCCCACCAGATCTGGCATGCGGCGCCGAGACCCCGTACGCGACCGTCGTCGTGGTGCCGGTCACGCAGTGCGTCGCGGTCCGCCCAGCCCGCCAGCTCGGCGGCCCGGTCCATGCAGGCCGAGAGGTTCTTGGCCGTGTAGGGCAGCCCGCTGACCTGGTCGACGTCGACGTCGTTGGCGCGGCGCAGATCGAGCGGGTCGATCGACAGCGCCGCGGCGAGCTCGTCGATCGCGCCCTCGTAGCCGAACGTGCCCTCCATGACGCCCGGGGCGCGGAAGGCGTTGGACGGCTCGACGTCGATCAGCAGCGGGATCGCCTGGGCGCGGACGTTCGCGCAGCGATAGAGCGTGCGCGCCGGGACCGTCGTCGGATTCACCCACCCGCGCATCGGGTTGCCGATCACCGATGTCACCTCGATCGCCGTGAGCGTCCCGTCGCGGCGCGCGCCGATGCGATAGGTCTGGCGCGTCTGCGCGCGGTGACCCGACGCGACGGCCTCGCTGCGGCGGTCGTTGAAGACGCGGACGGCGCGGCCGGCGGCCGCGCGCGAGAGGTACGCCGCGATCAGGCCCTCGGTCGTCGCGCCCTGCTTGGCACCGAAGCCCCCGCCCATGAACTCGCAGGTCACGTGCACCCGGTCGGGATCGAGGCCGAACGCGCTCGCGAGCTGCTTCCGGGCGTCCCAGATGCCCTGCGTCGAGACATGCGCGTGCAGCTCGTCGCCGAGCCACTGGGCGACGGCGCAGTGCGGCTCGAGTGCATGCTGCACCTGCGCGGACGTCGCGTACTCGGCCTCGATGACGACATCGGCCTCGCGCATCCCGGCCTCGACGTCGCCGGTCTCGTCCTCGACCGGGTCCTCCTGCAGACGCTGCTCGGCGAGCGCCTGCGCCATGTCGACCACGAAGCCGAGCTTCGCGTAGCGGGGAGCGAGGGCGGCGAGGGCGGCCTCCGCAGCCGCTGCGTCCTCGCACGCCAGAGCGGCGACCGGCGCACCCGCGTAGGCGGGCTCGCTCGTGAAGATCGCCCGGCGTCCCTGCTTGACGTTCTCGTCGGCGGCCGAGAGCACCGCGTGCACACCGGGCAGGGCACGCGCCGCCTCGATGTCGAGCTCGACGCTGGCGTGCGCGTGCGGCGAGCGCACGATGACGCCGTGGAGCATCGCCGGCAGCGTGACGTCGGAGACGTAGCGGGCCGCACCCGAGACGCGACGGGGTCCGGTGAGCCGCGCCACGCGCGTGCCTGCCACGCTCAGCTCGCGGTCGTCCTCCCAGGCCGGCGGCTCGTCCTCGACGAGCACCCAGCGGTCCTCGAAGCGGCCCTCCATCTCGACGCTGGTCTTCTGCAGCTTGGCCATCAGCCCAGCTCCTCGGCGGCGCGCAGCACCGCTCGCTCGATGCCGGGATACGCGCCGCAGCGACACAGGTTGCCGCTCATCGCGGAGCGCACCTGCTCACTCGTGGGATGCGGCGTCGTCGCCAGGAGCGCGGTCGCCGAGACGACCTGGCCGGCCGTGCAGAACCCGCACTGGAGAGCGTCCTCCTCGACGAACGCGCGCTGCAGCGCCGACAGCGAGCCCTCGTCGCCGAGGCCCTCGATCGTCGTCACCCCGCAGCGCTCCGCCTGCCGGGCCAGGAGGATGCACGAGAGCACCGAGCGCCCGTCGACGAGCACGGTGCACGAGCCGCACGTGCCCTCGGCGCAGGCGATCTTGGTACCGGTCAGGCCGACGTGCTCGCGCAGCAACTCGGCGAGCGTCGTCCCCTCGGGGACGCTCCCGCTCCATTCGCGGCCGTTCAGGGTGAGGGTGATCTCGGTCATGCCAGCAGGGTGTCGGCCTGGGCCTGGTTGAGGAGGCGCCACACGCGCCCCCGGCCCACGAGGTCGGGCGGCGCGCCCGGGACGATCGTCTCGGCCCACCGGGCCCAGACCGCGTGCGCACAGCGTACGAGCTCGGCCTGCTCGTCGAGGCCCTCCTCGCGCAGTGCGGACTCGGCCATGCCAAGGTAGCCGATGTGCTCGGGCTGCCCGAGCCACAGGAGCGACGTCGCGCCCGCCATGTACATCGTGGCGCGGATGCGCGCGTACGAGGTCGCGAACTCCGGCGAGGCGAGCGGCGCCGAGCGCGTCGCCGGGCGCCGCCCCTCGAGCAGGCCCAGCGCGTTGTCGCGCAGCATCCCCCGCAGCAGGTCGTCGCCCGCGCCGCTCACCCGCGCCGAGCGCACGAACACGTTGAGCGCGGCGAGCGGCTCGCCGTAGGGGATGTCGGACGCCCAGAGGATCTGCTCCGGCGGCACGAGCGACATCAGGTTGAGCTGATCGAGCGGCGTCCAGGTCGAGCTGTCGAAGAAGATGTTCTCGACGCTGCGCGCCAGCTCGCCGACGCCCGCCTGGGCCACGATCGCGGCGTGCGCGAGAATCAGCGAGGCGTCGGGGTGGCGCTCCGCGACATGCCCGAGCTGCAGCGGCATGCCCGGCGGCAGGCCGCGGCCGGCGTGGATCAGCACCGGCACGCGCCGCTCGTGGGCGAGCGCGAACACGGCGTCCAGACGCGGGTCGTCGACGGTGAACGCCTGGGCGCGCGGATGCAGCTTGATGCCGCGGGCGCCGAGATCGAGGCAGCGCACGGCCTCGCCGAGCGGATCCTCGTCGAGGCTCAGGCGCACGAACGGGAAGAGGCGGCCGGGGGCCTCGGCGGCCCAGCGGAGGACGCGATCGTTGGGCGCGCGGTAGGCCGGCTCACGGTCGGGCTCGTTGAGCGCGAAGACGTTCGCGCCGCACACACCGGCCCCGTCCATGAGTGCGAGGTGGTCGGCGACCGAGAGCGCGTGACCGTCGATGTCGAGTCCGAGATGGGTGTGCGCGTCGAACGGCTCGCAGCCCTCCGGGAGCAGCGAGGCGACGCGCTCGCCCTGATGCGCGAGCAGCTCCTCGGCGCGCTCGATCAGGGCGACATCGGACACCTGCCGGAGCCTATACGCTCTCCGCATGGCCGAAGCCACGCCACTCGGAACCGCCTCGCGCACCGCTGCACCGAGCCGCGCGCCGAGCTGCGGAGAGGCGATCGTCCGCCTCCTCGAGCAGTACGACGTGGACACCGTGTTCGGCATCCCGGGCGTCCACACGCTCGAGATCTACCGGGGCCTCTCCACCTCGGAGATCCGCCACGTCTCGGCCCGTCACGAGCAGGGCGCGGCGTTCATGGCCGACGGCTACGCCCGCGTCTCGGGCCGGCCCGGCGTGTGCGCGCTGATCACCGGCGCGGGCCTCACGAACGCCGCCACCCCGATCGCCAGCGCCTACCACGACTCGATCCCGATGCTCGTCGTCTCGAGCGCCACCGCCTGCGCCGACAACGGCCGCGGGCACGGCACGCTCCACGACCTGCCCGACCAGCGCGCGTTCATGGCCACGATCACGGCCGAGTCGATCGAGGTGCGCGACCCGGCCGACCTGCCCGAGGCATTCGCGCGCGCCTTCGACATCTTCCAGTCGCGCCGGCCACGGCCGGTGCACATCGGGATCCCGATCGACGTGCTCGATCTCCCCGCCGGTTCCTACGCCCGCCTGCCCGCACGCGGATCGACGCCGCGCCCGGACGCCGCGCTCGTCGAGCGAGCCGTCGAGTTGCTCGCGGGCGCCGAGCGCCCGATGCTGCTGCTCGGAGGCGGCGCGGTCGCCGCAGGCGCCGAGGCCGCCGCGGTCGCCGAGCGGCTCGGGGCGCCGGTCGGGCTGACGATCAACGCCAAGGGCGTGCTGGCCGACAGCCACCCGTTGTCCGTCGGCACGACGCTCACGCTGCGGCCCGTGCACGCCGCGTTCACGAACGCGGACGTCGTGCTCGCGGTCGGCACGGAGTTCTCCGAGACCGACTACTACTACGCGCCCGGAGCGGCGGCCCCGGACTTCGCGGGCGCGCTGATCCGCGTCGACATCGACGCCGACCAGTTGCACCGTCAGCGCGCCGCGACCGTCGGGCTGCAGGGCGACGCAGCGGTCACGCTGGCGGCGATCGACGCCGGGCTCGCGGCGCGCGGGCGCGAGCGCAGCGCCGGCGCCGAGCGCGCGGCCGCCCTGCGCGGAGGCGGTCTCTGGCCGGGCGCCGACGCGCACCTGCCGTTCCTCGAGGCGCTCGCGCGCGGCGTGCCCGACGACGGCATCGTCATCGCCGACTCGACCCAGCCGGCCTACGTCGCCCACCACACGTGGCCGGGCCGCTCGCCGCGCGCCTACATCGCGCCCGGCGGCTTCGGGACGCTCGGCCCCGCGCTGCCGATGGCGATCGGCGCGCAGATCGCGGCGCCCGGCCGTCCGGTCGTCGCACTCGCCGGCGACGGCGGCGCGCTGTTCACGATCCCGGAGCTCGCGAGTGCGGCCGACCTCGGACTGCCGATCGCCTTCGTGATCTGGCAGAACGACGGCTACGGCGAGATGCGCGACTCGATGGATCGCATCGGCGTGCCGCGCATCGGCACCGAGATCAGCGCCCGCGACTTCGTGCGGCTCGCCGAGGGTTTCGGCTGCCTGGGCACGCGGACGGGCCTGGGCGGACTTCCCGGCGCACTCGCGGAGGCCTTCGGGGCCGACCGCCCGACGCTCGTCGAGGTGCGCGTCTAGCCCCTCGGTCACAAACGCGGTGCGCGCTGCATCCTTGTCTGCGATGGCGCGCTACGAGCACGAGTCCGAGACGGCACTGCTGCGCGCGGCACGGCGCGATCCCGCGGCGTTCACGGCGCTCTACCGCCGGCTCGCCGGCGACGTGTACGCCTACCTGCGCGGCGCGACGCGCGATCCCGATCTCGCGCGCGACCTGACGGCCGAGACGTTCGCCCGCACGCTCGAGTCGCTGGGCCGCTTCCGTGGTCTACGACCGCAGTCGGGCCGTGTCTACGTGTTCCGCGTCGCGCAGCGGCTGGTCGCCGAGGAGGCGCGCTCGCGCGGCGCCGAGCTCGCTGCCTGCCGCCGGCTCGACATCGTCCCTCCGTCGGACGAGGACGACGGCGGGACTGCCCTGGCGGCGCTCGATGCGCTCACGCCCGACCAGCGCGAGGCGGTGGGCCTGCGCGTGCTGCTCGACCGCGAGTACGCCGAGGTGGCCGCTCGGCTCGGGGTCAGCGAGGCCACTGCGCGCAAGCGCGTCTCGCGCGGACTGCACCTGATGCACGAACGGATGGAGGAGCGATGAACGCTCTGGCCGAGCCCTGGATGGAGGATCTGGAGACGCATGTCGCCGCAGCTGCGACGCGTGTGACTGCTCGCCTGCGCGCGCGCCGACGGAGCCGCCGGATCGCGACCCTCGCAGTCACGGCCATCTTGATCGTCGGTGGTGGCGCGCTCGCGGAGACGACGCCGTTCCACCCGATTGCGGCGTACCGCGGGCTCTTCGGCGCGCAGCGGGCGGCCCTGCCCGACGACGCCATTCCATCCAGGGTGCTCGAGCAGCTCCAGCACGCGCATCTCGCGAGCGTGAGGCTCGATCAGACCCGCCTGGTCGCGCGCTTCCCCGGCGACGCCCGGCTCTACGCCGCCCCGGGGCGCTCCGGGCTGTGTTTCGTCTACCTCGAGGTCGACACCGGCGGAGCGGTGGTCGGCTGCCGGCTCGGCAACCTGACGTCGGGCATGCCGATCTCGTTCCTGACCGAGCGCGGGGCCGGGCATCCGACCGTGGTGACCGGCCTCGCGCGCGACGACGTGCGCTCGCTCTCATTCACCGTAGCCGGGGTGACGCGCACGGTGGCCGTGCACCACAACGCCTTCTGGTACCGCGACCCGTCGGGGGGTCAGCCGCCGCGCTCGTTCGTGGTCCACTTCCGCGACGGCCGCAGCACGAGGTATCCGCGCTAGGCGAGCAACGCCTCGAAGCGCGCCTCGTCGTCGATCGGGCCGATCGCTGCGATGCGCAGCTTCTCGGGCGCGAGCAGCGTCTGCGCGACGCGCGCGACGTCCTCGGCCGTGACCGCGTCGTAGCCGGCCAGCACCTCGGGCACCTCGCGCGGCGCGCCCTCGAGGAGCGTGGTGCGCAGGCCGAAGCCGACGATCGAGCGCGGATCCTCGAGACCCAGCACGAGACGGCCCTTGAGCAGGTTGCGCGCCTTCGTGAGCTCGTCGTCGGGCACGCGCTCGTTGACGATGCGCTGCAGCTCGGCCACGATCGTCGTGACGGCCTCGTCGGCGCGCTTGATGTCGACGCCCGCTTGGGAGAACAGCGACCCGGCCTCGACGTACTGGCCGTGCTGGGCACTGATGTAATAGGCGAGCCCGCGGCGCTCGCGCACCTCGGTGAAGAGGCGCGATGACATGCCCCCGCCGAGCACCGCCGAGAGCACCGACGCGGCGTAGCGGTCGGGGTGCAGGAGCGGCAGCCCGTCGCCGCCGATGCGGAGATGCAGCGAGTCGGAGTCCTTGTGGTGGAGACGGACGCGCGGGTGCGGTTCGGGCTTCCACGGCGCCGGCGGATCGCTCTCGGCGGCGGGCAGCGTCCCGAAGAGGCCCTCGACGAGGCTGCGCGCGGTAGTGGTGACGGCGCCGCCGAGCCCGATCACCGTGCGCGCGGGGACGTACCAGCGCGCGAGATGGCGCATGAACGTCTCGCGCGTCGCCGCGCCGACCGTCTCCTTGGTGCCGATGATGTCGCGCCCGAGCGGTGTGTCGCCGTAGCAGAGGCGGTCGTACACACTCGGGAGATAGGCCGTCGGCGTGTCGACGTACATGTTCATCTCCTCGACGATCACGCCCTTCTCGCGCTCGATCTCCTCGGCGTCGAAGAGCGAGTGCAGGAGCATGTCGCCGAGCACGTCGATCGCGATCGGGACGTGCTCCTTCGCGCACTTCACGTAGTAGCCCGTGTACTCCTTGCCCGTGAAGGCGTTGAACTCTGCGCCGATGCCGTCGATCTCGGAGGCGATGTCGCGTGCCGTCGGGCGCCGCTCCGTGCCCTTGAAGAAGAGATGCTCGGCGAAGTGCGAGATGCCGCCGGTCTCGTCGGTCTCGTAGCGCGAGCCGACCGCGTACATGACCATCACGCAGGTCGACTGGGCCTCGGACTGAGGGGCGGTCAGGAGGCGGGTCCCGTTGCTGAAGCGCTGAAGCTCGAACACGTCTGCACCGTAGTGCACGCGCCGCCGTGCGGGTCGCGGGGTCTGCGGGTGCACTACCGTCTCCGGCGTGCGCGTCCTCGTCTGCCGCTGCTCGATCGGCTATGCCGGCCGCCTCACGACGCGGCTCGCCTCGGGCGACCGCGTGGTGCTCTTCAAGGAGGACGGCTCCGTCGCCGTGCATGCGCTCAAGGGCGCCAAGCCGATCAACTACATGTCGGGGCCGACGAGCGTGCGCGAGGACGGCGATGTCATCCGCATCTACCGCCCGGCCTCCGACGAGACGCTGACGATCGTCGTCGAGCAGGTGCACCACGATGCGCGTCACCCTCTGGTGGATACGGCGCTGCTCGAGCGGGAGGGTCAGGAGCGCGAGCTGCACGAGCACCTCGCGCGCGCCCCGCACCTGATCGAGCCGGGGCTCGCCGTGGTCGAGCGGGAGCGGCTCACCGATGTCGGCCCGGTCGACCTCTGGTGCCGCGACTCCGCGGGGCGCGTGACGCTCGTCGAGGTCAAGCGCGTGCGTGCAGTCGCGGCCGCGGTCGACCAGGTCGTGCGCTACCGCGAGCAGGCGCTGCGCAACGCATCGCTCGGCGCCATCCGTGCGCTCGTGGTCGCTCCCGACTTCGCGCCCCAGGCGAAGGTCATGGCCGAGGCACGGGATGTCGAGTGCATCGTCCTGGACGTGCCGCGCCTGATGGCCGAGGCGGGGCCGGACGACCTCACGCTCTTCGGCTGAGGCTACGCGGCGACGCGGAGGCCGGGCACCGCGGCGTGCACCGGCCCGCCGAACGTCTCGCGCGCCTGGCGCAGCGCGGCGCTCCGCTCGCGCACGTCGACGTGCGTGAGCACGAGCGCCTTGCACCCGGCCTCGCGGGCGATGCGGCCGGCGTGGGTCGCCGGCAGGTGCACGGCGGACTCGGGCAGCGCCGTCGCCTCGCTCAGGAGGACGTCGGCGCCCGCAGCGTGCTCGCCGAGCGCCGGCGTGAGCGCCGTATCGCCCGAGAACACGAACACGCCGCCGCCGGCCTCGACGCGGATCGCGTGCGAGGTGCCGGGATGCACCAGCTCGCGGAAGGTCAACCGGGCCTCCCCGACGGTGAGAGCCGCAGCGGGCGCGTACTCGCGCACGGTCAGGCCACAGTGCTCGAGGTGGTCGGCACCGGCGCCACCTGCCTCGCACAGCGCCGCGATCCGGGCTGCGCCGCCCGGCGGGGCGTAGACCACCGGCGGCTTCCACTCGCTCGCGAGCCCGAACGCGTGCGCGAACGCCAGTGGGATCAGGTCGCCGGTGTGGTCGAAGTGCAGATGCGAGAGCACGACCGCGTCGAGCGGCGCCGCATCGCGCGCGAGCAGCGAGGAGACGACGCCGGGCCCGCAGTCGAGCAGGACGCGCGAGCCGCCGGCGGTGACGAGGTAGCCCGAGCACGCCTCGCCGGGATTGCCGCCCGCCGTCGCGCACCCGAGCACGTGCAGCGCCGGCCGCTGGATCACAGCACTAGATACCCATCGCGTGATAGCCCGAGTCGACGTAGAGAATCGTCCCGGTCACGCTCGCGGCCATCGGCGAGAGCAGGTAGAGCCCGGCCTGCCCGACATCATCGGCCTCGATGCCGCGTCCGAGCGGAGAGCGCTCGGCGATCACGCCTTCCATCTGCCCGAACCCTGCGATGCCGCGTGCCGCGAGCGTGCGCACGGGCCCCGCGCTGATCGCGTTGACGCGGATGTTCTTGGGGCCGAGATCGGCTGCCAGGTAGCGCATCGACGAGTCGAGCGCGGCCTTGGCGACGCCCATGACGTTGTACCCCGGGATCGCGCGCTCGCCGCCGAGGTAGGTCAGCGTCACGATCGACCCGCCCCCACGCGCCTCCATGAGCGGCTCGGCGCGCTGGGTCATCGCGACCAGCGAGTAGGCGCTGATGTCGATCGCGAGGCGGTAGTCGTCGCGCTTGGTGTCCGTGAAGCGACCCGCGAGATCGTGCGCCTGCGCGAACGCGATCGCGTGCACCATCAGGTCGAGGCCTCCGACGCTGTCGACGACCTGCGAGAACGCGCCGTCGATGCTCGCGTCGTCCCCGACATCGCACTGGATGCACACGTCGGAGCCCACCGAGGCCGCCAGTTCGCGCACGCTCGACTCGATGCGCTCGCCCTGGTAGGTGAACGCGACCGTCGCGCCCGCCTCCGCCAGCCGCCGCGCGATGGCCCAGGCGAGCGAGCGCTTGTTGGCCACGCCCGCCACGAGCGCGATCTTCCCCTCCAGCAACGGCATGCGCAGAGGCTACCGGATCGATCACACTACGCAGCTGATCGCAGATGCGGCATCCTCCCGTCCTGATTCAATGAGTTGATGCGACGCCCGCGGATGCGGCCAGCAGGCCCCGTCGTGGCGCTCGCCGCGAGCGCGTTTGCGCTCGGTGCCGCCACCCCAGCCCGCCTCAGCGAGGTGCACGTCGCGCTGGTCTCGGTGAGCGCGCAACCGAATCCCAGGACCGGCGGCGTGCCGAAGTCGCTGAATCGCAGCCACGCCACCCGGTGGCGCGTGAGCTACACGGTGAGCGGCACGACCAAGCGCGCCCTGGCGAGCTTCGCGCGCATCACGCTGCAGCACGGCGCCACCCGCTGGCGCTTCCGCTCCGCAACGGTCACGCAGGTCGGCGCGACGACGTGGCAGTACGTCGCGCCGGTGCCGCGCTGGTTCCCGGCGGGTTCCGCGTCGCTGGTGGTCGAGGTGCACCTGACGGTGCGCGGGCAGGTCGAGGAACTGGCCTCGCGCAAGTACGCCGTCCGGGTGCGCTAGCCGCTGAGAACATTCACAGGGCAGCTTCACGGCCGTCTTACCCGGTCTCCGGATACTCGTCTCAATGGCGATCCAGACCGCACCCGCGAAGCTCGCGCCGCGCATCTCGGCGCGCATGCACGAGACCAGCGCCGCCGCGCCGCCGGCGGTCGACATCGTCGTGCCGGTCTACAACGAGATCGCGGCGCTCGAGCACAACATCCGGCGCCTGCACGCCTACCTCTCCGAGGTGTTCCCGTTCACGTTCCGCATCACGATCGCGGACAACGGCAGCACCGACGGCACCTGGGACGCGGCGTTCGGGCTCGAGCGCGAGCTCGACGAGGTGCGCGCCGTGCGCCTCGAGCAGAAGGGACGCGGGCGCGCGCTTCATACAGTCTGGTCGGAGAGTGACGCGCAGGTCCTCGCCTACATGGACTCCGACCTCTCGACCGACCTCGCGGCGCTCCTGCCGCTCGTCGCCCCCCTGCTCTCGGGTCACAGCGATCTCGCGATCGGAACGCGCCTCTCGCGCGGATCGCGGGTCGTCCGCGGGCCCAAGCGAGAGGTCATCTCGCGCTGCTACAACGCGATCCTGCACCTCGTCCTGCGGGCGCGCTTCTCGGATGCGCAGTGCGGGTTCAAGGCGATCCGCGCCGACTGCGCACGCGAGCTGCTGCCGCTCGTGCACGACCGCGCGTGGTTCTTCGACACCGAGCTGCTGGTGCTCGCCGAGCGCGCCGGGCTGCGCATCCACGAGGTACCGGTCGACTGGGTCGACGATCCGGACTCGCGCGTCGACATCCTGTCCACGGCACTCGCCGACCTCCGCGGCGTCGCCCGGATGGCGCGCGACATGCGCGCCACGCGCGGCGCGCTCGCCGGCGTCTCGGCGCGCGACGGCGTGCCGGGCTTCGGCGGGCAGGTGCTGCGGTTCGCGGCGGTCGGCGCCGTCTCGACGCTCGCCTACACCGTGCTCTACATCGGCCTGCGCTCGGTCGTTGCCGCGCAGGCCGCCAACGCGCTCGCGCTGCTCGCCACGGCGATCGGCAACACGGCGGCCAACCGGCGCCTGACGTTCGCGATCCGCGACCGCGGCAGCCGTCTGCGGCACCAGGCCCAGGGCCTCGTCGTGTTCGGACTGGCGCTCGCCGTGACCTCGCTCGCCCTCGTCGTCCTGCACGCGCTGAGCGCGGCGCCCTCGCGCGCGGTCGAGCTCTCCGTCCTCGTGGCCGCGAATCTCGTCGCCACGATCCTCCGCTTCGTCCTCTTCCGCTCCTGGGTCTTCAGGGCCCGGCGCGCGGCCCCCGACCACCACGCGCCCGAACCCGATTGGAGCACGCCATGAGCGCCACGACACCCGAGAGCATCGGCACCGCCCAGCACATCGACGCGGGGGCTCGAGCGCGCTCGCGACTGCGCGCGCTCGTCCGCGGACGAACCGCCGACCCGGCCTGGGTGCGGCCCGCGCTCCTCTCGCTGCTCGCGGCGACCGCACTGCTCTACCTCGTCGACCTCTCCGCCAGCGGCTGGGCGAACGGCTTCTACTCGGCGGCGGTGCAGGCCGGCACGAAGAGCTGGAAGGCGTTCTTCTTCGGCTCCTTCGACTCGTCGAACTTCATCACCGTCGACAAGTCGCCGGCCGCGCTCTGGCCGATGGAGATCTCGGCGCGCATCTTCGGCCTCAACTCGTGGAGCATCCTCGCCCCGCAGGCGCTCGAGGGCGTCGCGTCCGTCGCGCTGCTCTACCTCGCGGTGCGCCGCCGCTTCACGCCCGCGGCGGGTCTGCTGGCGGGCGCCATCCTCGCGCTGACGCCGGTCGCGGCACTGATGTTCCGCTTCAACAACCCCGACGCGCTGCTCACGCTGCTGCTCGTGGGGGCGGCGTATGCGCTGACCCGCGCACTCGAGCACGCCGGCTGGCGCTGGCTCGTACTCGTCGGCGTGCTGATCGGATTCGGCTTCCTGGCGAAGATGCTCCAGGCGCTGGTCGTCGTGCCGGGCTTCTCGCTCGTCTACCTCGTGATGGCTCCGGCGACGCTCCGGCGGAGGATCGCGCATCTCCTCGCGGGCGCCGTGGCGATGGTCGCCGCTGCGGGCTGGTGGGTCGCGATCGTCGCGCTCTGGCCGGCCTCGAGCCGCCCGTATATCGGCGGCTCGCAGGACAACAGCATCCTCAACCTGATCTTCGGCTACAACGGCTTCGGCCGGCTGACCGGGAACGAGACGGGCAGCGTCATCGGCGGCCGGACGGTCGGCGCCGGCGGCGGCCAGGGCGGCATGTGGGGAGCGACCGGCATCACCCGTCTGTTCGGCTCCGAGATGGGCACGCAGATCTCGTGGCTCCTCCCCGCGGCGCTCTTCCTGTGCGGCGTGCTGTTGTGGGCGACGCGCCGCGGCGGGCGCACCGACGGCCGCCGCGCAACGGTCCTGATCTGGGGCTCGTGGCTCGTCGTCACCGGCCTCATGCTGAGCTTCGCCAAGGGCATCATCCACCCGTACTACACCGTCGTCCTGGCGCCGGCGATCGGTGCGCTGGTCGGCATCGGCATCGCCTGGGCATGGCAGCACCGTGACGAGCTGCTCGCACGGCTGACGCTCTCGGCGACCCTCGCGATGACCTCGGTGTGGGCGTTCGTGCTGCTCGACCGCACGCCCGACTGGCAGCCGTGGCTGCGCTTCGCGGTGCTCGTCGGCGGCGGCGCGGCGGCCGCGGCGCTGCTCGCCGGCCCCGTGCTCTGGGGCGAGCATCGCGCGACCGGGCGCCTCGTCCTCGCCCTGTCGCTCGTAATGGCGCTGGCGGCTCCTGCGGCCTACGCCGTGCAGACCGTCTCGACCGCGCACCGCGGGTCGCTGCCCTCGGCGGGCCCGGCCGGCTCGGTCGGCAGGGGCGGCCCCGGCGGCGGCCGGGGATTCCCGGGCGGCCAGGGCGGGCCCGGAGCCGGCGGCTTCCAGGGCGGCGGGGCACCGCCGGCCGGCGGCGCGCAGGGCTTCGGCGCTCCGCCGACGGGCACCGGCACCGCGCAGGTGCCCGGCTTCCCCGGCGGCACGGGCACGACGCGCGGCGGCCAGGGCGGCCTCGGCGGCCTGCTCGACTCCTCCACCCCCGGCAAGGCGCTCGTCGCCGCGCTCAAGCAGAACGCCGCCAGCTACCGCTGGGTGGCGGCTGTCGTCGGCGCCAACAGCGCAGCCGGCGTCCAGCTCGGCAGCGACGAGCCGATCATGGCAATCGGCGGCTTCAACGGCACCGACCCGACCCCGACCCTCGCCCAGTTCAAGGCCGACGTCGCAGCCGGCGAGGTGCACTACTTCCTGAGCGGCGGCAGCGGTCGCGGCGGTGCCGGCGGCATCGGCGGCTCGGCGAGCTCGAGCGCGATCACCACCTGGGTCGCGTCAAACTTCACGGCCAAGACCGTCGGCGGGGTCACGCTCTACGACCTCACGACGGCGACGACCTCCGCAACCTCGGGCGTCTGATCCGACGCCGAGCTCAGAATTCGGGGTCTGGCCCGGGAGTCGCGGGTCAGACCCCTTCGCGGTTCCCGGTCAGACCCCGTTCTCCTACGCTGCGGGGATGCTCGCCGTGTCCGCCGTCGAATCGCCGATCGGCATCCTCACGCTGGCGCGCGGACCGCAGGGCCTGCTCCGGCTGGCGCTCTCGGGCGAGACGCCGCAGAGCGTCGCCGACGACCTCCGCTCGCGCCTCGGTGCCGAGGTCGCCGAGGATGACGCGGCCCTGGCCGACGTGCGCGATCAGCTCGGCCGCTACTTCGCCGGCGAATTGCAGGAGTTCGGCGTCGCGCTCGACTGGACGCTC
>CAZYYP010000077.1:0-14116 GCA_964651695.1 uncultured Gaiellales bacterium | reverse complement strand
GTCTCCATCGAGTTGATGATCACCGAGGCGTACTCCCAGCTGCGCTCGACCTCGAACGGATCGCCCGCGGCGAGCTTCCGCTTGACGGCCTCGTACTCGTCGACGCCGGCGGCGCTGCGCCCGACGTAGTCGGCGACCGGGATCCGCAGGCGCTCGATCTCGGAGTCGTGGCGCATGTACCACGGCGAGTACTCGGCGGAGTGCTCGCTCGACTCGGTCGGGAAGTAGCCGAGGCGCCGGTACATGTCGACGCGCACGCGCCGCAGCAGGTCCGGATTGGCCTCGATCGCCCGGTCGAGCTTCGGGTAGATGCTCTCGCCCGCGTGCTCGAGGCGGTACAGGAACGTCTGGTGGTTGATCCCCGCCCCGAAGTACGTCACCTCGTCCACGGGGACGCCGCAGAGCTCCGCGATCAGCTCCATCGTCCCCTGCACCGAGTGGCAGAGCCCGACGACCTTGGCCTGCGGCGTGCCCTGGTAGACGAGCTGGCAGATCATCGCCATCGGGTTCGTGTAGTTGAGGAGCCACGCGCCCGGGCACAGCTCGGCCATGTCGTTGCCGATCGCGAGCATGACCGGAGCCGTGCGCAGCGTGCGGATGATGCCGCCGATCCCGAGCGTGTCGCCGATCGTCTGGCGGACGCCGTAGCGGGCAGGGATCGCGTGATCGCGCACCGTCGCCGCGTGGCCGCCGACCTGCACGCTGTTGATCACGTAGTCCGCGCCGTCGAGCGCCTCGCGGCGGTCGAGCGTCGCGGTCACCCTGGGGTGCGCGCCGAGCGTCTCGGAGACGCGGCTCGCCAGTTGCTCTGAGGTTCCGAGGCGCTCCGCGTCGATGTCGTGGAGCGCGATCTCGCTCTCGGCGAGCTCCGCGAACGAGAGGATGTCACCGAGGAGGTTGCGGGTGAATTCGACGCTGCCGGCGCCGATGAACGCGATCTTGGGCATTGCAATCCTGGCGATTGGGGGGTGCGGAGGTCGGCGCGATTGTAGAGTCGCGGACTCGATCCCCGACCGTCCGTCCCCGCGATCCGAGGAGCGCACGTTGAAGAAGATCCCGCTCATCGTTGCAGCGATCGCCCTCGTGGCCCTCACGGCGACGTCGGTGGCCACCGCCCGCCCGGCGGCCGGCAAGCCCGTCGACATCACGATCTGGCATGCCCAGACCGATGCTGCGCAGAAGGCCATCCACACCCTCGTGACGCAGTTCAACAAGACGCACCCCGGGATCGTCGTCAACGACCAGCTCGGGTCGAACGGCGACGAGATGGTGCAGAAGCTGCAGGCCGTGATCGGGTCGGGCAACTACCCCGACATCGCGTACGTCTACGGCTCGGACGTGCCGAACGTGTCGCAGTCGAGCAAGGTCGTCGACATCTCGAAGGACGTCAAGGCGACGGGCTTCGACTGGAACAGCCTCTACGAGGCGGGCCGCAAGACGGCGACCGTGGGAACGAAGGTCGTGGGCTTCCCCGCCGTGATCGACAACCTCGCCGTCGTCTACAACAAGAAGCTCCTCAAGGCCGCGGGTGTCGCGCCTCCGAAGGCGAGCTGGACGTGGAGCGACTTCCGCGCGATGGCGAAGAAGCTCACCAACGCGAGCAAGGACATCTACGGCACGGGCTTTCCCATCTCGGGGAGCGAGGACACGACCTGGCGCCTCTGGCCGATGATCTGGCAGCAGGGCGGGGAGATCCTCGATCCGACGAACAAGCAGGCCCTGTTCGGGGGCGCGCAGGGCGTCAAGGCGCTGCAGCTGCTGAGCGACATGACGCTCAAGGACAAGTCGCTCTACGCGGACCAGACGCCCGACTCGCAGAAGATGTACGGGCTCTTCGACTCGGGCAAGATGGCGATGGTCGTCACGGGCCCGTGGCAGCTCGAGGACATCCAGGGGCATCACATCTCGTACGGCGTCCAGGTGCTGCCGAGCTTCGGGGGGTCGCACGAGACGATCTCGGGCCCCGACGTCTACATGGTCTTCAACCACAGCGACGCCCGCC
Organism: uncultured Gaiellales bacterium; assembly: GCA_964651695.1. Classification (GTDB taxonomy): domain Bacteria; phylum Actinomycetota; class Thermoleophilia; order Gaiellales; family JALYLC01; genus JALYLC01. The sequence goes on along the minus strand of CAZYYP010000077.1, from coordinate 12,114 downwards.
GCAAGGCGGCCGTGACATTCCTCGCCTGGCTGCACCAGCCGGCGCAGGATCTGCAGTGGGATCTCGCCACGAGCAACCTGCCGCTCAGCGCGAAGACGGCCGCGCTGCCCGGGATGTCGCAGTTCGACGCGAAGTTCGCCGGCATCGGCCTGTTCGTCAAGAACCTCGCAAACGCGCACCACATCCGGCCGCCGGTGACCGGCTACACGCAGCTCTCCGTGGCCGTCGGCAAGGCCATCGCGACATCGCTGCTCGGACGCGGGAGCCCCAAGGACACGCTCGCGCAGGCGGCCAAGGCGGCCGACAAAGCGTTGTCCTGAGCCGTGGCGTCGATCGCGCGCAGGCAGCCCCGGCCGCCGGCCTGGCGGCGTGCGCTGCCGGAGAATCTCACCGCGTGGTCGTTCGTCCTGCCCGCATCGTTGCTCGTGCTCGGCCTCGGGTTCTTCCCGGTCATCTGGTCGTTCCTGCTCTCGACCAAGTCGAGTAACGGCTTCGGACCCGAGCACGGCGTGGGGCTTGCGAACTACCGCGCGCTGGCGCACGACCCGGAGTGGCTCGCAGCCGTCAGCCGCTCGCTGAAGTTCACGGCCCTCTACGTGCCGGTGACCGTGCTGCTCGGGCTGGGGCTGGCGCTCCTGCTGAACCAGAAGATCCGCTTCATCGGCTTCTACCGCACGTGCTTCTTCGTGCCCTTCGTCGCCTCGGCGGCGGCCACCGGGGTGATCTTCCTCTACGTGCTCGACCCCCAGTACGGCATCGTCGACAACGTCATCGCGTGGATGGGCTTGAGCCGCCAGCAGTTCCTCGACGATCCCGACCAGGCGCTCTTCCTGCTCGCGCCGATCTATACCTGGACGGCGGTCGGGTTCGACATCCTCATCTACCTCGCGGCGCTGCAGGACGTGCCGCAGGATCAGCACGAGGCGGCGCGCATCGATGGCGCCGGGCGGCTCGCGGTGTTCTGGCACGTGATCCTGCCCGCGGTCCGCCCGATCACCGTGCTGGCCGTCGTGTGGGAGACGATCAACGCCCTGCAGTTCTTCGACATCGCATGGGCGACCAAGCGCGGCGGGCCGATCGACGCCACGACCGTGATCATCGTCTACGGCTACAAGCTCGGGTTCGTCGACGGCGAGCAGGGTCTCGGCGCGGCCGTCGCGTGCGTGCTCTTCCTCGCCATCGTCGCGCTCGTGCTGATGCAGGTCGGCTACGCGCGCTGGAGGAAGCTCGATGTCGTCTGAGGCGCTCGCCCGCCGCGCGACCGGGACGCTCGAGCGCGCCGTGCCCCGCAAGCGCAAACGCCGGCGGCCGAGCGCGTGGCACCTGCTGCTCGCGCCGCTCGCGCTGATCTTCATCTTCCCGTTCCTGCAGATGGTGTTCGCCTCGTTCATGACGACGAGCGAGATCAACGCGTATCCGCCGGCGCTCTTCCCGCACCACCCGTCGCTCGCGGGCTACCGCACCGTGCTCCAGGAGTCCGACTTCGGCACGTGGTTCCTGAACTCGGTGATCGTGACGAGCGTCGCGGTCGCCTCGCAACTGCTGCTCTGCCCCATCGCGGGCTACGCGTTCGCGCGCATGCGCTTCATCGGCACCCGCCCCCTGCAGTTGCTGCTGCTCACGACCGTCTTCATCCCGCCGCAGCTGCTGATGATCCCCGTCTACAAGATGTACGCGTTCTTCGGCATCGTCGGCACGATCCCGTCGCTCTTCCTGCCCTGGATGGCATCGGCGATCAGCATCTTCCTGATGCGGCAGTTCTTCGTACGGCTCCCCAAGGAGATCGAGGAGGCGGCCATGATCGACGGCTGCAGCCGCCTCGGCGTGTTCGTGCGCGTGCTGCTCCCGCTCATGCGCCCCGCGCTTGCGACGATCGCGCTGCTCACCGTGCTGAATGCCTGGAATGACTTCCTGTGGCCGCTGATCTCGGTGACCGACTCGCGCAACTACACGTTGCAGCTCGGCCTCCTGACCTACCAGGGACAGCACCACACCGAGTGGGCGGCCGTGATGGCCACCAACGTCATGGTCACGCTGCCGCTGCTCGCGGTGTTCCTGCTCGGTCAGCGGCACTTCGTGAAGTCGCTGACCTTCAGCGCCGTCAAGGGCTGAGCGTCCCGGCTCGCGCTCGCTCCGCGTCTATAACTCGTGCCGTGGGTGCAACGACCGGCACACAGCGCATTGTCTCCGTGCTGTTTGCGGACGTCGTGGGGTCGACGGCGATCGGAGCGCAGCTCGGTCCCGAGCGCTCGAAGTTCCTCTTCGACGAGATCGTCGCGCTGATCGCCCAGGAGATCCGCCGCTTCGACGGCACCGTCGCCCAACTCACGGGCGACGGCGTCTTCGCGCTCTTCGGCGCACCCGTCGGTCACGAGGACGATGCCGAGCGCGCGGTGCGAGCGGCGCTCGCGATCCAGACCGCGATCGCCGCCTACGGCGAGGAGTTGCGCAGCGGCTACGGCATCGACCTCGGCGTCCGGGTCGCCGTCAACACGGGCCCGGTCGTGCTGTCGGATGAAGGTGACGGTGAGCGGCGCTACAACGCGCTCGGCGACACCGCCAACGTCGCGGCCCGGCTGCAGGAGCTCGCGCCCGGCGGTGGCATCGTCGTCGGTCCCGAGACCGAGCGCCAGGTGCAGTACTGCTTCGAGCTCGAGCCGCTCGGCGAGGTCGGTCTGCGGGGGCTGGCGCATGCCGTCCGCGCCGCGCGCGTCACGGGCGCTCGCGGGCCCGCTCAGGTGCGGGCGGTCGTCCCGGTGGTCGGTCGCGGCGCCGAGCTCGCCGTGCTGGACGAGGCGTGCGAGGCGATCGCCGCCGGCAGCGGCGCGATCGTCGCGGTCACCGGCGAGTCCGGCATCGGCAAGTCGCGCCTCGTGGTCGAGGCGCGGCGCCGGTTCGGCGATCGCATCCGCTTCCTCGAGGGCCGCGCCGGCTCGTACGCCGAGACCTTCCCGTACTGGCCGGTGCGCGATCTCCTGCGCGACTGGCTCGGGATCGGCGTCGATGCGCCCGAGGCCCGCGTGCGCCTGGAGCTCAAAGCCGCGCTCGGCGCACTCGCTCCCGGAACGGAGTCCGCCTACCCGTTCCTCGCGCGGTTGCTCGGGCTGCCGCTCGAGGCCGAGGCCGACGGGGCACTGCGCGAGCTCAGCCGGGAGGCCGTGCAGCAGCGCACCTTCGCCGCGGTCGGGGACGTCATGCGCGGCCTCGCGGAGGCCCGCCCGCTCTGCATCGTGATGGACGACCTGCAGTGGGCCGACTCGCTCACGCTCGAGCTCGTGGAGGATCTCCTGGGCCTCACCGAGGAGGTGCAGATCGGCCTCGTCCTGCTCTACCGCGCCGACCGCGACCAGCCGTCGTGGCGCCTCGGCGAGCACGCGCGCGCGGTCTTCCCGCACCGCTATCGCGAGATCGAGCTCCGGCCGCTGCCGGCCGCTGCGAGCCGCGAGCTCGCGGAGGCCCTGGCCGAGGCGGCTCTGCCCGGGCAGCTCGCCGACCTCCTCGCCGAGCGCGCGGGCGGGAATCCGTTCTTCCTCGAGGAAGCGCTGCAGGATCTGATCGAGCGCGGTGCTCTGCGCCGCCGCGACGGCGCCTGGGAGCTGACCGACAGCCAGGTCGTGGTCCCCGCGCTCGTGCAGGGCGCGCTGCAGGCGCGGCTCGACCGCCTGGCACCGCGGACGCGCGAGGTGGTGTCGGTGGCGAGCGCGATCGGCCGCGGCTTCGGGCTGCCGCTGCTCGAGCGCCTGCTGCCGCGCGATCAGGTCGTGCCGGCGCTCTCGGAGCTGATGCGACTCGACCTGATCGTCGAGGTCGGCCGCCGGCCCGCGCCCGAGTACCGCTTCCGCCACGGTCTCGTCCAGGAGGTGGCCTACGGCAGTCTGCTCGCGCCTGCACGCCGCAGCCTGCACCGGCGGATCGGCGAGGCCCTCGTGGCGCTCTACGGCGAGTCGGGGGAGGCGGTCTACGGTCCCATCGCGCGCCATTTCGCGGAGGCCGACGAGCCCGAGCTCGCGGCCCGCTATCTGCTCGCTGCGGGCGACGCGGCCCGCGCGGTCTACGCCGATCACGAGGCGGTCGAGCACTACCGGCGCGCGCGCGAGTTCCTGCGCCGCCTCGACGACCCCGTGCGCGAGCGCGAGACGCTCTTCAAGATCGCGCTCGTGCGCCACCTGGCGTTCGACTACGCGCGCGCCGGCCAGGCCTACGACGCGGCCTTCGACTGCTCGGCCGAGCAGCCGTCGGAGCGCGCTCCGACGCCCGAGAACCTGGTGCTCTCGCTGGTGCGGCCCGATTCGTATGCGCCCGGCGACACCTACTCGACCGAGTCGGCGATCGTCATCGAGCAGCTCTACCGGGGCCTCTTGCGCGTCGACCACGACCTCAACGTCGTGCCCGAGCTCGCTCAGAACATGAACGTGTCCGAGGACGGCCTGACCTATCTGTTCATGCTGCGGGAGGACGCCCGCTGGAGCGACGGCCACCCCCTCACGGCCGGCGACTTCGTGTACGCGTGGCGCACGCTGCGCGAGGAGGGGCACGTCACGGCCTTCCTGCTCGACGACATCGCCTCGGCCGAGGCGCTCGACGACTGGACACTCGAGCTGCACCTGCACGAGCCGCGCAACTACTTCCCGTACGTGCTCGCCTCGCACTGGGCCTATCCGTGGCCCCGTCACCGCGCCGACGAGGTGGGAGCTGCCTGGCGGCGACCGGAATCGCTCGTCGGCAACGGCCCGTTCGTGCTCTCGTCGGTTGACGAGGACGGCGCGACGCTCTCGGCGAACCCGCACTGGCGGGCCGCCGCGGGCAACGTCGGCACGGTGCGCGTCGCCTTTCGCGAGCCGAAGACCGAGCACTCGCTCGAGCAGTGGAACGCGGGCTGCCATGATCTCGAGCTCGCGCGCGTGGCGCCGCCGGCCGGGGCCAACACGGTGGCCGCGCGATCGCCCACCCTGTCCACCTCGTTCCTCGCCTTCAACGCGCGCAACGGCCCGATGGCAGACGAGCGCGTGCGGCGCGCCCTCGCACACGCGATCGACCGCGAGGCGCTGCTCGCCGATTGGCCCGGGGTCGACCTCGCGGCGGCCCGCGGCGGCGCGATCCCGCCGGTGATGCCCGGGCATGGCGAAGCGCCCGGCGTGCCGTTCGACCGCGAGGCGGCGCGAGCGCTGCTCGCCGAGGCCGGGTTCGCGGGCGGCGCCGGCCTGCCCGAGCTCGTGATCAGCTCCGCGCCGTGGTCGCCCGCGGCCGCCCTCGCCGCGCAGTTCGCCGAGGTCGGCGTCCGCAGCCGCTCGGAGCAGGGGAAGCACTTCTCGATCGACCCGCACGTCCACGCCTGGTTCGCCGGCTGGCATGCCGACTACCCCGATCCCGACGGCTTCTACCGCGGGTTGCTCGAGCTCGATCTGCCGTTGCACCGCGACGAGGAGAGCGACGGCGTGCTGGAGCTCGCGCGCGCCTGCCGCGATCGCGACGAGCGGCTGCGCCTCTACCGAACGTTCGAGCGGCTCTGGATCGGCGAGCGGGCCGCGCTCGTGCCGCTCTCGTACTCGCGTCAGCTCCTCTTGCGGCGCCCGTACGTCCACGGCCTGCGGCTCAACCCCATGCGCGTGTTCCACCTCGAGCAGGTCGTCGTGACCCCGCCCGGCGAACGCACCGGGTAGCGCGCAGGCCGGGTGGCGTCGCGGTGCGCGGCGCATCCCGTGCGCGCCGGGCGGGGCGGAAAACCAGCCTCTCATACGATGCATCGCACTCGCACGCGGCGAGCCATCGAACCTGGGAGTACCAATGTTCTGGATCTTCATCGCCATCGTCTGGGTGATCGCTGTCGGAGTTGGTGTCTTCGCGGTCTTCCACAGCTACCCCGATCCGGATCGCATCGACGCCAAGCGGCACGCCTATCGCGCGCAGGGTCTGATCGCGATCGGCGGAGCGAGCGTCGTCTTCCTGCTCGCCACCGTGTTCTTCAGCTTCGCTCAGGTCAATACCGGGCACGTCGGCGTCGTGCGCACGTTCGGCCGCATCTCGGGCCAGATCGATCCGGGCGTCTCCCTGATCGCGCCGTGGCAGACCTACGACTCCGTCAACGTCCAGGTGCAGAAGCAGACGTTCGCGAATCTCACGGCCTTCTCCGCCGAGACGCAGAACGCCTACATCACGACCACGATCAACTACTCGGTGGCGCCGCAGGATGCGCGCGGGCTGATCGCGCGCGTCGGCACCGACTGGTTCGACCGCCTGGTGCCGAACAACCTCAACCAGGCGTTCAAGGACGAGGTCGTCAAGTTCCAGGCCGTCGAGATCGCTCCGAACCGCGAGACGATCCGGAGCGCGGTGCTCAAGGCGCTGCGCTCCCGCCTCGCGCCGTACTCGATCCGCGTCAACGACCTGAACATCGACAACATCGCGTTCTCGAAGCAGTTCGAGCAGGCGATCGAGGCCAAGCAGGAGGCCACGCAGGCCGCCCTGCGCGCCAAGGCGCAGGTGCAGCAGGCGCAGTTCGAGGCGCAGAGCCGCGTCGCCAAGGCCAAGGGCGAGGCCGACGCCAACGTGACGGTCGCCGAGGGCCAGGCCGAGGCCAACCGCAAGCTCAACGCCTCGCTCTCCCCGAACGTCCTGCAGTACATCGCGATCCAGAAGCTGAGCCCGCTGCTGCGCATCGCGGTGCTCCCGGCCGGCAGCAACTCGCTGATCGACCCGACGAAGCTGCTGCAGGGCACGAAATAGGAGCAGGCGGGCCCCGGCACTCGCAGCCGGGGCCCGCCTCCTATGCGGCCTGGGGCACGCCCCATTTCGGCCGGCGGATCAGCTCCGCGAGCTTCTCCGGCGGCATCGGGCGGGCGAACAGGAACCCCTGCACGAGGTCGCATCCCAGTTCGCGCAGTGACGCCAGCTGCGCCTCGGACTCGATGCCCTCCGCCATCGCGACAAGCCCGAGGGCGTGCGCCAGGCTGACGACGTTGGCCGTGATCGCGGCGTCACGCGGATCCTGTTCGGCGCCCTGCACGAATGAGCGGTCGATCTTGATCATGTCGACGGGGAAGCGCCGCAGCTGCTCGAGCGACGAGAAGCCGGTGCCGAAGTCGTCGATCGCGATGCTGACGCCGGCGGAGTGCAGCGCCTGCAGCTCGGCGCATGCGCGATCTCCGACCACGCCGCCCTGCACGATCGACGTCTCGGTCATCTCCAGACCGAGCCGGCTCGACGAGATACCGCTCTCGTCGAGGGCGCTGCGGACGAGCTCCTCGATGCCGCCGGCCGAGAGCTGCGTGCCCGACAGGTTGACCCACGTGACGAAGCGGTCGGGGATCGCGCCCTGGCTCTCCCAGCTCGCCGTCTGCGAGCAGGCTTCGCGCATCGCGAGGCGACCGAGCTCGATGATCATCCCGGCGGCCTCGGCGGCGGGAATGAACTCGCTCGGCGAGACCATGCCGCGCGTCGGGGAGTTCCAGCGCAGCAGCGCCTCCGCGCCGACGATGTCGCCGCTCTCGATCTCGATCTCGGGCTGGTAGTGCAGCTTGAACTCGTTCCGCTCGAGCGCGAGTCGCATCTCGTACTCGAGCCCGAGCGACTCGCCGACCTCGCGATCCAGCTCGCCGCGGAAGATCTCGTAGCGGCCGCGGCCCGCGCTCTTGGCGGTGTACATCGCGATGTCGGCGCGGCGGATCAGCTCTTCGCGACCGGCGGGCTCTTCGCCCGCCATCGTGACGATGCCGATGCTCGCGCCGAACGTGAGCGTGCGATCGGCGACGGTGGCGGGCATCGAGAGGCGCTCGAGCAGCCGATCGGCGAGGGCGACGGCCTGCTGCACACCGCCGCCTTCCATCAGGACTGCGAACTCGTCGCCGCCGAAGCGCGCCACGGTGTCACTCGAGCGCGTGACCTCGGTGAAGCGCTCGGCGACCTGGATCAGCAGCTGATCGCCGACGTCGTGCCCGAAGGTGTCGTTGATCTGCTTGAAGCCGTCGAGGTCGACCAGGAGCAACGAGATGGGGGAACGCGAGCGCTGTGAGCGGGCCAGTGACTGATCGAGCCGGTCGCGGAACAGCGCGCGGTTCGCGAGTCCGGTCAGACCGTCCTGGAAGGCCTGTCGGGTCAGCTCCCCCTCGAGCGCCACGCGCTCGCTGATGTCGCGCCCGTTGAGCACGACCCCGCGCACGTGCTGCTGCTCGCGCATGTCGGTCACATGCGCCTCGACGTGGCGCCATTCGCCCTGGCCGTTGCGGAGGCGGAGGATGATCTCGTCCGGCTCGCCGCGCGCGCACGCGTCGGCGACGAGCGCCCGGTCGTCGGCGTGCACCGAGTCGGTGAAGCCACTGCCGAGCAGTTGGGCCGCGGACCGGCCGAGCATGCGCTCGACCGACTCGCTGACGTACTGGCATCCGCCCTGGCCGACGACGATCATGAGGTCGGTCGACGCGCTGACGAGGCTGCGGAAATGGGCAGCCTGACGCCGCGTGGCCGCGGTCAGGCCGACCGCCAGCAGCAGTGCCGCCAGCACGCCGGCGATGCCGAGTGCCACCTGCGTGAGGATCAGCTGCGTGTTCGAATGGTCGGCGCCGGTGGCGATCGTGCGCGCGGCGTCGAGCGAGACGTTCGAGGTCAGCGCCGCGAGCACACCGAGGCGCCGCACCGGGTCGGTGATGGCGATCCGCTCCTTGCCGGCGAGCGGCACGCGGCCGAGCGGCCGGCCGCCGAGCCAGGCGCTCCCGGTCGCCGTGAGGTCGTGCGCGAGGCGCTGCGCCTGGCGCAACTGGCGGCGAGCGAGTCCGGTCGCCGGCGGCAGTTCGGTCGCGTCGTCGTCGCCGTTGACCTCGGGCGCCTCGCCTCCGGTGATGAGTCTCTCGGAGCTGATGCGCAGCAGCTTCGCGGTGAGGGCGGGATTGGCCTTCGCGCCGCTGTGCACGAGCATCACCTCGCGGACGTAGCGCTCGGCGAGCGTGCGCTGGCGGCCGGCGACGACAACGACCGTGGCGCGGTGCTGCGAGCTCGATGTCTCGCGGATCGAGAGCGCGATGCTGACCGCCGAGACGAGCGCGAACATCGCGATGATCGCCGCGACCGTGAAGCGCCCGCGCGCCGCGAACGGCTGAAACGGCAGTCGTCGCCGCAGTCTCATCGGACGACCACCACTCGGTGCATGCCGCCCAGGTAGTGGCCCGACATGTTGCAGAACAGCACGTAACGGCCCGGCGGGAGCACGAGCTTCCACGTGCGCCGCGTGCCCGGGAGGACATCCTCGAGCGTGCCGATCAAGCGGGGCTTGAGCCGTTCCTCGTCGACCGTGAGGTTGTCGGCGCGCAGCGGCAGGGGCCGGCCGTTGGCGCGCACCAGCAGCAGTTCGTGCGTGTCGGGACCGGCGTTCGCCACCTGTATCTCGACCTTGCCGGCCGCCAGGTGCCGGGGCGCCGTGATCGCGAAATCGCGCTCCTTGACACGGGCGACAGGCGGTCCGGGAGCGGCGGTCCCGTCGAGCACGGACCAGCCGACGACGAGCAGCGCGACAAGGAGCGCGATGGCACCCGTGCGAATGACCCCAGGCGGCGTGGCGGGCTTCACCGACCAGGCATCGGACGCGACGCCTGGAAGCTTGACACCCAGCGTGCGTGAGGCCTGGGAGCGGGGCTAGTCGAGGAGTTCCGCCTCCGGCAGGTCACCGGGCAGCGGCACCTCCTGCGGCGTCCGTCCAGGGCCGGTGTCGTCCCACGATTCCCACGCCGTGCCGTCCCGGCCCACATGCGTGCCCGGCGTCGCCCCGAGCGCGACGATCGCACAGCGGCGGCGGCCCCGGTTGACGATCTGACGCCGCACGCCGGGGCCGACACGGGCGAGTTCGCCGCGGGCAAGGTCGTGTGGCTCGCCCTCGACGATCAGCGTGAGCACGCCGTCCCAGACGAGGTAGACCTCCTCCTGCTGCGTGTGGTCGTGCACGCGCCCGCGCTGTCCGGGCTCGAGCAGGATCAGGTTCATGCCCATGCCGCTCACCTCGAGCGGCCGGCGCAGCGAGACGAAGCGCTCATCGCCGTCGGTGGCGAGCGTCGTGCGGGTGAAGCCGGAGTCGGTCATGCGCCGATGCTATGAGGTTCGTGCCTCGGATGAGCCTGGATGACGTGCTCTGCACCGACGTACACCCGTGGCCCCGAATCGGGGCTGGCACCGAGGGCTGATTGGGTGCCAGTCACGATGTGCGATCGGGCGTCGCCTCATAGCGTGATCGGTGCGCGCGCAACCGCGCTGCGCCGACCGAGGAGGACTCCTGTGGATACGCCCCCTGCCCGACCATTCCGGTGGCTCGCCGGAAGCGCTGCGATCGGCCTCTGCGCGCTCGCTGCGGCGGCAGCACCGGCCCTGGCGAGCGGATCGGCGAGGCCTGCTCAGAGGCACTCCGACACGACGATCACGCTGCGCTACTACTCGACCGTGGTGTCGCTCGTCCTCGTGAAAGCGGACGGCACGGTCGTGCAACAGCCGACGCAGGCCCCCGCTGCCGGCGACCGGCTCGAGATCCTCGAGCTCGCCTACAAGGGCACCCATGCCAGGCACGCCGCGAAGTGGAGCGCGTCGAGCCACACGACCTGCGTCTTCAAGGACGCCAGCGCCGCGCCCACGTGCGACGGCCAGACGGCCGTCGGCGGGAGCCAGCTGGTGCTCTTCCACACGCCGTCGGACGGCGACGCGGTGGTCAGCGGCGGCACCGGGCGCTATGCGGGGGCGACGGGCACCGTGGTGTCGAAGGAGATCGGCAACACGAACAACTCCGACATCGTCGTGACGGTGCATCTCGCGCAGTGACGACCAACGGCGGCGCCAGGCAGCAGTCTCGCCGGAGAACGGCGGGGCTGCTGCTGCCTGCGTGCCGCGCCGTGTGCGACGCTCATGGCATGGACGACTACCGCGACGTGAACCGCGCGAACTGGGACGAGCGCGTCGCCGCGCATGCCGCCTCGCCCGACTACGCCGTCGCCCGCTTCACCGACGACCCGGCCTTCCTCAGCGAGGTCGTGACCTTCGACCTGCCGCGACTCGGCACCATCACGGGCCTCGACGCCGTGCACCTGCAGTGCCATATCGGGACGGACACCGTGTCGCTCGCGCGGCTCGGCGCCACGATGACCGCACTCGACTTCTCGGCTCCGGCGCTCGAGCAGGGCCGGCGCCTCGCCGCGGCGGCCGGCGTCGAGGTCGACTTCGTCGAATCCGACCTCTACGGCGCGCCGGAGGCGCTCGGGACCGGGCGCTTCGACCTCGTCTACACGGGCATCGGCGCGCTCTGCTGGCTGCCCGACATCCGTCGCTGGGCAGATGTCGTCGCCGGCCTGCTGCGCCCGGGCGGCAGGCTCTTCCTGCGCGAGGGTCACCCGATGCTGTGGTCGCTCGCGGACGCGCGGCCCGACGGGCTGCTCGTCGTCGAGTACCCGTACTTCGAGCAGCGGGAGCCCGTGATCTGGGACGAGGGCGGCACCTACGTCGAGACCGATCAGGTCTTCACGAAGAACGTGACGCACGAGTGGAACCACGGTCTCGGCGAGATCGTGGGCGCCGTGCTCGCAGCGGGGCTCGAGCTGACCGCGCTCGAGGAGCACGCCACGGTGCCGTGGAACGCGATACCGGGGCAGATGCACGACACCGGCGGAGGGGAGTTCCAGCTCACCGACCGGCCCGAGCGCCTGCCGCACACCTACACGCTGCAGGCGCGCAAGCCCGCACCCTAAGATCGCCCGATGGGAATGACCAACGCAGGCGGCGTGCAGCTCTACGCCGAGCAGGCAGGGCAGGGCGACGACGTCATCTTCATCTCCGGCCTCGCCGACGAGGGCGCGTGCTGGGTCGACCAGGTCGCGGGTCTCGGCGACCGCTGGCGCATCACGACGTTCGACAATCGCGGCGTCGGCCGCTCGGAAGCGCCGCCGGGTGAATACCGCATCGCGAGCTTCGCCGAGGACACGGCCGCGCTCATGGACGCGCTCGGCATCGAGTGCGCACACGTGGTCGGCTCGTCGATGGGCGGGGCGATCGCGCAGGAGCTCGCGATCGCGCACCCCGGCAAGGTGCGGAGCCTCGTCCTCAACGGGACGTACTGCCGCGGCGATCACTTCTTCCGCGAGGTCATCCGCAGCT
>CAZYYP010000076.1:0-14276 GCA_964651695.1 uncultured Gaiellales bacterium | reverse complement strand
CGAACGCCTCGCCGATCTCGACGCCCTTCATGGCCTGGATGCCGACCGCCGCGGCCGCGAGGCGCGCGTCGAGGCGCAGGCGGGGCTCGGTGTGCGAGCCGAGCCCGGGCGGGCAGCCGAAGGCGCGGATCTCGATGATGCCCCCGAGCGTGTCGCGGCCGGCGGCCGCCGCGTCGATGGCGGCGAGCATGCGCTGCCCGGCGTCGGCATCCGAGCAACCGATCTCGCTCGAGCGCGCCCGCGCGAAGGCAGCCGGGTCGCCGGCGTCGGGCGCGGCCTCGACGTCGCCGACCGCGAGCACGCGGCCGAAGACGGAGATGCCGAGCTGCGCGAGCAGGCCCTTCGTGATCGCTCCGACGGCGACGCGCGCTGCGGTCTCGCGCGCCGAGGCGCGCTCGAGGACGTTGCGGACGTCGTCGAGGCCGTACTTCATGACGCCCGCGAGATCGGCGTGACCGGGCCGCGGCAGCACGACCTTGCGGCTGCGGCGCGCGGCGACCTCGGCGAGCTCCTCCTCGCTGACCGGCCAGGCGCTCATCGCCGCGCCCCAGTTGACGTGGTCGCGGTTGCGCACGATCAGCGCGAGCGGGCCGCCGAGCGTGAGGCCGTGCCGCACGCCGCCGAGGATCTCGACGTCGTCCTGCTCGATCTTCTGCCGCGGGCTGCGGCCGTACCCCGCCTGCCGCCGCCCGAGGTCGAGGCGTATCGCCTCGCGGTCGAGCTCGAGCCCGGCGGGCAGACCCGACACGATGGCCGTGATCCCCGGGCCGTGCGACTGGCCGGACGTGACGCAGGTCAGATCCACCCCGTGAGGGTAGCGGGGGCGACTTGGCGGCCGTCTCGGTAGACGCGCGGCGCCAGGCGGCCCGCCGAGCCGGCGCGCTAGCCGCGCAGGCGGCGAGCGGCGGCGAGCGCCTCGCGCAGCGCCGGCAGCGGCTCGGGCAGCGTCTCGGCGTCGCTCGGCGAGTCGCGCAGGCTCTCGACGAGTGCGCCGAGGCGCTGGGCGCCGTCGTCGGCCACGGCGACGATGCGCCCGCGGGCGATGCCGCCGGCGTCGTCGGCCACGAGATCGACGATCTCGACGCGCGCGCTGATGACCGCGCCCGTGCCGTCGTCGAGCTCGACGTCGATGAGGTCGCCGGCGCCGTAGGAGATCGCCGTGCGCAGCGCGAGCCCGCCCTGCGAGACGTCGAGCACCTTGGCCCATACCGATGCGCCGGGATCCCCCGCTCGCCGCGCGGTGGCGGCCATGCGGCAGGCGGCGCGCGGCAATCTGCGCTCCTCGCCGAGCAGCCGGCGCTCGTGCAGGCAGAGCTCGACGCGCGCCTGGCCCGGTGTGATCTGGTGGCGCTCGCGGACGACGAACGTGAGGTGCCAGACGCGCTCCCCGTCATAGGTGCGCGTGCTGACCTTGGCGCCGAGGTGGAGGCCGAAGCCCTCGCTCAGGACCGCGACGTCCTCCCCGATGGTCTCGACCACGAGGGCGTCGGCCGCGCCGAGCATCGTCGCGAGCGTGACGCGGCTGCCCGCGACCGGCATTCCGATCATCTCTCGTTGCACGGTGCTCATCTACCGCAGCATGCGACCAGACACCCCCTCCTGCGCATCCCCTGTACGGGGGAGGCAGGCCTACGGCGCCGGCTATCCGCCGGTGTACCAGGCGATGAGGTCGTCGCCCGCGAGCAGCGCGAGCATGCCGCCGAGAGCGAGGAACGGCCCCAGTGCGAGGTGCATCTTGCGCGCCTCGCGGCCGTGGACGAGCAGCAGGATCGCCGATGCCAGAGCCGACGAGACGAGCCCGGCGACGATCGCGACGATCGCCGACTCGCCGAGGAACAGCCCGAGTACGAACGCGAGCTTGACGTCGCCCATGCCGAGCCCGGAGGGCGACAGGAGGGCGGCCACGAGCAGGAACCCGCCCGCGCCCACGGCGGCGAGGCCGAGCTCGGGCAGATCCGAGAACCGCAGGGCGGCGCCGAGGGCGACGCCGGCGATCACGAGGGCCAGCGTGATGCGGTTCGGGATGATGCGGTAGCGGAAGTCGATCGCGGTGATGCCCACGAGAGCGAAGGCCAGCAGCAGCGCGGGGACGAGGCCGCGCGTGGCGCCGTAGCGCAGTCCCACCGCGCCGCAGGCGAGCGCCGAGGCGAGCAGGACGATCGGGCGCGCGGTGATCTTCCGTGTCCAGCCGGGCTGCTCGACGGCGTCCTCCGAGTGCTCTGCAAGCAGCGGCTCGAGCGGCTGCCAGGCGAGTGCGGCGACCGCGCCGCCCACCGCGGCCAGTGCGGCGACGGCCGCGCTCACGCGCTGCGCGCCGCGCGTCGCATCACGTCGAGCGGCGGCTCGATGCCGGTCCAGAGCGCGAACGAGAGCGCGCCCTGGCGCACGAGCAACTCCAGGCCGTCGACGACCGGCAGGCCGGCGGCCAGCGCGGCGGCCGCGAGCGGGGTCGGCGAGCCATCGGCGCGGTAGGCGAAGTCGGCGACGGCATCCATCTGCTCGATCACATCGGCCGGCACCGGAAGCGCCTTGAGCGTGGCGATGCCGCCGACCGGCGTGCAGTGGACGAGCAGGCCACCGCTCCCGGGGGGCACGGCGGTGGCGGCATCGACCCTCGCTTCGGGCTCGAGCGCCGAGAGCGCATCGGCGAGCCGGTCGGCCGCGTCGAGGCGGCGCGCGACGACCGTCACGCGCCGCGTGCCGGCGCGCACGAGCGCCGCACCGGCGGCGCGCGCGCTGCCCCCAGCGCCCAGCACGACGGCGCGCTCGGGCACGCCCGGAAGCGCCGCGATCAGCCCGAGCCCGTCGGTCAGATCGCCGCGCAGCACCCCGCCCGGGGCGAACCTCAGGGTGTTGACCGCACCGGCGTCGGCCGCCTCGGCCCCGAGCTCGCCGCACAGCGCCATGGCCGCCGTCTTGTGCGGCACGGTGACGTTGGCGCCGTCGAACCCGAGCGCGGCGAGGCCGCGCACCGCCGCTGCGAGATCGGCCGGCGCCACCCGCAGCGCCACATACACGCGGTCGAGCCCGAGGGCCGCCGCCGCGGCGTTGTGCATGTGCGGCGAGCGGCTGTGCTCGACCGGATCGCCGATCACGCAGGCGACGCGCGTGGAGCCGCCGATCGTCATGCCGGGTGCGTCTGCTGGAAGTGCTCGAAGTCGGCGAACGTGGTCGAGAAGTGGTGCCGGCGCAGCTTGTCGCCGGGGATGGCGACGTAGTACAGGTAGGGCACCTTGGCGGGATGCGCCGCCGCCTCGAGCGATGCCAGGCCGGGGTTGCAGATCGGCGTCGGCGGGAGGCCGCGGTGGGTGCGCGTGTTGTACCCGCCCTTGATGCGCAGGTCGCCCGCGTTCAGCACGCCCCACGAGCCGACGCTGTACTGGATCGTCGCGTCGATGCCGAGCGGCATGCCGGCGTGCAGGCGGTTGTAGATCACGGCCGCGATCTTGGCCCGGTCGCCGGGATAGGCCGCCTCGCGCTCGATCATCGAGGCGATGATGAGGACGTCGTAGCGCGTGAGGTTCTTCTTCGCGGCGACGCGGTAGTCGACGCCCGCCGTCTCGCGCTCGAACGCGCTCACCTGCTGCGCGACGAGATGCGCCGCCGAGACGGGCTTCGTGAGCGTGTAGGTGGCGGGGAACAGGAAGCCCTCCATGCCGAGGCGCTCCGTGCCGGTCGCGCGGTAGCCGGCCGGCGGCCTGGCCGCGCGCACCGCGGCGCGGTAGGCCTTCGGCGAGATGCCGGCGCGCGGGGCGTCGATCCTCGCGATGTCGCGGATCGCGTAGCCCTCGGGGATCGTCAGCTTGACCGTCGGCACGGCGGCCGGGCCTGCCTTGAGGGTCGAGAGGATGATCGCGTAGCGCTCGTTCATGCGCAGGGTGTACGTGCCCGCCCGGAGGTCGCCGCCGTCGCCGTGCAGGCGCACATCGAACGCCCATCGGCGACCGTTGGAGACGACGCCGGCGCGATCGAGGATGTCGCCGATGTGCTCGACCGACGCGCCCTCGGGGATCTGCACCAGCACCTCCGCGCCCGGCGGGCCCGACGGGCCGCCGAAGAGCAGGCGGTCGGCCGCGAAGAGCGCCGCGACCAGCACGACCAGGAAGATGGCGGCTGCGACCAGCACCCGCCGGCGGCGACTGCGCCTTACGCCGCCCCGCAGCGGTCGAGGAAGGTCTGCAGGAGCACCGCCGCCGCCTGGGCGTCGTCGCTCGTCGTCTCCGAGCTCCGGCGGCGGGATGACGTAGGCATCTGTCGCCGTGCTATCGACGTCGTCAGGCGCTCGTCCTCGGTAAGGATCGGGATCCGGCATCGGCTTCGAAGTCGGGCGATGAACGCCTCGGTCTCGACCGCCTGCGCCCCGCGCTCGCCCCGGAGCGTGAGCGGCAGACCGACCACGACCACGCCCGGCGCCTCGCGGTCGATGATCGCACACAGCTCGGCCAGACCATCCTTGCTCCCCACCTTCGCGACCACGCAGAGGGGCCGCGCGAGCGTGCCGCTCGGGTCGCTGACCGCGACGCCCGTGCGGGCGCTGCCGTAGTCGAGCGCGAGCGCCTTGGACTTCCTGCCCTGGAGGGTCACGCCGAGAGCAGGCGGCGCGCGGCGTCGAGCGCCTCGTCGAGGCGGGTCGCGTCCTTGCCGCCGGCGCGTGCCATCGAGGGCCGTCCACCACCGCCGCCGCCCACGATCGGCCCGATCGCCTTGATCACGGCGGAGGCGTCGAGGCCGTCCTCGACCGCCTCGGGCGTCATGCTCGCTATCAGCTGCACGCGCTCGCCGTCACGGGCCCCGAGCACGACCGCGGAGGGTCCGAGCGAGCCGCGCAGGCGGTCGGCGAGCTCGAGGAGGTCGTCGCCGAGCGTGCCCGCGGGGGCCTCGACCACCAGCACCTTCAGGCGACCCCGCTCGGCCGCGCCGGTGCTCAGCGCCGCCAGGTCCGGCCCGCCGCCGTTGGCGCCGCCCCCGCCCGCCTTGGCCGCCTTCTCGAGCTCGCGTACGCGCTCGCTGAGCGTCGCGACCGCCTCGGGCAGCTTCTCGGGGGGCGTTCGCAGCGCGGCGGACGCTTCGCGGACCGTGCGGTCGGCACGCCGAAGGGCGCCGAGCGCCTCCGGCCCGGTGATCGCCTCGATGCGGCGCACGCCCTGCCCGACCGACGACTCGCGCACGATCGTGAACGGCCCGACGGCGGCGGTCGAGCGCGTGTGCGTGCCGCCGCAGAGCTCCTTCGAGTAGCCCTCGATGTCGACGACGCGCACGATCTCGCCGTACTTCTCGCCGAACAGCATCGTGGCGCCGAGCTCGCGGGCCTCGTCCTGGGTCGTCTCGAAGATGTGCAGCGGGTGATCCTCGAGGACGACGCGGTTGACCTCGTCCTCGACCGCGCGCAGCTCGTCGGCCGAGAGCGGCGCGGGGTGCGTGAAGTCGAAGCGGAGGCCCTCCGGGCGCACCGCGGAGCCCGCCTGGCGCACGTGCTCGCCGAGCTGGTTGCGGAGGGCGCGCTGCAGCAGGTGGGTGCCGGTGTGGTTGGCCATCGTGGGGCGCCGGCGCCCGGCCGCCACACGCGCATGCACCGTGTCGCCCGGGCGCAGTTCGCCCTCGAGCTTGACGAGCAGCGCCTGATCGCCGTCGAGGCGGTAGACCGACTCCACCTGGCCGCGCACCGCGTGCGCGGAGATCTCGCCCGCATCGGAGACCTGGCCGCCACCCTCGGGATAGAACGGCGAGCGCGCCAGCTTGACGAGCGTGAGGCCCTCGCTCACGGGCTCGACGGCGAGGGCGGTCGTCTCGACCTCGAGCTCGTCGTAGCCCACGAATTCGCTGCGCGCCGCCGAGCGCGTGAAGCGCGCGATGCGCTCGTCGTCGACGCGATCGCCGCGACGCGCGGCCGTGCGGGCGCGCTCGCGCTGGGCCCCCATGTGCTGCTCGAAGCCCTCGAGGTCGATGCCGAGACCGGCCTCGCGCGCGATCTCGGCCGTCAGCTCGACGGGGAACCCGTGCGTGTCGTGCAGCTCGAAGACATCGCCCGCATGCAGCCCGGATTCGCCGCGCTCGCGGGCCTGGCTCATCAGCTCGTCGAGCCGCCGCGAGCCCGTCGCGAGCGTTTGCGAGAAGCGCTCCTCCTCGGCCTCGATCAGACGGCGCACGTCGTCGCGGTGCTCGGCCAGCGCGGGATAGCCGTCGGCGAGCGATTCGATCACGACCTCGTGGAGCGCTCCCAGGAACGGCGTCTCGAGCCCGAGGCGGCTGCCGTGCAGCACGGCGCGGCGCAGGATCCGGCGCAGCACGTAGCCGCGTCCCTCGTTGGACGGCGTCACGCCGTCGGTCGCGATCGCCGCCATGCCGCGCCCGTGGTCGCAGAGCACGCGGAACGAGCGCACCGCGTCGCCCCCGTCGGCGTAGCGCTTGCCGGAGAGCCGCTCGAGCGCCGCGATGACGTGCGTCGTCTGATCGGTCTCGTAGATGCTGCCGGCCTCCTGCAGGAGCATCGCGACGCGCTCGAGGCCGCTGCCCGTGTCGATGTTCTGCGCGGGCAGCGGAGTCAGCGATCCGTCGTCGCCGCGATCGAACTCCATGAACACGAGGTTCCAGAACTCGAGGAAGCGGTCGCAGTCGCAACCGGGCTTGCAATCGTCGCCGCCGCAGCCGTGCTGGGCGCCGCGGTCGTAGTAGAGCTCCGAGCAGGGCCCGCACGGCCCGGTCGGCCCGGCCTTCCAGAAGTTGTCCTCGCCGAGCTCGACGATGCGGCCGGCGGGAATGCCCTGGCCGAGCCAGAGCTCGCGCGCGACATCATCGGGCCCGAGCTGGTCGTCGCCCTCGTAGACCGTCGCCCAGATGCGCTCGGGATCGAGCCCGAACGCCCCGGTCGAGAGCTCCCATGCCATCTCCACCGCGCCCGGCTTGAAGTAGTCGCCGAACGAGAAGTTGCCCATCATCTGGAAGAACGTCATGTGGCGCTCGGTCGAGCCGACGACATCGATGTCGACGGCGCGGAAGCAGCGCTGCACCGAGGTCAGCCGCTGCCTGGGCGGCGTCGCCTGTCCGAGGAAGAACGGCTTGAACGGCTGCATGCCGGCCGTCGTGAGCAGCACCGACTGGTCGAGGGCCGACGGCACGAGCGACGCCGAGGGCACCGCGAGATGCCCGCGCTCGACGAAGAAGTCCGTGAACGCGCGGCGGATCTCGTCGGATGTTCTCGCGGAGGCCATCGGAGCCGGATTCTACGGGTGGCCCGGTCTGGCCGAGGCGGCGCTCATGCCCGGCGGGCTTCGTGCCGATGGACACCATGTGAAGCTCCGGGCTCTTCCAGGCGACGCCATCGCGCTCGCCGATCTGCCGCCCACCGCCCTGCGTCGCGCCTGCGGGCACGTCGCGGGCGATCCGCTGTTCCTGCGCCGCGGCTACCGCTTCTACCGCGGGACGGGTCTCGACCTCGGCGGGTTCTTCACGCGCCGGTTCACGGTTGAGGACGGCCGCCGCGCATCCGTCACGCTGCTCGCCGGGATCGACGTCGAGACCGGGGGCGGGGTGCTCGAGCGCTGCACGACGACCGAGGAGGCCGGCTACGAGCTGACCTGCGGGCCCGGCAGCATCTGGGCTGCCCTGCTCACGCTCGAGAACGCGACGGTCGCGTGGCGCGAGCTCAACCGCAAGCTGATCGTCGGCGACTCCGCCGCATTCCGCGCCTTCGCCGACGAGCTGTGCGGCCTCCCGCTGCTCGGCCCCGACACCTGCCCGCTCTGCTCCGAGCGCTCCGAGCGCCCCGAGCTCGCCGCGTAGAACCTCCCGGCGGGTTACGGCGCCTCGCCGAGCGCCCCGTCGGCCGCGACCTCCACGCCCTGGGCCGCGAGCTGTTCGCGGACGAGGAACTGGAACGTCGACCAGGCTCCGCGACGCGCCTCGAACATGCGGTAGACCTGCCACTCGGTGAGCATGCTCGGATCCGAGCGCCGCGCCTCCGCCCAGTCGGCGAATTTCGGCAGGCGACCGCTGCGGATGGCCAGGAAGACTCCCTGCTCGATCGCGCGGGCGAGGCGCTCCTCGCCGACCGGGACGTCGAAGCCCGCCTCGCGCAGCGCGTTCGTGAGCGATCCGAACGTGTGCCAGTAGAGCGACTTCGACGGCATCGAGCCACGGCGCGTCTCGAGATCGCGCGCCGTCGGCGTGCGCCCGAGCTCCTCGCCCAGCTCGCGCAGGCGATCGAGCAGCTCCTCCCGGGTCGCGAAGCGGCGCGGCACGAGCCCTGCCCGCCGCTTCGCAGCGTTCCACGAGCCGAAATGCCCGATCACGGTCTGCGGATGCACGGTCGTCTCCGGGTCGGCGGCGAACTCGCGCATCGTCGGCGAGCGCCCGAGGCGCTCGGCGCTCGAGCGCAGCTCGGTGAGGATCTGCTCGTCGCTGTAGCGCTTGCGGATGCCGGCGCGGAACGCATCCAGGCGGTCTGGATCGATGCCGGCGATCTGCGAGTACCTGCTTCCCTCCACCGCTGCGTCCCTTCGTCTGTGCGCACCGATCGTCTCGGACGCGCTGCAACCGCGGGCGAGTATACGCTCTCTGAACCGTGCGGAGGTGGCGAGCGTTTCGGCGAGCCGCCGGGGCGGAGCGTGCGCATCGCCCGACGACGGGCGTCGGGCCTGTCGCGAACGACGCCCAATAGACTGCGGCGGTGGAGGCATGGGAGCGGTGATGAGGCTCGCACTCGCTGCCGCTCGCGCCACGGCCTTCGCGTCGCGTGCGACCGGCCGTGGCGGCGGCACGACGCTTCCGGGGCGCGTGCTGACGGCGCTCGCGCCGACGGCGCCGCGCCGCCTGGCGGCGCGCCTGCCGCGCGGCTGCGTGCTCGTCTCGGCCACGAACGGCAAGACGACGACCTGCGCGCTGCTCGCCGAGACGCTGCGCGGCCGGGCGCGGCTGGCGCGCAACAGCGCCGGCGCGAACCTCGCGTCGGGCATCGCCTCCGCGCTCTCGGTGCGCGCGGTGGCGACGGCCGAGCTCGGCCTCTTCGAGTGCGACGAGGCCGCACTGCCGGCGATCGCGGCCCAGCTCGAGCCGCGCGCGATCGCACTCGGCAACCTCTTCCGCGACCAGCTCGACCGCTACGGCGAGCTCGAGCTCGTGGCCGCGCGCTGGCGCGAGCTGGTGACCCACCTCGATCCCGCGACGACGCTCGTCGTCGCCGCCGACGACCCGCTCACCGCCTCCCTCGCCGAGGGGCACCCGACGGTCGTGCGCTACGGCATCGACGATCCGTCGGTCGCCCTGCCCGCCGCGCCGCACGCGGCCGATGCGCGCTTCTGCGTGCGCTGCGGCCACCCCTACGACTACCTCGCCGCCTACGTCGGCCACCTCAGCGACTACGCCTGCCCGAACTGCGGCAACGCGCGCGCGCCGCTCGACGTCGCCGCGCGGGCGATCGAGTTGCACGGACTCGACGGCACGGCCTTCGACCTCTGTCACGGCGAGGAGCGCGTGCGGGTGGAGCTCACGCTCCCGGGCCTCTACAACGTCGAGAACGCGCTCGCCGCCGCTGCGCTCGCGCTCGTGCTCGGCGAGCCGCTCGCGGTCATCGCCGAGGGGCTCGGCCGCTTCCGGGGAGCGTTCGGGCGCTTCCAGCGCCTGCGCGTGGACGGCGCAGATCTCGTACTGCTCCTGATCAAGAACCCCGCCGGGGCCAACGAGGTGCTGCGCATCCTGCCCGACGAGGACGCGACGCTCCTGTTCGCGCTCAACGACCGCATCGCGGACGGCCGCGACATCTCGTGGATCTGGGACGTCGACTGGGAGGTCGCCGCCCCGCGCCTGCGCCATGTCGTCGCCTCGGGCACGCGCGCGGGCGACGCCGCGCTGCGGCTCAAGTACGCGGGCGTCGATGCTGCCGCGATCGAGGTCGTCCCCGACGTCGGCGAGGCCCTCGACCGCGTTGCGGAGCTGTCGGCGGGCGGCACCGGGTACGTGCTCCCGACCTACACCGCGATGCTCGAGCTGCAGCGGATCGCGGCGAGCCGCGGGCTCGCGCGGCCCTACTGGGAGGAGGCGGCGGCGTGAGACTCGTGCTCTGCCAGCTCTATCCCGAGCACCTCTCGATCTACGCCGACCGCGGCAACGTCCAGGTCATCCGGCGCCGGCTCGAATGGCGCGGCCTGGAGCTCGAGGAGCGGCCGCTGCGCGTCGGCGAGGCGCTCGACCCCGGCGCCGCCGACCTCTACCTGATCGGCGGCGGGCAGGATCGCGACCAGCTGCTCGTCGCCGAGGATCTGCAGCGCCACCGCGCGGCGCTCCACGACGCCGTCGCGGGCGGCGCAGCGGTGCTCGCAGTGTGTGGCGGCTACCAGCTCGCCGGCCACCGCTACCTCGCGCAGGACGGCGGTGAGATGCCCGGCGTCGGCCTGCTCGACCTCGAGACGCGCGCGGGTGCGACGCGCATGATCGGCGACGTGGTGTGCGAGTGCGATCTGCGCGACGGAGCCGGCCCGCGCACGCTCGTCGGCTTCGAGAACCACGCCGGGCAGACGCACCTCGGACCCGGGTGCGCGCCGCTCGCGCGCGTCGTGAGCGGGCACGGCAACGACGGCTCGTCAGGCTACGAAGGCGCCCGCAGCGGCACCGTGATCGGCACCTACGTGCACGGCCCACTGCTGCCCAAGAACCCCTGGCTCGCCGACTGGCTGATCGCGCGCGCGCTCGAGCGCCGCCACGGGCATGTCGAGCTCGCGCCGCTCGACGACGCGCTCGAGCTGGCCGCGGCCGGCGCCGTCGCGCACCGCTGAGACGAACCTAGAGCAGTGGCTCGACGACCGCGCGCGTCTCGGCGGAGGTGACGACCGGGATGATCTCGAATTCGCCGAGGTCGCCCCAGTGCAGCACCCACTGCTGCAAGAGCGAGGCGTCGTCGCACTCCATGACCTGGAAGCAGCGGCCGAAGCCCGGCTCGACCCAGCTGTCCACGTAGCGCAGGCCGTCCGGCAGCCCGCGCCCCGCATCGCGCAGATGCCGGTAGATGGGCAGCGGATCCGCGTTCTTGAACCGCTCGATCACCATGAACAGCACGCTCGGGCTCCTTCGTCCTCCGCCTGCGTCAGCCGGCGAGCCAGTTCGCGAGATGATCGACCGAGAGCGGCACGCCGGTGGCGTGCGCGATCAGCTCGTCCCAGCGCATCGACGAGCCTGGCTGCATGAACCGCTCGCGCAGAAACTCCCCCGCGGCGGCCGGATCGACGGCCGGGCTCGACGCTCCGGTCTCGCGCGCGAGCGCCCAGGACAGCTGGGACGCCGTCACCTCTCCCAGGAGGTAGTTCTGGTAGTAGACGGGCGCGAGCGCGACGTGGATCTTGCAGGCCCAGTCGTCGGGCCGCGGGCCGGCGGGCGGCGCAATGCGCTGGTAGCGCTCGGCGAGCTGCCACCAGACCGCGCCGAGATCCTGATCGGGGTCGCGGTAGAGCTCGCGCTCGAAGCGCGTCATCACCTGCACCCACGGCACGAAGACGAGCAGCTCGCGGCGCTGCATCTCGGCGGTGCGGGCATCGCGCGCGATCGCGGGATCGACGCGCGCGAAGCGCTCGAGGAACGTCTCGTCGCGCACGAGGCGGCCGTGCAGCATCGCGATCGCCTCGGTCGTGAACGTATGCGCCGGCTGGCGCAGGAGCCACGGCAGCTCGGGGTCGATCGCGAGGTTGTAGACCGCATGCCCGAGCTCGTGCACCATCGTCGCGAGCCAGCGGCAGCCGGGCTCGCAGTTGGCGAGGATGCGCACGTCGTGGCGCCGGTCGATGTCGGAGCAGAACGCGTGCTGGTTCTTGCCGTCGCGGGGATAGAGGTCGCTGCTCGCGATCACGCCGTCGACGTCGTCGCCGAGCGCGTGGAAGTAGGTGCGCGCGACCTCCACGGGGTCGAGGTGGGCGAGCGCCTCCTCGAGCGGGTCGCCGGCGGTCGTCGGCGCATCCTGGAAGAAGACGTCGGCGAAATCCCACGGCTGCAACGGCTCGCTCGCCGCGATGCCGAGGCACGCGCGCTGGCCGTCGTCGATGGCGGCCTTCGTGCGCTCCCACGTCCCCGCGAGGCGCATCTCGAGCTCGTCGAGCACGTGCATCAGCCAGGGCTCGTCGAGCTCCTCGAGCGCGAGCGAGAACGCGAAGTGGTCGCGGTAGCCGAGTGCGCGCGCGGCCTCGTTGCGCAGGTGCGCGAGCTCGCGCACGTGGGGCGCGGCCTGCGGCCCGATCGACTTCGACGCCTCCCAGGCCTCGCGCCGCTCCGCGCGGTCGACCGACTCGCGCATGACCTTGGCGATCTCGTTGTCGTTGACCTCGCGGCCGCCGAGCTGCCCGCGGTGACGCGAGAACAGCGAGCCGAGGCGCGCCTCGGCCTCGATGACGCGATCGGCGAGCGCGCGGTCGCGCTGGCCCGCCTCGCTCGCGAGCCGTGCGAGGCGCACCCTGCGGGCGAGCTCGCCGTCGGCGTCGCCGGTGCGATCGGCCTCGACCAGGCGCGCGTAGCGCGCGGAATCCGAGAGCACGGCGTCCAGCCGCTTCGACGCCTCCACGAGCTGCTGCTCGTTCTCGTCGCTCGCATCCGTCGCGGCATCCCAGTCCGCGAGATTCTGCGCCTGCACCAAGGGCTCGAGCTCTTGCTCGAAGTCGTCTACGGCCGTTTGCATCGTCTGCATCCGTCAGACGCTAGATGATCCTGAGGACGTGGTGGATGCCAGGCGCGGAATCTCACCGCGTCCACAGCGCGCCGAGGTGCACGAACGGATCGCCGGAGCGCCAGCGCTCGAGGAAGCGACCGATCGGCGGGTGCAGGTGGAGCTCCCCGAGCTCGGAGCGCCGGACGACGCGCACATCGCGCACTGCCGGATCCCCCGGGGGCAGGAGCAGCGGGGCATCCGGCAGCGGCACTGCGTAGATGACGTGCACGACGTGGCGCCGCGAGCCGTCGCGCGGCGGCGCGATCGACTCGGCGAGCGCCACCGGGGTGCCGGCGGGCAGTCCGCGCAGACCGCACTCCTCGGCCAGCTCGCGCGTGAGCGCGTGCTCCATCGTCTCCCCCGCCTCGACGCCGCCGCCGGGCAGCAGCCAGTAGGCGCGGCCGGCCTTCTCCTGCCGCACGAGCACGAGCGAGTCGCCGCGGTGGAGGATCCCGCTCACGCGCAGTCGTGGAGGCTCGTGGCTCATGTCCGGCCGCTCGACCCGAATCCCTGCTCGCCGCGCGCGCTGGCGGCGAGCTCGTCGCGCACGACGACGGCGATCTGCGGCAGCTCCACGACCACGAGCTGGGCAATGCGCATCCCGCACTCGACGCGGAACGCCTCGTTGCGGTCGGTGTTGACGAGCGTGACGCGCAGCTCCCCGCGGTAGCCGCTGTCGACCAGCCCCGGGGCGTTGACGACGGTCACGCCGTGGTCGCGCGCGAGCCCCGAGCGCGGCAGCACGAGACCGCACATGCCCTCGGGCAGCTCGATCGCGATGCCGCAGCCGAGCGAAGCGCGGGCACCCGGGAGGAGCTCGGCGCCCTCGACGGACACGAGATCGAAGCCCGCGTCGCCGGCGTAGGCGCGGAAGGGCGGCCGTGCATCGGGATGCAGCAGGCGGACGGGCAGCTCCGTCACGCCGGCCTCACGCACCGGTCGGGACGAGCCGGAACGAGGCATAGCGCTCGGCCAGCGCGTGCGGGAGATGGGCGCGGATGAGCACGCCCTCGGCCGTGTCCTCGCGCTCGAGCGGCGATCCGAGTGCATAGAGCTCCGCGAGCACGCCGCCCTGGTCGAACGGCACGAGCAGCGCGACCCGCTCGAAGCGGCCCGCGAAGTGCTCGCCGATCGCCTGCTCGACATCGACGATCCCCTCCCCCGTGCGCGCCGAGACGAGCACGGCCTCGGGATTCCTGTTGCGCAACCGCACGCGCTCCTCGTCGCTGCACCGGTCGATCTTGTTGAGCACGAGCAGGCGCGGCATCTCGGCTGCGCCGATCTCGTCGAGCACGCGCTCGACCGACGCGATCTGCCGCTCCCGCTCCTCCTCGTCGGCGGAGGCGTCGGCGACATGCAGCACGAGGTCGGCGAGCAGCGTCTCCTCGAGCGTCGAGGCGAAGGCGGCCACCAGCTGGTGTGGCAGCTTGCGCACGAAGCCGACCGTATCGGTCAGGAGGTAGGTGCGCCCGAGGTAGTCGTAGGAGCGCGTGGTCGGATCGAGCGTCTCGAAGAGGCGGTTGGCCGACGACACGTCCGACCCCGTGAGCACATTCAGGAGCGTCGACTTGCCGACGTTCGTGTAGCCGGCGAGCGC
>CAZYYP010000075.1:0-14547 GCA_964651695.1 uncultured Gaiellales bacterium | reverse complement strand
CCCTCCGCGTGCTCGCCACCCGCGCCTGCGAGCTCGATCAGGATCGGCCGAGCAGCCTGCAGAAGACGATCTCGGGATCGCCCTCGTCGAGGTTGTCGATCGACCCGGAGGGCTCGAAGCCGGCGCCGAGGAAGAGCGTCCGAGCCGGCAGGTTCGATGTGTTCGTCGATGTGAAGAGCCTGTCCGTCGGCGCCGCGGCCGCGCAGGCTGCGATCAGCGCGCTCGCCACGCCACGGCGCCGGTACCGCTCCTCGACGAGGAGCAACTCGATGAAGAGGTGCCCGTAGAAGTGCGTGTGGAACTCCGCCACGCCGATCGGCTTCCCGCCGGCAAGCGCGACGAGCGCACCGGCCGGAACGCGATGGCCGCCGATCGAGCCCTCGTCCGCAGCGGCGACCCTCACGTCGATGCCCGTGCTCACGGAGCGAGCCTCCCTCCGGCGGCCCTGCGGGCGCTCGCGATCAGGGCCATGCACGCGGGCGTCGGCGGAGGGGCGCCTGCGGAGGGCACTGCGAGGAAGCACGGTGCCGTCGCGCCCCACGGCACACCATCCGCCCGGCTCGCCATCAGAAGGGCGCCGACGATGCGGCCGTCGCGGCTCGTGACGATGCCCGTGAGCGCTCGCCGGCCGCGCAGCGTGGGGGCCGCGATCACGATCTGCGGCTGCCCCGCGAGCGTGAAGCGCACGACGCGTCCCCGGCTGATGCTGTTGTCGGCGGCCACCAGCCAGGCCCGGTCGATGCGGGTGGCCATCGCGATCACCACGCCGGGCAGGGGCGTGGTCGTGCCGAACAGGTAGAGGTTGTTGGTCGCCGGCGGTGGCGCGCTCGGATCGACCCCGGCGGGGTAGCCGCAGAGGATCGACGTCGGGCGCCGATGCAGCATCACCCCCCAGCACTGCCGGCGCTGCCAGCCGAGGCCGGGCGCCGAGAGGCGCAGCTGCACGGGCCCCGAGAGCGTCGCGACCGTTGCGAGCAGCCTCGAGCCGGGGCCGGTGAGCGGGGGTGGCGGGAGCTCGCTGCCGCCGTAGTCCCAGGGGTCGAGTCGCTGTGTCGCGATGGCGCGACCGTGCGCGTCGAGCGCCTGCTCGAGCAGCGGTCGGTGGCCCGGCCGGCGGGTGCCCCGTTCGAGCGCGAGGATGACCCACCCGCGGAATGCCGCGGCGGTCCGGGTCGTCCCGTCCTCGAAGGTCACACGCACCGCGTGCACACGCGCAGGCACCTGCCCGTACTGGACGTAGACGCTTCCGAGCCCCTGGCCGGCCGTGAGCCCGGCGTTGGTCGAGTCGACCGGGCTGACGGTGTCGCTGCACAGGACGCCATTGTCGGCGATCGTCCCGCCGGTGAGCTTCAGCTGCCGGTCGATGTCGGCGTCCCCGAACGCGGCCTGGACGCCGGTGCACTGCGTTCCGCCGGCGCGGCGCCCGGCCCAGACCATCACCAGTCCGCGCGTCGTGCGCACACCGCCGACATAGCGCGGGGGAGTGGCGAAGGAGCCGGGCCGGACACGGAGGACGCGGCCGATGTAATCGCGCAGACCCGGCGTCACCGGTGTGCCGAACCAGCGATCGACGAGCGTGCGCGAGACGGCGATCGCCGGTACGGCGGCGAGCGTGGCGGCCAGGACGGCGGCCAGCGCCAGCAGGCGGCGGCGGCGACGCCGCCCGCGCTCGACCTCTGCTGCGCGCGCGCGCACGGGATCGAAGGCCGCGGGTGGCCGAAGCGCGGGGTCGTCCTGCCGGGCGAAGCGCGCGGCCAGTCGGTCGTCGAGATCGCGGGTCATCCGTCCACCTCCAGGCTGTCGGCGAGGGCCGAGTGGAGCTCGTCGCGCGCCTGGGCCAGCGTGGCCGACACGGTGCCCTCGGCGATGCCGAGGATCTCCGCGATCTCGGTCAGGGGCAGGTCGGCGAAGTAGCGCAGGAACACGACGAGCCGGCGCTGCGGCGACAGCAGCTTCACGGCAGCGGCGAGCTCCGGGTCGCGCTCCGGATACGGCAGCCGCAGATCGACGACGTCCTCGAGCGCCGCGGTGCGGGGCGCTCCCTGCGCGTCGAGCGCGGCCCGCGCGACGATCCGCCACACCCAGGCGGCCAGGCTGCCGTCGCCGCGATAGGTCGCGCGGCGCGCGTAGGCGCGCGCGAATCCCTCCTGGACGACATCGGCGCACGCTCCCGGGCCTGCGATCGAGGCGGCCAGGCGCGCGAACGCGCCCGCCTGCTCGCGGTACAGGCGCTCGATCGCCATCCCCACCTCGTCGTCCTCCTGCACGTCCCCAAGACCCCGATTCCGCGCGAAACCGTTAGCTCCGGCCCGAGCCGGCACCCGCCGGCCGATTGCCTCCGACCTCTCCTCGCCCCAGCGACCTCATCGAGACCGGCTTCCAGTGGGATGTCGGCCCCCGATGCCTCTAATAGTCTCCGCCGGTGACCTCGGGTGGCGCACCGGACAGCCTTGGCTCGTTCGCGATCGGTTTCGACCAGCGCGACCGCGCGCGTCTGCATGCGCTGTGGGACGAGATCATCGCATCGAACCGCTGGTCGCAGGGCTCGGTCGTCGAGGCGTTCGAGGCTGCGTGGGAGGGCTGGAACGGGTTGCCGGCCGTGGCCATGTCGAGCTGGTCGGGGGCCGCGCTCGCAGCGCTCGAGTTCGCCGGCGTGCGCGGGACGAAGGTGCTGTGCCCGTCCAACACCTTCATGGCGACGCCGCTCGTAGCCCAGGCGGCCGGCGCCGAGGTCGTCTTCGTCGACTGCAACCGGCACGACCTGTGCGCGTCGTTCGCCGACTTCGAGGCCAAGGCGCTGGCGCACCGCCCACGCGCCGCGTTCCTCGTGCACATCGGCGGGCATATCGCGTTCGACGTCGAGCGCATCGCGGCGTTCTGCCGCGCCGAGGGGATCTTCCTGATCGAGGACTGCGCCCATGCGCACGGGGCCTCGTTCAACGCCCGGCGCCCCGGGACGTGGGGGGACGCGGGCATCTGGTCGTTCGCGGCCACGAAGACGATCTCGACGGGCGAGGGCGGGATGCTCGTCGCCGCCGACGATGACCTGATCGGCTTCGCGCGCTCCTACCGCGACTACGGCAAGCCCGACTACGCCCGTGCCGGGCTGAACCTGCGCATGAACGAGTTCACGGCCGCGCTCGGCCTCGTCGGAACCGAGCGGATGGAGGAGATCACGGCGTGGAAGAACGCCGCCGCGCGCGAATGGCTCGACGCCGATCACCCCGACCGCGTGCAACTGCCGCCCGGCATGGTGTCGGGCCTCTACAAGTACATCGTCTTCCGTCCGATCGAGCGGTCGACGGGCAAGGTCTACGACTCGCCGTGTCATCGCATCATGGGACACGACGTGGATCTGCCCAACACCGACTGGGTGGCGGAGAACCACTGGTGCGTACCCCTGTACTATCAGCCGTCGCCTGCGAGGGCGGAAGAAGGGAAGGATGCGTGAGAGTTCTCGTCACCGGCGGGTCGGGGTTCATCGGCTCCCATGTCGTCGACCGCCTGCTGATGCACGGGCACGATCCGCGCATCTTCGATCTCGTCCACCCGTGGCGTCACGGCTCGGACGCGGTCGAGTGCGTCACCGGTGACATCCTCGACGGGACGTCGCTGCGCGAGGCGATGAGGGGATGCGACGGCGTGATCCATCTCGCAGCCGTCGCCGATGTCGACGAGGTCGCTCTCGATCCGCTGCGCGCGGATCTCGTGAACACGCGCGGGACCGCCGTCGTGCTGGATGCGGCACGCGAGGAGGATGTCCGGCACGTCGTCTACGGCAGCACGATCTGGGTCTACGGCAACGCGCCCGGGAGCGACGCGCTCGACGAGGACGTCCCGCTCGTGGCTCCGGATCACTTCTACACCGCCACGAAGCTGGCGGGGGAGATGTACTGCCGCTCGTACGGGCGGATGTTCGGTCTCGAGCCGACGATCCTGCGCTTCGGGATCCCGCACGGCCCGCGTGCGCGCGCCGCCACGGTCGTCGCGAAGTTCGTTGCGCGCGCGTTCGCCGGCGAGCCGATCAGCATCAACGGCGACGGCAGCCAGGCGCGCCAGTTCGTCTATGTCGAGGATCTCGCCGACGGCGTCGTCGCAGCCCTGATCCCGGCCGCTCTCGGGCGCACCTTCAACCTGGTGGGCGACGAGAACATCAGCGTGCGCGAGATCGCGGCGATCGTGCAGAGCCTCATCGCGGACGTCTCGATCGTGCACGCGTCCGGTCGCGTTGGAGACCTCGGGCAGATCCGGATCTCCGGCGAACGCGCCCGCGCGGAGCTCGGCTGGCAGGCCGAGACGAGCTTCGCCGACGGCGTCGCCCGCTACGTGGCCTGGGTCGCGGGGACGAACGGCTCCCCGAGCTCGGCCACCGCGTCGAGGATCAACGGCAGTGCCCCGACCGTTCTCCGCCAGGAGTCCGGCGCGCTGTAGTGATCGGCGTCGTGCAGGAGCACGACGTCGCCGGCGCTGAGGTTGCGCGTGGCGCGGCGGGCGATCGCCGCGGGCGTTTCGCGCGCGCCCCAGTCGCGCCCCCAGGTCGACCACAGCAAGGGCTCCCAGCCGCGCCGGCGCACGAGCCGCAGCGCGCCGCTCGAGAAGACGCCGTAGGGCGGCCGGTAGAGCGTCGGCTCGCGGCCGCTCGCCTCGGCGAGGATGTCCCAGGCGCGATCGAGATCGCTCGCGAGTGACGCGACCCGCCGGCGGAGCAGCAGCCGGTGGTGGTAGCCGTGGAGGGCGATCTCGTGTCCGGCCGCGGCGATCTCGGCAGCAATCCCCGGCCAGCGGGCGACCTGCTCGCCGACGAGGAAGAACGTCGCGGTCGCACCTGCCGCCGCCAGGATGTCGAGCGTCGCAGGTGTGCCCTCCGGGTGCGGGCCGTCGTCGAAGGTCAGGGCCACGCCCTCCGCGCGGAGGAGCCGGCAGCGGATGCCGGCGCGCTCCGCGATGCGCGGGGCGAGCGGCAGCGGCGCGGGCCAGGCCCAGGCTGCCGCCCCCGCGACACCCAGCGCGGCGACCGCCCGGCGCATTCAGCGCTCCGCCAGGCGCAGCTCGGCGATCGCGAGCACGTGGGAGGCCGCCGAGGGGAGATCCGCGAAGCGCGGATCCGGGCGTCGTGGCTGCTCGAGCGCGTGCCGGAGCGCCCGGCCGAGCTCGGCACGGGAGCCGACGACCGCTGCGAGACCGAAGCGCCGCAGCGCCGCGTCGTTCTTGCGGATGTGACCGCGCCCCCAGCCGAAGGAGATCGCCGCGCAGCCGCGCATCGTCGCCTCGAGCACGGTCAGGCCGCAGGTCGAGTGGATGAGTGCGTCGGCCGCCGCCATCCACTCCGGCATGCGGTCGGTGAAACCCTCGACCCGTACGCGCGGCTCGCCGCCGAACTGCGACGCGATGCGGCCCCGGAGCGACTCGTTGTGCCCGCAGAGGCACACCACCTGGGAGACGCGCTCGAGCGCGAGCGCCTCCTCGACCGCGCCGGCGACATCGCCGACGCCCCAGCCGCCGCCGGAGACGAGCACAATGGATCCGCCGGCGGGCAGAGCGAGGGCGGCACGGGCATCGGCGGCTGCCAGGGGTATGCGGAACTCCGGACGCGTGAAGCCGTGGACGCAGTGGATCTCGGTCGCCGCCCCGGCGATCCGGCGAACCTCCGGCACCGACTCGGGGTGCGTGACGAGATGGAGGTCGATCCCCGGGCTCGCCCAGTAGTCGAGCGCCGCGAGGTCCGTGATCGCCGAGCACACCGGGATCTCGAGGCGGCCCGAGCGCCGCAGCCGGCCGAGCACCTCGGTGACGTTCGGATAGGTCGAGACGATGACGTCGGGATCGACGCTCGCGATCAGCCGCAGGATCGCGGGCGCGCTGCGTCGCGTCAGAAGCGCCTGGGTGGCTCGGCGTGTCGGCGGGCACTCCGCAAACAGCCAGAAGCCGACGTCCCAGGCGAGCTGGAAGCGGTAGAAGACGACGCCCGGAGCATCGGCGCTCAACGTCTTGACGATGCCGCCGATGGCGGCCAGCGCGTCTGCGGTGATGATCTCCGCGCCGGGGTTCTCGGCGCGCAGTTGCTCGGCCAGGGTCTGCGCAGGCTGGTCGTGGCCGGCGCCCACGCTCGCGGTCAGGATGAGGATCCGCGGCGCGCGGGCCGTCGTGTGTGGGTGCGCCGTCGCTTCGCGGCGTGCCGTGACCGGGGCTCCGCGCACTGCGCGAGTCTACTCCGCCCGGTGCGCCACCCGGTGCGCGTGGCGCGCCGCGTCTCAGTCCGCGCGGCTCGCGATTCCCTGGCTCGGGTGCTCGTCTTCCAGCGCCCGGATCTGCGACCGGCGGGCGTACCTGGCACGCAGCCAGATTCCCGCCTCGAGCAACATCACCGATGCACCGACGACCGCGGCGACGAGCGTGATGTCACGTACAGGCTGCATGGCTCCTCCCGGGCATGAGCGTGCCTCGGCTCCTCCACCGAGAGCTCGATCATAGTGTTTCCGGGTACAAGCTGCCTGCCGTCACCGAGCGGGCATGAGGTGCCCGGCCTCGAACCACTCGTCGTCGGGCGGACCGGCTGCGGCGAAGCTCGCACCCAGCGCCTCGCCGACTGCGGGCATCAGACGCTCGTCGCGGAAACGCGCGAACGCCTCGCGCGACTCCCACACGCTGACGGACCGCCAGTGGCCTTCGAGCTCGCCCGCCGCATGCAGGATCAAGCCCTCGGGGATGGCATCGCCGAGCGCCCGCTGCACCCGCTCGTAGTCCTGCCAGGTCGCCGCTCGCGCGCGTTGCACCTGAACCCATGGCATTGCCGATCCCCCTTCGATCGTGATCCAAGCAGGCCGACGATGGCGGGGCGTGACCGCCGGCGCCTCCGTGCATCCCCTGATCCTGCGCGGGCTCGGTGGTACCCCTGACGATGCGGGAGCTGCGAGCTCATAGCTTCGGGGTCACTGCAACGCCCCGAGGAGGAACAGATGAAGAAGCTCGTGATCGCGGTGCCGCTCGTCGTGGCCGCGGTGCTGGTGGTCGGCAACCTCGTCGCGCCGCTCGAGGCGGCGACGTCGTCGGCGTCATCGACGACGACCGAGCGCTACTACGTCAAGGGGACGTGGCACGCGTTCAGCCGCGTCGCCCGCAACGGCCGGCCGACCGATATCCTCGCCCTGCAGAGCGATGTCACGACGACGAAGGGCGAGCACGCCGGGGCCGTCGATGGCTACGGGCTCAACCTGCGCCCCCCGATGGTCGCCTGGAGCATCACGGCGACCCTGACGTCCGGGACGCTCGTGCTGGAGGGCGCCTATCCGCTCTCGGGCGGAGACCGGCGACTCGTGATCGTCGGCGGCACCGGGAGCTACGACGGCGTGCGCGGGTTCGTGACGCTGACCGATGCGGGGTCGCGCGGCGATCTGGCCACGCTGACGATCGAGCGCTAGCGGGTCCGTCCGCCGCCCGGGTGTCAATCGCGCGCGCTCAGGTACCGCAACACGGCCTGAACGCGCCGGTTGACCCGGGCATCGGGGAGCAGATCGAGCTTCGCATGCACGTGCCGCACGTGCGTCTCGACCGTGCGCACGGTCACGAACAGCCGTCGCGCGATCTCGCGATCGGAGTGGCCCTCGGCGATCAGCGCCAGCACCTCGCGCTCGCGGGCGGTGAGCTCGTCGAGAGGCCCGGGAGTGCGCCTACGGCGGACGAGCGCGGCGACGAGCTCGGCATCGACCACCACCTCGCCCGCCGCGACGCGTCTCACCGCCTCGGCCAGGTCCCCGGAGGCGGCAAGCCGATCCTTGAGCAGATAGCCGCAGCGGCCCTCCTCACCGTCGAGCAGGCGCAGTGCGAAGGCCGCATCCGCGTACTGGGACAGCACGAGCACGGCGACCGAGGGAGCTGCGGCACGGATCGCGGCCGCCGCGGCCAGCCCCTCGTCGGTGTGGGTCGGGGGCATGCGGATGTCGACGATCGCGCAGTCCGGCTGGGTGCGGTGCACGAGGGCGAGCAGGGCGGCGGCGTCGCCGGCGAGGCCGGTGATCTCCATGCCGTCCTCGGCGAGCAGGCGGGCGATGCCCTCGCGGACGAGCAGGGAGTCGTCGGCGATCGCTACCCGCATGGGATCGCGACCCGCACGCACGTCCCCGCGCCCGCGGGGCTCTCGACCGTCAGCTCCCCGTCGAGCGCCCCGATCCTGTCGGCAAGGCCGCGCAGGCCCGATCCGGCCGTGGGATCCGCGCCGCCGATGCCGTCGTCGCTGATCTCGACCACGGCGCTGCCGTTCGCTCGCTCGACCCGCACCGACGCGCGCGTCGCACGCGCGTGCTTGGCGACGTTGGCCAGGGACTCGGCGATCACGAAGTAGGCCGCCGTCTCGACGTGCGCCGGCAGACGGTCGCCGGGCGCGCTCACGCTGACGGGAACCGGCGATCGCTCGGCGACCGTGCGGACGGCGGCCTCGAGCCCGTGCTCCACCAGGATCGCCGGGTGGATGCCGCGCGCGAGCTCGCGCAGCTCGCGCAGCGCCGACTGCAGCTCCTGCTCGGCCTCGTCGAGCAGCGCCGCGCCGTCACGGGCCCCGTCGACGCGCGAGCGCAACAGCTGCAGCGCCAGTCCGACGCCGAGCAGGCGCTGCTGCGCGCCGTCGTGGAGGTCGCGCTCGAGGCGCCGGCGCTCGGCGTCGCTGGCCTTGACCAGGCGTACGCGCGATGCGCGCAGCTCCGCCAGCTGGTGACGGAGCTCGGCGTGCAGCCGCTCGTTCTCGAGCGCGAGTCGCGCTGCCGTGCCCGCAGCCTCCAGCAGCGAGCGCTGATCGACGATGCCCGGATCGTGCACCAGCGCGGCGAGACGCTCGGCTCCCGTGCCGATCACGGTGACGGCACGCCCGCTGCCGGGCTGGGGCAGGACCATCGTCCGGCCGTGCTCGTCGACCCACGCAGCGCGCTCGGGCAGCCAGAGCGCCAGCTCGAGGGTCGGATCGCCGACGCTCGCGGCGAGCGCCTCGCGCACGTGGCCGGGTCCGGCCCGGTCCAGCTCGAGCACGAGATCGGCCACCGCGCCACGGGCACGCCGGGTTGCGAGCGCTCCTGCGGCGAGCGCGACCGGCAGGAGGGCGGTGGAGATGCGATCCGCCCAGTCGAGGACGCCGGCGGCGGCAGCGCTGCCCGCGCCGTCGAGGAGCCCGCGCGCCGCGAACGAGGTCGTCGCGAGCACCGCCACCAGAGCGACCGGCCCGAAGGTGCGGCGCGATCCCGCGCTCGAGCGCAGGAATCGGCGCGCGACGAGTCCGATGAAGACCACGCCGAAGGCGGCGCCGGCGATGTCGAGGCCCTGTCCGACGGTCGCGAGATCGAGCGCGTGCCCGGAATACAGCAGCGACGGCGAGCGGATCGTGCAATCCGCGCAGCTCCGGGGATCGGCAAAGAGCAGGGGCGGGAGCGCCCATGCGATGCGGAGGGCGTACGCCGCCAGCACGAAGGCGCGGTCGACCCGGTCGTGGAGGCGACCGCTCGGAAAGGACAGCACCACCTGCCCATAGAGCACCGGGTTGACGGCACCGAAGATCCAGCCGAGCGTCACCGCGGACGCCGAATGGGGGAATGCCGCCCCCGCGTCGAGCAGGAAGCCCGAGGCCGACCAGACGATCATGAGCGGGCCGAGCAGCGACTCCGGGCGGCGTTGCCAGACGAGCAGCCCGCCGGCGAGCGCGAGCAGGCCGCCGAGTGCGATGCCGACCTCGACCGCGGCGCCGTCGCTCGAGCCCAGGGCGACTGCGTGGACGACCGCCAGGGCGAGCCCGGCGGCCGCGGTCAGCCACACGGCGGCCCCTCTCACGGCCGGCGCGCCACCAGCGCCTCGATCGCCGCGGCACTCAGCCCGGCCTTGGCGATGAACCCGCACGCGGGCGCGTCGCGCAGCGCGGCGCCGAGATCGGCCTCACTCCGGCTCGAGGTCAGGACGACCGCGGGCGGGGTGCGCAACCCGGCGAGGGAGTGTGCGAGCTCGATGCCGGAGATGTCGGGCAACAGCACGTCGAGCAGGACGACCTCCGGCTCCAGCTCCCGGGCCTGCCGGAGCGCCGAGGCGCCGTCGACCGCCTCTCCGACAACGGCGAAACCGGCCTCGTGCAGCATCTGCCGGGCGAAGCGACGGAAGGTCGGATGGTCGTCCACCACGAGGACGGTCGGCACGTGCGGATCCTTACAGGTTCCGCGCCATCGTCACTCGGTGGCTCCCCTGATCTTCGCTGCGGCGATGCTCGCCGCGCGACCTCAGGCGTCCGCGCCCGGGAAGCCCGGCGTCAGGAGCACCCTCTCGTCGGCGAGGATCGTCATCGCCTCGTAGCCCTTCAGGCGCGCCGTCCAGGCCGGGCCGTTCCTCCCCATCGCGAAGGCGGCGGTGGCGTAGGCGTCGGCGGTCGCGAGCGAGGGCCCGGTGATCGTGACCGAGAGCACGCCGACCGGGGGCCGGCCGGTGTGCGGGTCGACGATGTGGTGGCCGCGTGCATAGGTGCCGGAGGTCGCGATCGCGAGATCGGTGCCTGCGACGACCTTGGCGACCGCCCCGGAGATCGTCGGATGCTGGATGCCGACGCGCCAGCAGTCGTCGGGCCGGGCGCGCCCGCGGGTCACGACGTCGCCACCGGCGCTGACCGCGAAGTCGCGCAAGCCCTGCGCGGTGAGGAGCGCGGCCACGCGGTCGACCGACCAGCCCTTGACGAGCCCGGATGGATCGAGTGCCTCCGGCGACGCCGCGCCGACGTCGAAGAAGCCGCGGGTCTCGGAGCGCAG
Source organism: uncultured Gaiellales bacterium (assembly GCA_964651695.1). GTDB lineage: Bacteria > Actinomycetota > Thermoleophilia > Gaiellales > JALYLC01 > JALYLC01. Next base: position 3,784 of record CAZYYP010000075.1, on the reverse strand, counting down.
GCCGTCGCAGCGCGCCAGGATCGCGCGGACGTCGGCGTGCGCAGCGGCGAGCGCGAGCTCGCCGCGGTTGATGCGCGTGATCTCGCTGTCGTCCTTGTAGGTGCTGAAGCGCGCGTCCACGGCGCGGAACTCGTCGAACGCCCGGTTCAGCATGCCCTCCGATGCGTCCTCGTCCCGGAGGTCGATGACGATCGGCATGCCCATCACGTGCTCGACGCGCCGCACGCCCGGGAGCGCGGCAGCTACCACGCCTTCTCCCGCGTGATCGCGGCCTGCAACGACTGCGCGAACGCGTCGCTCGTGTAGGTCGCGCCCGAGATGATGTAGATGTGCGTGCTCTGCGCTTTCAGCGCCTCCTGGATCAGGAGCGGGAGCGCGTTCTCGCTGATGTACTGCGAGCGGCCCGTGTGATCCGGGAAGACCGGAACCTTGATCGAGTCGATGTGGCGCTTGGCCACCTTCTTCGTCCCGGTGATCGTCGTCGTCTTCGTGACGACGATGGTGACCTGCACGTTGCCCCAGCGATCCGCCTGGCCGAGGCTGCCGGTGAACGTCTTCTTGGCGACGATGATCTTCTTCAGCGCCGCCTTGGGCGCCGTCGCGGCGGCCAGGGCGTTCCCGCTCGTCACGGTCAACGCGAGCATCGTCAGGATGATCGTGAGTGGTCTGCGCACGGTGTTCTCCTTGTCAGATCAGGGCGAAGCGCTCGGCATGGACCTGGCGCCGTGGCACGCGGGCCTCGCGTACGTTCTTGCGGATGAACGCGGCCATCGCCGGGGGGCCGCACAGGAAGACGTCGCGCTCGGTGATGTCGGGCACGAGCTCGAGCAGGTGGGCCGGGGCGAGCAGGTCGCGACCGGCGCCGGTGTGGTCGCCCACGAGGTAGTGGACGACGGCGCCGCTCGCGGCGCAGAGCTCGTCGAGCTCGGCCCGGAAGATGACGTCCGCCTCGGTCACGACGCGGTAGAGGACGATGAGGTCTCCCGGCATCGTCTCGATCAGCGCGCGGATCGGCGTGATGCCGATGCCGCCGGCGATCAGCACGACCTTGTCGCCGCGACGGCGGTCGTCGGTGAAGACGCCGAAGGGCCCCTCGGCGAGCACGCGCGTCCCGGGTGGGATCTGGGCGATGCGCGCCGTGTGGTCGCCAAGCCCCTTGACCGTGATGCGGAGCGACGTCCCGTCCGGCGCGGCGGACAGGGAGAACGGGTGCGCGGTGCCCCAGGCGCCGCGCGCCAGGAAGCGCCACAGGAAGAACTGCCCGGCGTGGGCGCGCAGGCTCTCGACGTTGCGTCCCGTGATGCGCAGCGAGACGACGCCCGGCCCCTCCGCCGTCACCTCCGAGACCCGCAGCCCGTGGCGGAGCGCGCCCGTGAGCGGGACGAGCACCCGCCAGATCACGAGGACGGCGATCGTCACGAGGTACAGCGCCCGCCAGTAGTCCGCGGCGATGCGGCTCAGTACGAGCTCGTTGCCGGTCGGGATCTCGTGGAACCAGGAGAGCGCGATGCCCGCGTAGGCCAGCAGGTGCACCGCATACCACCACTCGTAGCGCAGGCGGCGGCGCACGATCACGACCGATGTTGCGACCACCGCGAGCAGCATCCCCGTGCCGATCGTCGCCGTGATCATGCCCGGATAGATGCCGCCGCCGAGCATCGTCGAGATCTCGCTGCCGACCCCGATCTTGTCGACGAGCGCATAGCCCCAGACCGTGAGCACGACGTGCGCGACGATCAGATCGATGCAGACGTGCCCGTTCCAGCGGTGCCAGACCGTCAGGCGATCGAATCCAACGAGGCGCTCGAGCGCCGGCAGCCGGGCGAGCAGGACGACCTGGATGAGCGCGAGGTAGGCGCCGAACAGCCCCGTCAGCCGCCCGGCGCTCGTCAGGCCGGCGCCGGTGGAGGACGGGTGCAGGTTGCCGCCGTGCACCCAGAGCCAGACGATCGCGACCGCATTCGCGGCGAGAGCGACCGCGAGCAGCGCCGCGGCTGCGCGCCGGCGGAACGCCGTCCGGCGGCGCGCGGAATCGAGCGGGTCTCGCACGCCTCGAAGCCTAGGAGTGATCTGTGAGATCCACATGAGCGCCGGCTGTGAACGCTCACAGGAAGCCCGGCGGGCGCGTGCGCCGGGTAGATCGATGCCTGTCGATGGAGATGCTACATTCATGGGTATGAATGTTCCCGTGATCGAGCTCGAGCCGCCGCGGAGCCTCGGCCAGGGCTGTTGTGCACGCGTCGAGGTCGAGCTCTCGACTGCCGACCTGCGCGGCCTCGGCGAGATCGCGAAGGCCCTCTCGGATCCGGTGCGGCTGCAGATCGTGGACGTGCTCCGCCGCCAGGCGGGCGAGGTGTGCGTGTGTGACCTCCAGCCGCTCTTCGCGGTCTCGCAGCCGACGCTCTCCCACCACCTCAAGAAGCTGCGCGACGCCGGCATCGTCGGCGTCGTCCGGCGCGGCCAGTGGGCGTACTACTACGTGGTCCCGGAGTCCCTCGAGCCCCTGTCGGCGTGGCTCGCGCGGTGAGGACGCGCGCCGCGGCGCCGGCCGACGCCGATGCGATCTGCGCGATCTACAACGCCGGCATCGCCGGCCGCCAGGCGACCTTCGAGACGCGCCCGCGCACGCGCGGCGAGATCCTGGCGTGGTTCGACGCCGGGTTGCCGTTCATCGTCGCCGATGACGGCGAACGCGCAGTGCTCGGCTGGGCGAGGGTGAGCGCGTACTCCGATCGCTGCGTCTACGAGGGCGTGGGGGAGCACGCGGTCTACGTCGATCCGGGCGCGCGCCGCCAGGGCGTCGGCCGGCGTCTCCTCGAGGCGCTTGCGACGCTCGCCGAGCAGGCGGGCTACTACAAGCTCACGAGCCGCGTGTTCACCACCAACGAGGCGAGCCTCGCCGTCCACCGGAGCGCCGGCTTCTGCGAGGTCGGCATCCAGCTCCGCCACGGCCGGCTCGACGGCGAGTGGAAGGACTGCGTGCTGGTCGAGCGGCTGATCGGCCCGGCGCGCACGTGATCGCCGACCCGAGGAGGAGCAGCATGGCCGAGGAACTGCAGGACCAGGCGGGTATCCGGGAGCTCGTGCGCGAGCGCTACGCCGCCGCTGCACGGGGTGCGCGCACGGATGCATCCTGCTGTGGCGACGCGGTCGGGGCTGCCTGCGGCGGCGGCGTCTTCGGCGACGCGCTCTACGGCGCCGCGGAGGCCGCGGATGCGCCGCGGGAGGCGATTGCCGCATCGCTCGGCTGTGGCGTCCCCACGGCGGTCGCGGATCTGCACGAAGGCGAGACCGTGCTCGATCTCGGCTCCGGAGCCGGTGCGGATGTCCTGATCAGCGCGCGGCGCGTCGGTCCGACCGGGCGCGCGATCGGGCTCGACATGACCGACGAGATGCTCGCTCTGGCGCGTGAGAACGCCGCACGGGCCGGCGTGGCGAACGCCGAGTTCGTGAAGGGCCACATCGAGGCGATTCCGCTCGCCGACGCGAGCGTCGACGTCGTGATCTCGAACTGCGTCATCAACCTCTCGGGCGACAAGCCCGCGGTGCTGCGCGAGGCGGCTCGGGTGCTGCGGCCCGGCGGGCGCCTGGCGGTCTCGGACGTGATCGCCGACGCCGGCATGGACGCCTCGACGCGCAGCGACATGCAGCAGTGGACGGGCTGCGTCGCCGGCGCGCTGACCCGCGCCCAGTTCGAGAGCGCGCTCGCAGCCGCGGGGCTCGTGGACGTCGAGATCCGCGAGACCCACCGCGTGCACGAGTTCGCGTCGGCTGCGATCGTGCG
>CAZYYP010000074.1:0-14554 GCA_964651695.1 uncultured Gaiellales bacterium | reverse complement strand
CGACGTCTCGATGATCTTCCAGGATCCGATGACGTCGCTGAACCCGACGTGGACGATCGGCCGGCAGATCGCCGAGGCGGTCTGGCTGCACCGCGACGTCACGCAGAAGCAGGCGCTGGCGCAGGCGCGCGAGGTGCTCGATCTCGTCGGCATGCCGCGCCCCGACGAGCGGCTCGGCCAGTACCCGCACCAGCTGTCCGGCGGCCTGCGCCAGCGCGTGATGATCGCCATGGCGCTGGCCTGCTCCCCGAAGCTGCTGATCGCGGACGAGCCCACGACGGCGCTGGACGTGACGATCCAGGCGCAGATCCTCGACCTGATCGACGAGCTGCGCAGGGATCTCAAGATGGCCGTGATCCTGATCACGCACGACCTCGGCGTGATCGCGGCGCGCGCCGGCCGGGTCATGGTGATGTACGCCGGCAAGATCGTCGAGGGCGCGGGCACGGACGAGTTGTTCTCGTCGATGCGGCACCCGTACTCGGAAGCGCTCTTCCGCTCCATCCCGCGACTCGATCACGACCGCTCGCGGGCGCTGTACTCGATTCCCGGCGTGCCACCCGACCTGTCGGCGAAGCTCGAGGCGTGCCGGTTCGCGCCGCGCTGCCGCTACGCGACCGAGCGCTGCCGGATCGAGGAGCCGCCTCTCGGTGCGAACGGCTCGGGCGGCGATCACGTCTTCGCCTGCTTCCACCCGGTTCGTACGTCGTCCAGTGACCGCCTCGCCGCCGAGCACGCGTTCCCGCCGATCCGCGTGACGGAGCGGGTGGAGCCCGAGCCCGTGGCGCAGAACGGCGCGCTGCTGCAGATCGAGCACCTGGTGAAGGAGTTCTCGGTGACATCGGGGGCCATCATCCAGCGGAAGCTCGGCTCGATCAAGGCGGTCTCCGACGTCTCGTTCAGCGTGGCCCGAGGCGAGACGTTCGGGCTCGTCGGCGAGTCGGGCTGCGGCAAGACGACGATCGGCTGGCTGATCGTGGCGCTGCATCGGGCGACGTCGGGATCGATCCGCTTCGAGGGCGACGAGGTCACGAAGCTGCGGGGATCGGCGCTGCGGCACCGGCGCCGCGATCTGCAGCTGATGTTCCAGGACCCGTTCGCATCGCTCGACCCGCGCATGCGCGTCGGCCCGGTCGTGCGCGAGCCGCTCGTCGTCCAGGGCATCGCATCGCGCGCCGATCAGCGTGCGCGCGTCAAGACACTGCTCGAGGAAGTCGGCCTGTCGCCGCGCGCCGCCGAGCTCTACCCGCACGAGTTCTCGGGCGGGCAGCGACAGCGCATCGGACTGGCGCGCGCACTGGCGCTCAGCCCCAAGCTGATCGTCGCCGACGAGCCTGTCTCGGCGCTCGACGTCTCGATCCAGGCGCAGATCCTCAACCTGATGCGCGAGCTGCAGCGTGCATACGAGCTGACCTACGTCGTCATCTCGCACGACCTCGCAGTCGTGAAGTACCTCGCCGACACCATCGGCGTCATGTATCTCGGCAAGCTCGTCGAGATCGGGTCGTCGGAGGACATCTACGAGCGGACGGTCCATCCCTACACACGAGGGCTGATCGACGCGATTGCGATTCCCGATCCCGTGGCGGCGCGTGCCAGCAAGGTGGTTCGTGTGCGGGGCGAGCTGCCCTCCCCGATGACGCCTCCGTCGGGCTGCCGCTTCCGCACGCGCTGCCCGCTCGCCCAGCCCATCTGCGGCGAGGAGGAGCCACCGCTCCGCTCGTTCGGGCGCTCACACGTCGCCGCCTGCCACTTCCCCTTGCGGGCGCCGGTCTAAGAGGTTCGGGCTGAGCGTGAGGGGTGTACACGGGCCGACCGCAGGGCGGGGCGCTCCGCCCGAATCGACTCTGAGCTAGCGGCGCTGCAGTCGCACCTCGAAGGCGTCGCGCAGCGCGTCGCCGACGAAGTTGAAGGCCACGACGACGAGGACGATCACGACCCCGGCCGGGTAGATCTGCCACCAGTAGCCGTCGAGCGCCGCGTTGACGCCGTCGGCGAGCATCGATCCCCAGTCGGTCAGCGGCGCCGGCACGCCGAGGCCGATGAAGCCGAGCGCGGCGAGCAGGAGGATCGCATCCGCGACCTGGAACGTCGCGTTGACGATGATCGTGCCGATCGTGTTGGGGATGATGTGGCGCAGCACGATGCGCGTGTTGCTGCCGCCCATCACGCGGACGGCCAGCACGTACTCGCGCACGCGCAGCGTGAGCGTCTCCCCGCGGACGAGACGGGCGGGCACGAGCCACGCGGTGAGGCCGATCACGAGGATCAGGATCGTCAGCGACGGGTGGAAGATGACCGCCAGGACGATCACGAGGAAGAGGATCGGCACCGACAGCAGCACGTCGACGAAGCGCATCATCAGCGCGTCGACCCAGCCGCCGAAGAAGCCGGAGATCGCGCCGAACAGGACGCCGACGATCGTGGCGATCGCGGCTGCGGCGAACCCGACCTCGAGCGAGACCTGACCGCCGTACATGATCCGGCCGAAGACGTCGAAGCCGCTCTGGTCGGTACCGAGCAGGTGACCCCAGCTGGGCGGCGCGTTCTGCGTCGAGTAGAGCAGGGCGTTCTGCGTGCTGCTCTGATTGGTGCCGTAGAGGACGGGGCCCAGGAAGCAGAACAGCACCATGCCGACGATGATCGCCGCGCCGACGACGGCGAGCCGGTTCTCGGCGAAGACGTGCGCCACCTGGGAGCCGATCCCGCCGATCGAGGTTCCCTCCCCGCCTGCGGGGGCGGCCGGATCGGGCGCCAGCACGTCGAGCGGCAACGGCTCGCTACGCATAGCGGACTCGCGGGTCGACGATCGCGTAGAGGACGTCGGCGACCAGCGAGCCGGCAACGGTCGCGAGCGCAGCGACGAACGTCGTCCCGAGCAGCAGCGGCACGTCGTTGTTGATCGCGGCCTGCGTCGTGAGCAGTCCCATGCCCGGGAAGTTGAACACCGTCTCGGTGATCAGCGCGCCGCCGACGATGCCCGGGAGCGACAACCCGAGCAGCGTGATGATCGGGATCAGCGCGTTGCGCAGCGCGTGCCGGTAGAGCACGCGCCGCTGACTGGCGCCCTTCGCCTTCGCCGTGCGCACGTAGTCATGGGTCATCGCATCCATCATCGACGAGCGCATGTAACGGCTGAACGCCGCGACCGTGAGGGCAGCGAGGCTCATGACCGGCAGCACGAGGTCGCGCGGATCCGAGAGGATCCCCCAGGCCGATGTCGACTGCGGAGCCTCCGGCGAGAACCAGCGGAAGTCGATCGCGAAGTAGAGGATCAGGAGCTGGCCCAGCAGGAACGCGGGCATCGCGTAGAAGATGAACGCACTCGCCGTCAGGAAGTAGTCGATCGGCTTGTTGCGCTTGACGACCTGGAGCACCCCGAGCGGGATGGCTGCGATCACGGCCACGACCGTCGAGATCCCGACCAGCACGAGCGTCTTGGGCATGTCCTCCTCGATCAGCGCCGAGACCAGCTGGTTCTTCTTGTAGGAGTACCCCAGGTTGAAGTGCAGGACGAGCCCGCGGCAGTAGTCGTAGAACTGCTGCCAGATCGGGAGGTCGTAGCCGTTGAGCTTGTTGAACTGCCTGACCTGAACCTGCGTTGCCCGCGGTCCGAGCGCGGCTCGCGCCGCGCCGCCCGGGATGATGTGTGCCAGAAGGAACACGAGCAGGGTCACCCCGAAGACGACGAGAGTCGCCTGGACGACGCGGCGGGCCAGATAGCCGATCACGGCGGAGGGCCGTTACTTCGTGAAGTACCAGTTCTCCGGGTTGATGCTGAGCAGCGGGTTCTGCGGCACGACGCCCTTCAGGTCATTGCGGATCTCCGTGAGCTGGTAGCGCGCGTTCGGCTGCCAGACCACCGGCAGCTGCAGCGCCGCGTAGTTCTCCCAGGCTGCGAGGGTCGCATCGCCGAAGTTGGTTTCGTGGATCAGCGCGTCGTTCTTCTTGTCCGAGTAGGAGCCGCTGTTCGAGCCCGCTCCGGTCTGGAAGAGCAGCTCGCCGCTCGGGTAGAAGTCGGGCGCGTAGACCCAGCCGCCCCAGCTCGAGATCTCCCAGGTGCAGGACTTGCCCTTGCACGGCACCGCATTGCCGTACACGACGTTGAAGCTCGCCGTCGTCAGGGTGATCTTGATCCCGGCTTGCTGCCAGGCGGCCTGCTGCGCCTCCATCAGCGTCTTCGTATCGGCTGCGCCGGAGGCGTACTGCAGCGTGAACTCGAGCTTCGTGCCGGCGGGCACTCCGCACTTCGTCGCGTCCGTGCAGGTCGTCACGCCCTTCGGATCGACCTTCCAGCCGTGGTCGGTGAGGAGGGAGACCGCCTTCTTGGGGTTGTACGGATACGGATTCGACGACTCGAGCTTGGTCGCGAACGGGTTCTTCGGCAGCACCGGCACCGGACCGTAGGTCGGCACGGCGTAGCCCTTGTAGATCTTCTCGTCGTAGAGCGGCTGGTCGACCAGCGACTGGAATGCCTGGCGGAAGTACAGCTGCTGGAAGATCTTGCCCGCCTGACCGCCGTCACCGGTCGAGTTGAAGTTGTACGGGAAGTAGGTGATGCCCCACGAGTACTGGGGGTCGAGCACGAAGTTCGAGAGCCGCGGGTTGTTCTTGCCCGGGACGAGCGGGTTCTTCGCGGGATCCGTGACGTCCTCGCTCGGGAGGTAGCCGACGGTGACCTTGCCGCCCACCAGGGCGTTGAACTCGGCCGCGCCGGAGGTGAAGGGCAACTGCACGAATTGTGCGAGCTTCGGCTTCACAGGGCCGGAGTACGACGGATTCGGCACCATCGTCACGTTGCCCGCGGAGTCGAACTTGGTGAGGTGCCACGGGCCGTCGACGACCTGCCAGAGGGGGTTGCTGGCGTACGTCTTGAGCGAGTTGTTCGGCGCCTTCGGGTTCTTCGGATCGAAGCCGGAGTTGCGCGAGAGGTAGGCCCACACGGCTGCGCAGGACTTCGCGGCCGCGGAGATGGGCGTGACCGACGGGCTCTTGCCGGTGGTTACCTTCACCTTCACCGCCGCGTACGACGCGGTCCCGCAGGCCTGGCTCCCGGCCTTCTGACCCTTCGCCGCGACGTCCCACGCCATCGGGAACGGCGTGATCTGCGAGAGCTCGTTGTACGTGAACCAGTACGGGTTGGTCGGGCCCGTGAGCTTGATCGTGATCTTCGTCGGGCTGTTGGCCGTGACCGACTTCACGTCGTCGGGCATGCCTCCCGGCGAGTACGCCGCCCAGTTCAGGTACTCGACCTTGAGGATGTTCATCCAGAACACGACCTGCCGGGCCGTCACGGTCTCGCCGTTCGACCACTTGTACGGCTTGAGCGTGAAGGAGACCTCGGTATTGCCCTTCGCGTACTTCGGCAGGGAGGCCAGCGAGATGTCGGGATTCAGAGCCGGGCTGCTGCCTTTGCCGAACCAGTAGACGGGCCGGTACATGAGCTGCTGCAGATCCGAGATGTTGTTGACGCTGAAGAACGACAGGCTCATGAACGGGAAGATGTAGTTCGGGACGGCGCTCGGCGGCTCCGCGAGGTAGGCGGTACCGCCTGCCTTCACGTGCGACGCGGCGGTGGTGTTCCGGGTCGCCGATCCTGTGCCGACGAACAGGGACAATACGATCGCCGCGACTGCCAGGGCCCCGGCAGCGAGACTGAGTGGGCCGCGACGTCGGCGGGCTCGGGGCGATGCCATTTCATCCTCCTGTGTGGTCGCCTTCGCCGGAGCCGGCGTTGGCCGTGCAAATCTACCGCTTTCGGCAAGCTCATGACTGCCGGGTCCGACGTGGGGGCAGTTCGCGGTCGATGCGCGTGCCGCCGGCGCTCCCGAATCGCGCTTACCCAGTGGCTGCCCGGACAGCGTCGTTGCCTGTTCAGGATTCATTGCCGGCTCCGCAGGACACAATCCGAGTTGTCGTTGCCGGCGGGCGTCGAGCGGCTCTTGCGGCGCAGCCATTCGCCGTCGTTCAGCGTGGCGCGCGGAGCTCTGTCACCCGACCGGCTGGCGCAGGATCGTCTTGAGCCGCTCCGGCTTGGAACGCCGGGGATCGCCGAGGTAGATCTCGTGGTGCCGGCCGCGTGGCTCGAGCTGCTGCGACCGGATGAACTCCCGGAGCGACGCGAGCGTCGCGGGCTCCGTCGAGTACGGCCCGACGTGGAGCACCTGGGCGCAGGCGCCTTCGGCGAGTTGCATCGTGCGGACGCGTCCCAGGGCAGCGTTCGGCCGCCGCACTCCCGCTTCGGCACGTGCGCGCTCGACGAGCGCTTCGTCGAGCGGCTTCGGCAGGCGCAGCATGAGTGTCCATACGAGTCGTCGTCTGCCTTCTTCGAAACTGCTCGCCTCGAAATCGGTGTAGAGACCCTCGAGCGGCGGGACCTTCACGGTCTCGCCGCCTGCCTTCTTGAGCGCGAACTTCGCGGTGTAGGCGATCGCGTAGAGCGCCGCGACAGCATCTTGAAACGCCTCATCGTCGGGGCTGCCGTTGCCGTCAACCGCGAGGAATCGCGCCGGCGGCACCTGGACAAGCGCGGGTGCGCCGGCCTTGGCTTTGTAGAGCTGCTCGTGCTCCAACGCATCCGGCATCTTGCGTTCAGGCAGAGGCATCTGGTCATGCTCGCTCGTGCCCTTCCGCGTGACATCGGGGAATGCGCCGCCGCGGCGTACGCGTTGACCGCACGTCGGAGGTCGGAGGAGGCTGGCGCCGGGAAGCCCTCGAGACCGGTTCTCAGGCGTCGAAGTAGTGGCCCTGGTCGAGGTCCTCGATCAGGCCGGGATGGGTGGGCTGCCACTCGATCCACGCGCGCGTCAGCTTGCGCCTGGCACGCGGATTCGCGCGAGTGTCTCGCCGGTGCCGGGTTTTCGACGCGTTGCATTGCCCGCACCCTTCGCGGTGCGGGCAATGCCGTAGCGTCACAGCTTGCGTGCCTGCCGGTGCCCCTCGAACACCGCCTCGTAGGTCCCGCGCGGGGCAATCGCATCGCCGATCATCTCGACGCTCTGCCCGCGCTCCCGGAGCCGGTGGTAGAGGTTGTTGATCGACTGCCGGCCGGTCGACATCACGATCCAGTCGGCCTCGACCGTGCGCACGCGGTCGGACCGGTAGAGGTTGATGAGGTCGACCGAGGCGCCGTTGATCTGCTTCACGAAGTGGTCGGTGATGACCTCCACCTCGGTGCGGTGGAGGTGCTCGGCGATCCACAGGTAGTAGACCTCGGGAATCGTCTCCATGCCGACCATCGGCCAGCGCGTCACCAGGCGCACCGTGCAGCCGGCGTCGGCCAGCGCGACGGCGGTCAGCGGCCCGTTGGCGTCCTGCAGGTCGTCGACCACGAGCACGTCGCCCGACGGGGTGACCTCGCCGGTCGCGACCCGGTCCCACGAGACGCAGTTGCCGGTCTCGGCTCCCGACAGGGGCGCGGCCGTCTGCCCCTGCCAGCCGTCCTCGCGGTAGCGCGAACCCGTGGCGACGACGATGTGGTCGGGACGCTCGGCCTCGAGCAGTGCGTCGAGCGCGTCCTCCTCGACGCCTGCGCCGGTGCGCACGTCGACGCCGTTGCCCTTCGCCTGGCGCAGCAGCCAGGTGCCGATCTGCGCGTACTCCTTGCGGCCGGGCAGGCACGCGTGCTTGCGCACGTGCCCGCCCGTCTCGGACTCGCGTTCGAGCACGACGACGTCGTGGCCGCGTGCAGCGGCGACCCGGGCGTACTCGAGGCCGGCCGGCCCGCCGCCGATCACGACGACCTTCTTCGGCTGGGCGACGGGCGTCAGCGTGCCGTGCCCCCAGGTCCGCTCACGGCCGACCTCGGCGTTGTAGACGCACTGCACGCGGCCGCCGCGGATCACGCTCCGCCAGCAGTAGTTCGCGGCCACGCAACGGCGGATGTCCTCCTCGTTGCCGTCGCGGGCCTTGACGGCCCAGTCGGGGTCGGCGAACAGTTGACGCGCGAGCAGGATGGCATCGGCTTCGTCGGCGGCCAGGATCTCCTCGGCGATGCCCGGGTGCGTGATGCGGCCGACCAGCAGGACGGGCTTGGTCGAGACCTCCTTGATCGCCTTCGTGTAGCCGCGCTCCCAACCCGGCTCGTACGTCATGGGCGTGTGGATGTAGGAGTGGTGAACGCCCGCCGAGAGGTTGACGTAGTCGAGATCGACCTCGCGCTCGAGGTCCTGCACGACGCGCTTGACGTCGTTCAGTTCCAGATCGCCCGGCCAGAACGACGTCGAATTGATGCGGTAGCCGAGGAAGGCCTCGTCGCCGATCGCCTCGCGCACACGGCGCATCGACTCGACGGGGAAGCGCATGCGGTTCTCGTACGAGCCGCCCCACTGGTCGCTGCGGTGGTTGTAGAGCGGCGAGAGGAACTGCCACGGCAGGTAGCCGTGCGACATGTGGTACTCGACGCCGTCGAGGCCGGCCGCCACGGCCCGGCGCGCGGCGTCCGCGTACGCCACAAGGAGATCCTGGATCTCGTGCTCCTCGAGTTCCTTCGGCATCGGCGCGTTCGGGTACTCGCCGGGCGGCACCTGGCTCGGCGCGACCATGTACCACTCCGCGTCGAAGTCGTAGGCGGGATCCTTCTTGAGCACGGGCATGGCGCGCAGGCCGGGGTGCAGGAGCTGGCACGCCAGCTTGCAGCCGTGGCGATGCACCGCATCGGCGACGCGCGCCAGGCCATCGACCTGGTCGTCCTTCCAGAGCCCGGGGAAGTTGAACTCCGAGTAGAGCGCCTCGGGGTGGATGATCGTGCCGCCGATGATGATCATCCCGCAGCCGCCGCGCGCCCGCTCCTCGTAGTACGCCACGGCCTGATCCGTGAAGATCCCCTCGTAGGGATCGGCGACCCACGTGGGGCAGGTGGGGGCGAAGATCACGCGGTTGGCGATCGGGGTTGAGCGGATGCTCCACTCCGAGAAGAGGTTCGGGTACCTCGGGTGCGCTGCGGTTGCCGCCATCGTCTTCCTCCTGCCTCGTACGTGCCGGTCGCGAGGGCCACGCTCCGCGACGAGCGGCCCTGAACCCCCGTAGCTTTGCTCCGGCCGTGGGTGCTGCCAACCCCACGTTCGGAGGGGCGCTTGCGGCCGCGGGCACGCGAGGCGTAGCCTTCGGGACGTCGTGTCCGAGCCGACCGGCGCCCCACCCAGAGCCGCGCGGAGCGGCGCCCGACTCGCCGCTGCCGGCCGCAGCCTGCGGCGCGAGCTCGATGCCGACCGCCTCTCGATCGCGCTCGTCGACCACCGCGTCGAGTCCTTCCGGATCGTCGCCTGGGACGGCAAGGGCCTGCTTGCCGCGGGCACCGAGCTTCCGCTCGAGACCTCGACGCAGGTCGGCGCGGCAGCGCGCGGCGAGCTGTACGCGGCCTCCGACTTCCGCTGCGCACCCGGCTGGGATCGCGCGAGCGACCGCCTGATGCTCGCCGTGGGGTTCCGCTCGGGGTGCTCCGTGCCGCTGCGCCATCCGCGCGGGGACGTGTACGGCGTCGCCTCGCTCTCGTCTACGAGCATCGTCGACCACGTCGGCCGCTGTGCCGCCCTGGACGCGGCCGCGCCGCAACTCGCGTCCCTGTTGTGGCCGGAGGACGATCCTCCGCCGGCGCACCTGACACGACGCGAGCGCGAGCTGCTCCCGCTGCTCGAGACCGGTCTGCGCTTCAAGCAGATCGCCCAAGAGCTCTCCATCACCGAGCCGACCGCGAAGGGCTACGCCCGCGACATGTTCCGCAAGCTCGGCGTCAGCTCGCGGGCGGAAGCCGTGTTCGAGGCCCGCCGCCAGGGCCTGCTCTAGTTCGCCCTCCCAGGTGACCGCACGCGCGAGCCGGAAGCCCAGGAATGAAATACGGCCGTTCCGGGTACTAGCGGACATGTATGGGGCGTTGAGGATCGGAGCCCGCCGGCGAACGCTCGCACGGCATCGAACGCCGGAGATGGTCGCGCGGCTGCTCGCCGTCTCGGCGCTTCTGCTCGCAACATGCATCGTTCTGGCCGTGCTCATCGAGGCCGGCGAGCCCAACCCGAGCACCGCCGTCCCGCACATTCAGCCGTTGCCGCAGAACCTGTTCAGTCCCTGAGCGCTGACGCTGCCGCGCGGATCGGCGATGGTTGCGCTTGCGCGTTTTCTCGCTCGCCGCCGTTCCGCGCCCGCGATCGCCCGTCGTACGGTGATCGTGTCCCGCCCCGGTCGGAACCTCCCCAGAAGATCCCTGGCCGGGGCGGGACGTCATAGCGGCCTGCCCGTCCGCCGTTCAGCGGGTGGGCGGTACCCCTCGGCCGGAGAGTTCAACCCTCCGCGCCGCTCAACGACGCGGGGGGTGGCCGCCTCTGGCGTTCGTCACGGCTTGAGCAGCAGCGCGTTCGCGGCCTTGAAGTTCCGCTCGTCGAGATGGCGGAGCCACTGGCGCCACGTGCCCTTGCCGTCCGGCTTGCGCGCGTCGATCTTGTTCTCGAGGGCGGCGATGTCGCCGTCGAAGTAGGCCGCCGCCACGGTCTGCTCGTCGGCGGCCGCGACGAGTTGGGTCGCCGACGTGAACTCCTGCAGAAAGGAGTTGATGTCGCGATCGACTCCGACATCGGGCCCCATCGCGCGGGTGAAGTACTCCGTGACGCCCTCGTTGACCGTGTAGCCGATGCGGCTCTTCCAGCGGTCAGAGGAGAAGAAGTGCAGCGCCTCGTGCAACTGCGTCCCGAGGTTCGAGCGCTCCTTGTTGATGTGGATCTTGCCGCGGTCCGTGTCCTGGAACGCCCGCACGCCCTTCTTCTTCAGGAAGGCGCGCGCCTCGTCCTCGCTTGCGAAGTTCTGCCCCGTCTCGGGATTGATCGAGCGCAGCGCGTACTCGGCCCACGCCGATTCGAACGCCGCGGCGTCGTCGAGGATCATCGCCTTCTCCATGCTGCCCTTGCCGAGCTTCTTGCCGATCAGGTTCTTCATATGGACGCTGGTGTCGAAGAGCGCGTCGACCTCGCCGGGCTCCTTGAGCGGCGGCGGGGGCGCGTTCTTCAGCGCCGGGTTGTCATCGCGGGCGAGCACCCCGCTGACCGCGCGGTTGCCCGCGCGCTTCTGAGCGCTCCGCGCGACCGACGCTCGCGTCGGCCGCTCCGCCGTGGCGAGCGCCGATGCCGCCGGGGCGAGCGTGACGGTCTCGGCGAGCGTGAGTGCCCTCTCGACCTCGAGCTCGAACTCACGCCGCCGGGTTCGCATGCCGCAAGCGTACGCCGCGATGCTCGGGGCAGCCACGTCCTGGATCCCTGCTCGTCGCCGGGGAGGCTCGGGCTCCTTCCCAGGGGAATGACGTCGACGAGGCGTCAGCGCCGTGCGGCGAAGCGGTTCGTTGCCTCGATCAGCCGCATCATCATCTCCTCGCCGCCGCCGTGACCGGTGTCAACGAGCTGCAGCTCGGCATCGGGCCAGGCGCGCGCGAGGTGCCAGGCGGCGTCCGGCGGCCCGCCGATGTCCATGCGGCCATGCACGAGGACGCCCGGCATCCCCTCCAGGCGGTAGGCGTCTTGGAGGAGCTCGTCGTCTCGCAGCCAGGCGCGATGGTGGAAGTAGTGCGTCACGACCCGCGCGAACGTCATCCGGAACGCGGCATCGGCGTAACGCGGATTGGGCACCCAGCCGGCTTCGAGCGATTGGACGGCGTCCTCCCAGTCACACCAGCGCTGCGCCGCGCTGCGCCGCACGGCCGGGTCCGGCTGCTCGTTGAGGAGGCGGTTGTAGGCGGCCACCAGGTCGCCGTCGCGCTCGTGCCCGGGGACGCCGTCGCGGAAGCGCGCCCACTGCTCGGGGAAGAAGCGTCCCGTCTCGTGGTAGAGCCAGTGGATGTCGGCCGGCCGGGTCAGCGCGACGGATGCGAGCACCAGTTCGCTGACACTCCGCGGGTGGCGCTCCGCGTAGGCGAGCGCGAGCGTCGTCCCCCACGAGGCGCCCCACACGAGCCAGCGCTCGATGCCGAGGTGCGTCCTCAGCCGCTCGAGATCGGCGATCAGGTGATCGGTCGTGTTGGCGCCGAGATCGGTGTCGTGCCTCACGCGCGGCGTGCTGCGGCCTGCCCCGCGCTGATCGAGCAGGACGATCCGATAGGCGCGCGGGTCGAACGAGCGGCGCATGCCGGCGGTGCACCCGGAGCCGGGGCCACCGTGGAGGACGACCGCGGGCTTGCCGGCCGGGTTCCCGCAGGTCTCCCAGTACACGCGCTGACCGTCTCCCACGGCGAGCATGCCCGACGCGAACGGCTCGATCGGCGGAAACCTGCGCAGGGCAGCGTGTCCCTCGTGGCTCACGTGCCGGTCGGGACGCTGTCCCAGTCTCCGGCGTAGCCGGAGAGCCAGTTGAGCGCGTAGTGCCGCTCGGCGGCGCCCGCTGCGACGGCCGAGTACTCCTCGGGGTCGAGCGAGCGGAAGGGCTTGCCGTACGCCGGGAAGTCGCCGTCGACGGGTTCCGGAATCGAGCCGTCGGTGTGGGCGCGTGTCGCCGCCTCGCACGCGACGGCATCGAGATCATGGCCTCCCGCAGGGGATTCGCCGCGCTCCTGGAGCTGCCGCGTGCGTGCTCGCCAGTGCCATAGCTCGGCGACTTCGCGCGCCCGCGCGATCTCCTCCGGTGAGCGCAGGTTCGTCGCCCGCCGGAAGCCGATCGTCGGCGCCAGCAGTGGCACGAGCGACGGCAGACGCTCGAAGCGGGTGTCGTACGCGGGCATGCCGTCGAGCGCCGAGAGCGCCCAGAGGAGCACGCCCATCGATTCGCTCCGCCAGTTGGCGACGATCGACTCGCCCTCCGTCCAGTCGCCGAGCGGCTTGGCGAGGAGCTTCCGTTCCGAGCCGCTGAGAGCGTGCGTGAGGTTCTCCCGGATCAGCCAGCGATGGGTCTCGGTCAGATATTCCGCGGCCGGCCCGCTCTCCATCGTGCCGTCCTCGAGGGCGACCGCGATCGCTCCGAGCATCGCCACCGCGGAGATGCAGAGCACGCGGTCGACGACCGCATCCTGACCGGGCGCGACGGGTTCGCGTTTGCGGCGGTTGAACACGCCCCGATCCTAGCCAGAGCCGCAGCTGCCGCGCGACGCGGGAAACTCGCGCGGGGTGACTGCCGCCGTGGCGTGCGCGGTGCTGGTGGCGACGCTCAGCGGCAGCGAGCCGAGCGCCGCCGCCGCGGTACTCGAGCAGGCGGCCTCGCGCCTCGACGCCGCGCCGAGACCCGCGCTGCCCGCGGGTTCCTCCTGGTACATCCAGACACGCGAGCGGGTCCTCGACATGACGTCGTACACGAAGAAACCCCGACCAGGGACACTGCGTCGATCCGTGAGCGGTCGCGCCGCTCGGTCCGCCGAGTGACGGCCGCCTCCGCCCGCGACCTGCGAGCGTACGCTTAGGAGGGAGGGGGCCTCCCATGAAGACGGTCACATGATCTGCCACCCCGAAGGGCGACGCGCCCTGGCGAGCCCACGCTCGTGAGGCGCGTCACGAATCAGGACGATGCGAGCGCGCGCAATCGCGCCTACTACGACCGTCCCGAGATTCGCAGCGCCTACGCTCCGGACAAGGGCCTGGACGCCGCCGAGGCAGCGCTCGTCGCCCGGTTCCTGCCGGCCCGCGGCCTGGTGCTCGATCTCGGCTGCGGCAACGGTCGCTTCGCACTCGCCCTGTCGGCGCTCGGCTTTGCCGCCGAGGGCCTCGACATCTCGCCGTCGATGATCGCCGAGGCCGAGGCCGCGGCGGTTGCTGCCGGCGCCGATGTGACGTTCCGGGTCGGCGACGCGGTCGCCCTACCGAACGGCGCGGGCGAACTCGACGCCGTCGTGTTCGGCTGCAACGGCATCGGGCACCTGACGCGCGACGGCAAGATCGCCTGCCTGCGCGAGGTACGGCGCGTCCTGCGGCCCGGCGGCGTCGTCTTGCTCAGCCTGCGGACGCCGTACGCGCTGAACCGCATGCTCCCGCGCCTACTGCGCAATGTCGTGCTGCCCCGCAAGAGCCTGCGGGCCGACGAGGAGAGTGAAGGCGATCAGTACGTGCAGCGCCCCTCGCTGGGCTGGCTCGTCACCCAGTGCCGCGAGGCGCAGTTGACGCCCGTCTGCGTCTGCTCGCACCGCCAGGCGATGGCCGGCCGCTTTCCGTCGCGGACGGCGCCGGTCGGCGGCCAGTTCTACGTCGTGGCGACGGCGTAGCGCCGCGGGCATGCGCGGTCGGCGGACACGGCGACCTCTGCGGGAATCCCGCAACGCGGTTGAGTGCCGCCGCCGATGATTGGGTCGGCTCCTTCCGGGGAAACTAGGGACGTGGCGGGCAGAGGACGATGAACGCGCTCGACCTTGCCCGCTGGCAGTTCGGTGTCACGACCGTCTACCACTTCATCTTCGTGCCGATCACGATCGGCATCACGTGGTTCGTGGCGGTCTTCGAGACCATGTGGTACCGGCGCCGCGACGCCGACTCGCTGCGGCTCACGCGCTTCTTCGGCAAGCTCATGCTGATCAACTTCGCGATCGGCGTCGTCACGGGCATCGTCCAGGAGTTCCAGTTCGGCATGAACTGGAGCGCCTACTCGCGCTACGTCGGCGACA
>CAZYYP010000073.1:0-14660 GCA_964651695.1 uncultured Gaiellales bacterium | reverse complement strand
GCGAGGACGCGCGAGAGATCGAGCACGCGCACGCCGGCGAGCGGCGCTGCGGTGCTCATGCCGAGAGTGCCGCCAGCGCCTCCGGCGTCGTGTCCTCGGGCTTGACGCCGTAGGACGCGCTCAGCAGACGGCCGTCCGCGCCGACCACGAACGAGCTGCGCAGGATGCCGGTGCTGCCGTCCGGCCGCTCGCTCCAGACGCCGTAGCGCTCGGCCAGCGCGTGCCCCGCGTCGACGAGCAGCGGGAACGGCAGGCCGTACTTCTCGCGGAAGGCGCGATGCGACGCGGAGTCGTCGGGCGAGATGCCGTACAGCGCGGCGCCGCTCGCCTGGATCTCGGCGTAGCCGTCGCGCAGCGCGCAGGCCTGCTTCGTGCAGCCCGGCGTGTCGTCCTTGGGATAGAAGTAGAAGACCACCGGACGCCCGCGCAGCGCGGAGAGCGTGACCGTCTCGCCCTCGTCGCTCTCGAGCGAGAAGTCGGGCGCCTCGTCACCGGCGTGCAGCATGGCTCCTCCTCTGGAAGGGAACGGCGGTCGCGCGCCGGCCGATCGCCGGGGCACGGATAGTCTATGGCCGTGCTCGAAGCCCACATGGCCCTCGGTGGCCTTTTCGTCGCGATCAACGTCGTGGTGGGCATCTGGGGCCTGCTGACCTGGCGGCGCGACCGTCCCGTCACGCCGCTCCTGAGCCAGTTGCTCGCGCTCTCGCACACGCTCGCGCTGCTCCAGGGCGCCTTCGGGCTGTACCTGCTCGCGGGCGGGTACCGCGCGCCCGTACAGTTGCACTACGTCTACGGTCTTCTCCCCACTGCAGCGGTGCTCTTCGGCTACTCGGCGCGCACCGCCGACGGGCGCCGCAACCTGCTGCAGTTCTCGATCATCGCGTTCGTCATCGCGGCCCTCGGCACGCGCGCCTTCATGACCGGGAGGGGGATGTGATCCTGCGCAACGCGCTCTGGCGCAACCTGGGCATCGTGGCACTCGTCGCCGCGGGCCTGACCGCGCTCGGCGAGGCCGGCAGCGAGATCACGAGCCTGCTCTTCCTGATCCTGCGCATCGCCTTCCTCGTGGTGCTCGCCGGGCTCGCGCTCTCGATCTGGCGCCAGAACCGCGGCACGTTCGGGCTCATGCCGCTGCGCAGCCGGGCGATGCTCTACGGCTCGGTGCTCGGGATCGTGCTGCTCGTCGTGACGGCGGATCTCTGGGCGGGCTCCTCGCCGCTCGCCGCGATCGTCTTCTTCGCCGCGCTCGGCGGCTGCGGGTACGGCCTCTACCGCGGCTGGCAGGAGTCGCGGCGCTACTACTACTGATCCGCCGTGGCGCGCGGGTGCAGGCTAGGCTTCGTTCTGCACCATCGGCTCGCCGCGCCGCGCGCGGCGCCGGCACGCCCCAGGATCCGATTGCCATGTCCCGACGCGCCCCCATCCGGCTCGCACGACTGCTCGCGGTCGCCTGTGCGTGCCTGGTGCCCGCGGCGGCGGCCGAGGCGGCACCGCCGCCGAACGACGTGAAGAGCGCCGCGACGGTCGTCAGTCCGCCCGGCTGGACGTCGCTCTCGGCGCCGCAGAACGTCGTTGTGCAAGCCTCGGACTGGACCGATGCGACGACGGGGCCCGAGGACGCGGATCCGCTGCCGTCGTGCACCGGCTCGGTCGGCTTCCGGAGCATCTGGTACCAGATGGTCGTCCCCGAGGCCTCGGTATTGCGCGTGACCGTGCTCTCGACCGATGCGACGCGGTACCAGCCGGTCGTGAGCATCATCGACTCGTCGAACCAGGAGGTCGGCTGCGGGCTCGCGAACGACGTCAAGCAGGGCGCGACCGCCAATGCGACGGCCTACGTCACCCCCCTGCCGGACGGCTCGCCCGCCACGTACCTGATTCGCGTCGCTCAGGTCGCGAACAATTCGTCCTCCCTCGGCCTGCCCATGCTCACCGTGAGCTTCGCGGCGAAGGACGTGACCGCCCCGCACATCGTCGTCACGGTGCCGTCGGGCAAGACGCCGCCGCGCACGCCCGCCGAGTACGACGCCAGCGGCACCACGGATCTCGCCTCGGGGGTCGATCCGGCCACCGCGAAGTGGGTATTTCACGACGAGCGCGCGGATCACACCCCGGTCGAGCGCACGCGCGACGGGCTCCACGTCAAGTACGCGTGGCTCTCGCCCGGCGTCCACCAGGTCGTCTTCAGCGTCCAGGATCGCGCGGGCAACAAGAACTCCTACCGCTTCACGACCTTCGTGCAGGACTCCGTGCGGCCGGACGTGCAGTTCAGCCTCCGGCCACCCGAGCCGGGAGCGCGCCGGCTGCGCATCACCGTGAAGGCATCCGAATCGGTGCACCTGCGGCTCCTGGTCACGCAGGTCGGGCGCATCGGGCCGCTGCTGAAGGGCTACGTGAGCTTCTGGGGCACGAGCCTGCACACGCGCTCGGTACCCCTGCGCGGGATCGTCGGCAAGGGCCTGATCGTGGTCTCCGGCGTCGCACGCGATCTCGCCGGCAACACGACCGTGCTCCCCCAGTGCGTCGTCGATCCCGTGACCGGCCAGGGAGCCTGCACCTCCCCGTGACGCTTCCGGCACGGTCCGTCACGGACACGTGACGGTGGAGGCTCCTAGCCTCGTCGCATGACGACGGAGCGCGGACAGACGGGGGTCGAGTTGGTCGCCCTGCTGCCGTGCCTCCTGCTCCTCGTCGCCGCGCTCGCGCAGGGGTGTCTGTTCGCGCTCTGCGCGGTGGCGGCCGAGCGCGCTGCGAGCGCGGGCGCGCGGGCGGTCGCCCGCGGCGCGCCGGCGGGGCCCGCGGTGCGCGCGGCGCTGCCAGGGCGGCTCGCCCGCAGCGTGCGCGTGCGCGTCGATGCCGACGGCGCCGTCGCCATCACGCTCTCGGTTCCGCGCCTCCTGCCCGTGCCGGCCATCAGCGTCGGCGCGGTGGAGCGATGAGGGCGCGTGAGGCGGGTCAGGCCGCCGTCGAGCTCGCGGTGCTCGCACCCGTGCTCGCCCTCGCCGTGCTCGTGCTGGCCCAGCTCGCGCTGGCGTTCCGCGCCGAGCTCGCCGCCGAACGCGCAGCCGGGCGTGCGCAGGCGGCCGCGGCACTCGGCCGGCCGGTGCTCGAGGCGGCGCGCACGGGCGCGCCGCGCGGCACCCGGGCGACGATCCGCGCAGGCGTGCTCGAGCTCGACGTCCCGAGCGGCCTGCGTCTCCCGCTGCCACTGCTCGCGCGCGTCCGCGTGTCGAGCCCGATCGGGCCTGCATGAACCGCGCGGCCGCGCGCGAGGAGCGCGGCGCGATCGCCGTCGCAGCGGTGGCGCTGTTGCTGCTGCTCGCGCTCGTCGCGGGCGCCGCGCTCGCAACGGGGCGCGATCTGCTCCTGGACGAGCGTGCCCGCGGATCGGTCGACGCGGTCGCGCTCGCCGCGGCGCGCGTGCTCGAGGCGCGCTACGGCGCGGCGATCGACGCCGGGAGCGCGCCCGCGACCCTGCGCGCGACCGAACGCCTGGCACGCGCCGCCGCCGGGCGCTCGGCCGACGCCCTCGGCCTCACGCTCGTCTCGGTGACCTTCGAGCGCGGGATCCGCGACCCGTCGCCGCTCGCGGTCAGGGTGCGCGCGCGGATCGCCGGGCATGGCGAGGTCGCGGCGCGCGCGGGCATCGACTTCGCCCAGCAGCTTGCGGACGCGGGCTTTCGCGGCGCCGACGTGCGCGACCTCGACGCCGCGGGCGCGATCGTGGCGGCCGCGCTGGCCCAGCTCGGCTGGCCGTACGTGTGGGGCGGCGAGAGCCGGGCCGAGGGTGGATTCGACTGCTCGGGTCTCGTCGACTACGCGCTCGCCGCGGCCGGGATGCCGGTGGGGCGACTGACGGCGTCCGGCCTCCAGGGTCTCGCCCGTCCGCTGTCCCCGGGGACGGGTCTCCTGCCCGGCGACCTCGTCTTCGTCGGCCGGCCCGCGCACCACGTCGGGCTGGTCGTCGCCCCGGGCCTGGCGGTCGAGGCGCCGCACCGCGGCGCGCTCGTCCACGTCGAGGCGATCGCCGACGGCGGCTGGACGGGTGCGGGACGGCTGCTGCGCCCCGGCATCGGCCCGCCCGCCGTGGGCGAGGGAGCGCTCGGCGTCCCCGCGTACGTGCCTCAGGCGTTCCGCGCGTTGCTCGCGCGCGCCGCGCAGGCCGAGCAGGTGCCGCCGGCGCTGCTCGCAGCGCAGCTCGAAGCCGAGAGCGGATTCGATCCTTCAGCGCAGTCGCCCGCCGGCGCACAGGGCCTCGCGCAGTTCATGCCGGCGACCTGGGCCGGTGCGTGGAATCCGCAGCGGCGGTCGAGCCCGTTCGAACCGGCGGCCGCGATCGCTGCGCAGGCTCGCCGGATGCGCCTCCTGCTCGAGTACAGCGGCGGTGACGTGGCGGCGGCGCTCGCCGCCTACAACGCCGGGCCCGCGGTGCTGCCGGGCCGGTGGCCACGTGAGACCCGCGCGTACGTCGCGCGCGTCATGCGCCGCTTCGGTGGGCCGATGTCGCTCGGGGCTGCCGTGCCACCGGAGGTCGCAGCTGCAGGCGCAGCGCCGGCGTCCGGCCGCCTGCAGGTGCGACTGCTCCCGTGACGCCGGCCACCTGTCATGCGCGCGCATGAAGCTCGGCATGCGACGACCGGTGGCACGATCTAGAACGTGACGAGGACCTCACCTGCGGAGATCGCAGGTGGCGCGACCGACAGACCCGGGAGGTTCTCGGCGATCCAGGCGGCCGCGACGCCGTTGGACGCCTCGGCGCCTGCCTGATCGTCGCAGACGGTGATCGACGCTCCGCCGCCATCGGACGTGGCGACGAAGTAGTAGGCCTGGAAGCCGGTGACCACGCTCATCGCGCTCTTCACCGACTCCTGGTTGCGGCGAAGCTCCTCGCCGAGATCGCTGTTGCCCGCGTAGACGCGGATCGTTGCGTACATGGAGCGCTCCCTCGTATGCGTGCCCGGTCCGGAGCGCGAGCGTAGAGCATTCGGAAACCCGCACGCGCTTGCGGTGGAGCGCAGCGCGTCTACCCGGCAGCGAGCTTCTGCGACGAGAGATCGCCGGTCGTCATCGCCACGCCGTCCTGTCCACGGAAGGTGCCCACGACGATTCCGATCCCGATGAGACGCAGGTCGGGGGTCAGAATGACGCGGCGATGCGCGGCGCTCTCCATCCAGGCAGCGACGATTCCGTCCGCGGTGGCGTAGTGCCCGGAGCCGTATTCGAGGATCTCGCCCAAGACGGCGCGCCCTGCGAAGCGGCGGATGCGGACGTCCCAGGCTCCCTGCGGTCCGTCATGGGCGAAGTAGCCGCGTCGCAACATGTCGGCCGAGTGCGACAGCGCGGCTCGTGTGAGATTCGCGTCGAGCGCGAGCGGGAGCAGGCGGTGTGCCGCACGCTGCTGATTGAGCAGCACCAAGACACTGGCTGCCGTTGCGCGTGACGGTGAGGCTCCGGAGTGACGGAGGGAGCGGGAGAGGACGCCGCCGCCGACCGCCGCTATGACGAGCGCGATCGCGACGGCGGTGACGCCCTTGCTCGGACGCCTCATCCCGCGATCACCTTCCACGCGAGTGCGATCAGCACGGAAAGCACGAGCGCGACCCCGCCGGTCTGTCGCAGACTGTGGGTCTGGAGGGTCGCGACTCCCGCCGTGATCCGATCGAGCTTGGAATGCACGACGGCGAGGTCGCGACGGATCTCTGCGATCTCCGGGCGGTCGGAGCGGAGCCGCGCGTCCGCGTGCTCGCGCTGCCGTCCGTTCGTCGCCGGCAGAGGCGGGGCTCGCAGCTCGTCCGCTGCTCGATCTCTCCGCACGCACGTGTCGCCGGCGGCACGCTCGGTCCGGGCGTGAACTGGTTCGGACCCCGCGGCGGGACGGGATTGATCCTGTCCGTCGACCGGCTGGAGCCGAGCACGACCACGCCGCTGCTCGCTCACCGGGAGTCCTCTGGGCGTCGGCAAGGCATGCGTCATAGGTCTATCGCCAGGAGGAGGCACTGCGGCATCCCTGCACCGAGGTATTCGATGCATCTGTTACTTGATCCGGCAGAGGTCGCACAGCGGCGCGGGTGCCCCGCCGGGCCGATTTCGCGTCGCTCTGCCTGAAGTGACCTCGCGGCGTGACCGCCCGATCGGGCCCAGATGGTCCCGATGGGGGACATGCAGCGGCCGGCGACTGCCGATGCGCCCGGAATGGAGCCGTCCGCTCGGGCGGCTCCGAGAGGACGCAGGGAGGACAGGGATGGCTGAGAACACCGGATCCGAAGAGCCGCGCGAGCGGCCGAGCGCGAGGCGCGCGGCGGGTGTGGCTGCGCTCGTAGCCGCCAGCCTCACGGCCGGTGCGCTTGCCGCGGGCAGCCTCGCCTCGGGCGCGACGGCCGACACCGGCGATACGACGACGACCGCGAGCACCGATCCGGGCGCGGCGACGACGACGACGGCCGACACGACGACGGACCCGGGGACAACGGACACGACCGTCACCACGACCACCACGACGACGGATCCCGCGACACCGCCCGCCGACACGGCGCCGGGGACGACGACCGACACGACCACGACGACCGTGACGACGACGGATCCGGCAACGCCGCCGCCCGCCCCCGCCACGACCGACCCGGCACCGCCCGTGGTCGACGCCTCCGCAACGCCCGACAGCGCCACGCCCCCGGCGGCGACGCCCCCGGCGGCGCCGGCGCCCGACGTCGCGCCCGCGACGACGACCGATCCGGCAACGCCGACCGCCTCGGGTGGCGGCCGCGAGCAGCCGGCCGCACCCCCGCCGCATACCGGCTCCGGGCAGTCCAAGACCGTCACGCAGCCGCCCGCGCCGTCCGTCCCGGTGCAGCCCGCCCTGAGCGCGCGGCTCCTGCCGACCCCGGCGCAGATCCGCTTCTACGTGCATGCCACGAGCACGCCTCCGCTGCCCAAGCTGAAGACCATCGACCACGCCCTCGCGCTCCGCATCTCCACGATCGCGCAGCAGTCGCACGTCCACTGGGCGCTGCTCGCAGCCGTGGCGCGCGTCGAGTCCAGGCTCGGCGCGGCGAACGGCCCGATCGCCGGCCGCAAGCTGCCGGCCGTCCCGACCGGCCAGGCCGACCAGTTGCGCGCGCTCGCGACGTACCTGCACGAGCACGGTGCCAACCGCAATCTCAGCGCGAAGACGACGCACGACGCGCTCAAGGCCTACTTCGGCTCCGACGCCTCGGCGCGGCGCGTGGGTGCGCTCGCCGCCTTCTACGGCGCGCTCGGTCTCGGCCGGATGCAGCACGGCATCGGCTGGCACGGCGCGCAGCTGCGCAAGCGCGTCCTGGCCGATCATCGCCTCCACATCTATGCGGGCGGGCGCGCGGACATCCGTGGCCGGCGCGTCGACCCGCGCGTGCTGATCACGGTCGAGTATCTCGCGAACGCGACCGGCTCGGTACGCGTCTCGAGCCTCGTCAGCGGCCATCGCCTGTTCACGGCCTCGGGCGGCGTCAGCGCTCACGTCTACGGTCGCGCGGTCGACGTCACCGCCATCGGCGGCGTGCCGATCAAGCACCACCAGGGCCCGGGCAGCGTGACCGAGCGCACGGTGCGCCTGCTGCTGCTCCTGCCTCAGCGCATGCGCCCGCGGCAGGTCGTCTCGCTGATGGACGTCGACGGTCCCACGGGCAACCATGGCTCGTTCGCCCTGCCGGACCACAGCGACCGCATCCAGATCGGCTACTGATCCGGCTCGGTGCCTGACGGCGTCAGGCACCGCCCTACCCAAGCACGCAACGGAACGCCGAGCGGTGGGGCGTCGCTCCTCCGAGCAGCCCTCTCCTGGACGCACGGGTAGCCCCCCGTGGCAGACCTTGACGCACGCACGATGCGGTCATAGCTTGGCGGAGATGCCGACCGCAGCATATGCCGGAGACCCGACGGCGCCTGTCTTCACCTACGCCGACGGCCCGGTCGATGCCGCGCTCGCCCTGCTCGTCGTGTCGCCGCTCGCGAGCGAGGCCGTCGGTTCGCGACGCGCTCTCGTACAGCTCGTGCGCGCGCTGGCCGCACGCGGCCACGGGGCGGTGTTCATCGACCCGCGCGGGACGGGGGAGAGTGCGGGGGAGCCCGAGGACGTCACGTTCGAGGCGCTCTGCGCCGATCTCCGTCTCGGCCTCGCCGAGCTCGCGCGGCGCTTCCCCGCGGCGCAGCCCCACCTGCTCGCCTTCCGCTACGCCGCGGCCGCCGCGCTCGCGGTCGCCGAGGACGACGCGGCCGGGCGCGTGCTTCTGATCGACCCCTGCCTCGACCCGCAGGCCTCGCTCCGCCACGACCTGCGACACGAGATCGCGCGGCGCGTCATGCGCCGGGGCTCGAGTGGCGAGAGCCGTGACGACCTGCTCGCGCAGCTGGGCCGCGGCGAGCCGGTCGTGGTCGACGGACAGCGATTCTCGCCCGGCCTCTTCGCGGGCCTCGTGGCGTTCGCGCCCGGCGCGGCGCTGGAGCGCTGTGGCGAGTCCGCGACGGTGCTCGCGAGCGGGCGCGCGACGTTCCCCGCCGTGCACGCCCACGCCAATCTGGGTGCGTTCTTCGATCGCGTCCCCGAACTCGAGACGGCGGTTGCGGAGTGGCTCGAACGATGACCCGCCGCGTCGTCACGATCCCCGGCGCCGACGGCGCCGAGCTCGTCGCCGTCGTGCACGAGCCCGCCGGGCCGCCGCTCAGCGTCACGATCCTGCTCGCCGGCGGGGTGCTGCCGCGCATGGGTGTCAACCGCGTGCTCGTGCGCATGGCCGATCGCCTGTCGGCGGCCGGGCACAGGGTGGTGCGCGTCGATCCGCAGGGTCTCGGGGAGTCGTCCGGCTCGCTGCCCGATGAGCCGTTCTTCGACCTGCTGCGACGTGTGGAGTCGGGCGCCTTCGTCGAGGACGTCCGGCTGACGGCCGAGGCGTTCGCGCCGGTCGAGCAGGATGTCCCGCTCGTGCTCTTCGGAACCTGCGGCGGGGGCATCACCGCACTGCGCGTCGCCGAGCGGCTCGATCGTGTCGCCGGCGTGATCGCCGTCGGCGTTCCGCTCAAGCGCAGCGGCGCGCGCATCCCGCCGGGCTTCGCGCGGCGCACCGAGCGCCGGCGCGCGCTGCGCCAGCTCGCCCAGTTGCGCCACCGCACGGGTTCGGGACGCGTGCGCCGGGTCATCCGCCCGCTCGTGTGGTCGCTCCTGCCGCGCTTCTCGCGCCGCCTGCCCGACGACGCCGACAACTGGCTCAACACGCTGCTGCTCGAATCGCTGCGTACGCTGTATGCGCGCCGGCTCCCCGTCTCGTTGCTGTACGGGGAGAACGACATCGTGCGCGACGAGATCGTCGAGCTCTTCCTCGGTCTCAATCGCCTCGGCGAGCGCCCGTGGTTCAAGCTCGGGCTGATCCCGGCGGTCGGCCACCAGCTCGACGATCCCGACGAGGTCGATGCGGTCGCAGCCCGCATTCAGGAGTTCGCGGAGCAACTGCGCGTGCCCGCCGAGCGGACGGCGAGCCCCGCCCCGGCCGTGCTGCGCCCTGCCGGTGATCCGGCTGTTTCGTAGGCACCGCCTGGCTGTCGCCGGCGCGGTGCTGCTCTGTGCGCTCGCGGCGACCGCGTATGCCGCCCACCGCGTCACCGAGAAGAAGACGCATCGCACCGTCGAGCTCTACACGTTCGCCGACAACCCGAAGTGGTTCCAGACCGAGCTCGACCGGGTGGCGACGACCGGCGGCACCATCCGCCTGCCCGCGGGCCACGTTGCGTCGCTCACGTTGCTCGCGCTCGCGCCGACCGCCCCCATCCGCCTCGTGGGGCGCCCCTCGACGATGCTCGCCGGGCTCCTGGTCAAGCGCTCGGGCAACATCTCCGTGAGCGGCGTCCGCTTCGTCCCCGACGGGCAGCCCGCGATCGCCGACGTGCGCGGCTCGCACGACGTGACGTTCCGCAACGTGCACTTCCTCGCCACGCAGGAGGATCAGGGCGTCGCACTGCAGCTCGACGACGCCGATCGCAACGTGACCGTCGCGAACTCCGAGTTCGTGACCTGCCAGCACGGCCTCGCGTGCATCCTCGCACAGGGTCGCGGGCTCACGATCGACCACGTGACCTTCCGCCACGTCCGCGACGCCGACATCATCCGCGGCGCGGCCGACGACGTGACGATCAGCGACTCCGACCTGCACGACGCGCTGCCGGGCACGCATGCCGACAACCACAACGACCTGATCCAGATCCTCGGCGGCGGGCCGTGGACGATCGAGCGCAACCACTTCGGGGTGCGCGCCAACGGCGCCGCGCAGCTCTACGTGGATCCGCGCTCCGGTCCGCGCGGGCCCGCCCACGACATCCACGTGTACTCGAACCTCTTCACCGGCGAGAACAAGGACATGTACTTCGCAATCCAGCTGCGCACACCGGCGGAGTCGGCGATGCCGGTGCCCGACGGCGTCGAGATCGTCAACAACACGATCCTCTCCGCCAACGCTGCCGCGCTCGACATCGCCGACGAGTACGCGAAGCTGCCGGCGAGCCGGCGCCCGCTCGTCGAGAACAACATCCTCAACCTGCAGAAGCACGATCTCTGCGGCCTCGCCCGCACGAAGACGAACGTCGTCGAGAAGGGCATCGCCTGCCCGGGCGATCGCAGCGGAGATGCGCACCTCGCCGCGGACGGCCGGCCGACGGCCGCCTCGGCGGCGCTGCTCGCCAAGGGCACCGCGGCCGGCGCCCCGGCCACGGACTACGCGGGCAAGCAGCGTGCCGATCCGCCTGCCATCGGCGCCTTCGAGCTTCGCTGAGCACCTAGCCCGCTCGAAGCGCGCGATCGTCTAGCGTGCCGCGCCATGGAGATCTCCAGCGGCGTCCGCACACTCACGCTCGCGGAGACGTTCACCATCGCGCGCGGCTCGACCGTCGCCGAGGAGGTCGTGTGGGCGGAGATCCGCCACGGCGGGCACGTCGGACGCGGTGAGGGGGCGCCCGACGATCGCTACGGCGAGTCGGTCGATGCGGCGCGCGCATTCATCGACGCGAGTGGCGAGGCGCTCGGTGACGATCCGTTCGCGCTCGAGGCGATCGATGCGCGGCTGCGCGCCCGCGGGGGCTCGGTCGTCGGCAGCTGTGCCGTGGAGTGCGCGTTGCACGACCTCGTCGGCAAGCTCGTGGGTCAGCCGACGTGGCGGTTGCTCGGCCTCGCGGACCGCACGCCCGAGACCTCGTACACGATCGGCATCGACTCGATCGAGGGCACGGCCGACCGCGCACGGCGCGCCGCCGCCGCCGGCTACCGCCGGCTCAAGGTCAAGCTCGGCGGGGCGGCCGATCTCGAGCGCCTCGAGGCGATCCGCGCGGTCTGCGGCCTGCCGCTGCGGGTGGACGCGAACGAGGGCTGGGACATCGCGGAGGCGCGGCAGCTGATGCCGGTGCTCGCCGGCCTCGGCGTCGAGTTGATCGAGCAGCCCTTTCCGGCCGGCGAGCGCGACGCGTTCCGCGAACTGCGCGCGCTCGGCAGCGGCATCCCGCTCGTCGTCGACGAGGGCTGTCACACGTTGGGCGACGTCGCCGACGTGGCGACCTACGCGGACGGCGTCAACCTCAAGCTGGCGAAGACCGGCGGCATCCGCGAGGCCGTGCGCATGGTGCATGCGGCGCGCGCGCTCGGGCTCGTGGTCATGCTCGGATGCATGATCGAGAGCTCGGTGGGAATCGCGGCGGCGGCGCAGTTCGCGTCGCTGTGCGACTTCGTCGACCTCGACGGCCACCTGCTGATCTCGGACGACCCGGCCGAGGGCCTCGGCCTCGAGGACGGGCGCATCGTCCTCTCGCGCCGCCCCGGCCTCGGCGTGGAGCCTCTGCCGTGAGCGAGCGCGTGGCGGTCTTCGCCGAGGGCTACCTCCACACCTCGAACGGCAAGGCCGCCCACGGCCTGATCCGCTACGGCGAGCGCGAGGTCGTGGCCGTCGTCGACTCGCTGCACGCCGGCATGCGCGTCGACGAGGTCGTGCCGTACGCCAACAAGCCGGTGCCTGTCGTCGCGACCGTCGCCGAGGCGGCTGCGCTCGGGGCGCAATGCCTCGCGATCGGCGTCGCGCCCGCGGGCGGCAAGCTCCCGCCTGCCTGGAAGGCCGCGCTGCTCGAGGCGCTGGCGCTCGGCCTGCACGTCGAGGCCGGCCTCCACGACAAGCTCGAGCGCGATCCGGATCTCGTCGCCGCGGCGGCCGCGCACGGTCTCGAGCTGCGCGACGTGCGCCGCGTGCCCGAGGGCCTCTCGACGCCGAGCGGGGCGGGCTTCGGCGTGCCGGCGCGCATCGTGCACACGGTCGGGACCGATTGCGCGATCGGCAAGATGACGGTCACGCTGGAGCTCGTCGCCGCCGCGAAGGCGGCGGGCGAGCGTGCGGTCTTCGTGCCGACCGGCCAGATCGGCATCTCGATCGCCGGCTGGGGCATCGCCGTCGACGATGTCATCGCCGACTACGTCGCCGGCGCCGCGGAGCGCCTCGTGCTCGAGGGGGCCGAGCGCGGCGACCTGCTGTTCGTCGAGGGACAGGGCGCCATCCTCCATCCGCTGTACTCCGGGGTCACGCTCGGCCTGCTGCACGGCTCGACCCCGCACGCACTCGTGCTGGTGCACGAGGCGGGCGCCGAGCGCATCGATCTGGAGGATCGGCCCGGCCCGCCCGGCCCCATCATCCCGCCGCTCATGGAGCTGGCCGATCTGCTGCTGCGCCTCACGACGCCATTGCGGCCCGCCCCGGTCGTCGCGATCGCGCTCTCGACGCGCACGATCCCGGGCGATGCGGAGGCGCGCACGGCCATCGCGGCGGTGGAGGCCGAGACCGGGCTCGTGTGCGACGACCCCGTGCGCTTCGGCGCCGACCGGCTGTGGCTCGCCGTCGAGAGCGCGCTCGCATGACCGACCCCCGTCTCGTCCGCTACGCGCAGCTGATCTGCGAGCACTCGCTTGCGATCGACGAATCGCACAGCCTCCTCGTCAGTACGCCACCCGCCGGCGGCCCGCTCGCCGTTGCGACCGCCCGCGAGGCGTGGCGCCGCGGCGCGCGTGTGAGCGTGTCCATGGCGCCCGAGTGGTCGCGCAGCGACCGCCTGCGCGACGGCAGCGACGCGCAGGTCGCCTACCTCGACCCGGCGGCGCTCGAGACGGTCGAGCGCTTCGACCGCTGGCTCTTCGTGTGGGCGCCCGGCAACACCTCGGAGCTCGCCGGCATCTCGAGCGAGCGCGATGCCGCGATGGCGCGCTCGCGCAAGCCGTGGAGCGACCGCCACGACGAGCGCGAGACCGCGGGCGAGCTGCGCTGGGTGGGTGCGGCGTACCCGACGGCCCTGGGCGCGCAGACCGCGCGCATGGGCACGGCGGCCTGGGAGCGGTTCGTCTACTCGGCGCTGCTGCTCGACGAGCCCGATCCCGTCGCCGCCTGGCGCGCGCTGAGCGAGCGCCACGAGCGCCTGATCGATCGCCTCACCGGGGTTCGCGAGCTCCGCGTCGTGTCCGATCGCACCGACCTGCGCGTGAACGTCGAGGGGCGTCCCTGGGAGTCCTGCGCCGGCGAGGCCAACCTGCCCGACGGCGAGGTCTTCTGCTGCCCGCCGCAGGGCGGGGTGGAGGGCGAGATCGTGTTCGACGTGCCGTCGTTGCAGAACGGCCGAGTGTGCCGCGACGTGCGTCTGCGCTTCGACGCGGGCGTCGTCGTCGATGCCTCGGCGGCGCTCGGCGAGGACGTGCTGCTCGCGCGTCTCGACACCGACGAGGGCGCGCGCCGCGCCGGCGAGTTCGCGATCGGCACCAACCAGATGGTCCAGCGCGCCGTCGGGGACACGCTCTTCGACGAGAAGATCGGCGGCACGTGCCACCTCGCGCTCGGCAGCTCGTTCCCGCTGCTCGGCGGCGACAACGAGTCGGCCATCCACTGGGACCTGATCTGCGACCTGCGCTCGGGCGGGCGCATCGAGGCCGACGGCGAGCCCCTGCTGGTCGACGGGAAGCTGATGGTCTGATGGATCCCTTCGACGACTCCTACGCGCGCGTGATCGTCGAGCACGCGCTCGCGGTGCGGTCCGGCCAGAGCGTGCTGATCGAGGCCGGGCAGGCCGCCGAGCCGCTCGCGCGCGCCGTCCACCGCCGCGTCCTCGAGGCGGGCGGGCACCCGGCGGTGCAGCTGCTCCCCAATGGCTGGATCGAGGCCAAGGCCGAGTGTGCGAGCGACGCCGTGCTCGGCGAGGCCGACCCGCTCAAGCTCGCCTGGTACGAGCGCGTCGACTGCAGGGTGACGCTGCTCGCGCTCGAGAACGTCGAGCAACTGGCTCACCTCCCGCCGGCGCGCGCCGCCGCATCCGAGACCGGGCGGCTGCGCGCCGTGCACGTGCTCGTCGACCGCGATGCGCGCGGCGAGGCCGTGTGGTGCGGAGCGCAGTACCCGACGGCCGCCTACGCACAGGCGGCCGGGCTCTCGCTCGACGGCTACCGCGACCTGCTCGGGCGCGCGCTCAAGCTCGACCAGCCCGATCCCGTGGTGGCCTGGCGCGTGCAGGGCGAGCGGCAGGATCGCCTGATCGCGCAGCTCGCGCAGGTCGACGAGTTGCGCATCGTGGCCGCGGGCACCGACCTGCGCGTGCGCGTCGGGGGCCGCCGCTGGGTCAGCGCGTCGGGG
>CAZYYP010000072.1:0-14694 GCA_964651695.1 uncultured Gaiellales bacterium | reverse complement strand
GCGAAGCGGTGCTCGATGCGGCGGTTGCCGCCGGAGGCCCAGATCATGTCGAGGTGTTGGTGGAACCAGATCGAGATGTGCGGGCGCAGGCGCAGGATCAGCCGGTAGGCGATTCGCGCTTCGGGTTCCGAGAGGGGCTTGGGGCCCGACGCATAGGCGCCGGAGAGCGGCCGCCAGCGCCAGGGGAAGTTTCGATTCAGGTCGACGGCGTCGGCGTTCCCTCGTGTGTCCGTGGCGCGCCCGTCGGGGTTGAGGACAGGAATGATCCAGAGATCGACCCCGCGCGGCGCGGTGCGCTCGAGTTGCTGCGCGATCGCGATGCCGGCGGGCTCGTTGCCGTGGATGCAACCGACGACGAGCACGCGCGTACCGGCCGGATCCCCGATCTCGATCGCCTGGATAGGCCGACCTTCCCGCGAGCGGCCCAGCATGACAATCCGGTCGACCCTTGCCGCGCGACGCGACTCGGCCGCGGCCTGATCCAGGTACGCAGCCGCAGCCAGCGGCACCAGAACCGACACCACTGCGACAGCAGCCAGTTTGCTCATGAGCCGGAGCCTATGCGGGCGCCGAATGCCCGGCGATCAGAGCACGCCGCTCGGCTTCGAGCCAAGACGGCGGACACTCGACCGACACGATTCTGAGATCGCGGGTCGCGAGTCACGGGACAGCGACCACGGGTCGCGAGGCATGCGCCGCTTGCCGGTCATGACGAGAGAGACCGGCTCCGCTTCGGCCAGCAGCCACTTCAGCGTGGCGTTCTCCCGCTCCATGTCCTTGAGCCGTCTGGCGTCGTTGGCGTTCATCCCGCGGAACTGGCTGCGCCACCGGTAGTACGTCTCCTTCCTCGCAGCCATGTTGATGTCGAGCCTTCCTGGTCCGGGGCGAAATCCATGAGCGGCAGAAGCGAGAGCAACACTCCACAGACAGCCCATTGCAGGCTCCTGGAGGAGTGTCACTCCCGCGCGGTCGCTTCTCGCACGTCGCGTCACTACGTTGCACTGCGAGGTATCAATTCGAGGCTCTCTTCGAGGTGAGAACGCAAATGTTCGCGAACAACGAGGTCACAGACCGCGGCCTGCTCCACAAGCTGCTGAGGACGGAAGCCACCAAGGTCACGACGGGCGAGCGCAGGGTGTGGGCCGGCTCGATCGAAGGCGCAATCAAGGACGCCTCCCAGCCTTCCACCTTCGTGCATCGGCGTCTCACGCACCCTGCCGTCGTGGTCGCCGCAGCACCGGCGCTTGCGGCCGTCGCCGCCACGCTGCGTGCCGAGGACGTCGTCGTCTCGCGCGAGGCGCTGGACGCCGTCCGCACCTTCATGACCGACGGGATCGACTCGCCGCTCTATGGCCGGGATCCGCTGGCGGCCCACCGCGCGGCCGACGAGCTTCGCACTCTCGTCGTCTCGGGCAGGATTGCTCAGCGTCCCCGCGAGGTTGCGCACGCCGGCGCGGCCTGACGGGGACCGCATCCAAGCGGGGTCAGGCATGCACACCTGCGTGCCTCATCCCGCTTGGTGCAACTCGTCACTCCAATTCCGACGGCCGCACCCACGGCGAATCGCGCCTTGTAACGCGAGGGCCGGGTGGAAGTCGCGAGGCCGGAGGATCGGATTCACGCGCACGGCATCGATCGCGTATTCGCCGGTCGGCGTGCGATGGCGGCCTCGCCGGCCACGTGTGCGACCAGCGCATGCCCCTGACGGCGCCGAGATGTCGTTGCAGCTGCGCGTGCAGATCGGTCGGCAGCTCGTGCGGCGCGCGCCCCGCCTGCGCGGCCAGTACCTGAGCGCGCTCGGCGGACGCATCGACTCGAGCGAGAACCCGAGCGCATTTCCAAGGACCCGCGACCGTCTTCGACGCCTCTTACACGCGCCTGGTCTAGTGGTGTATCGACGTGGCCCGACTTGCTCGGCCCACCCTTGGTCATTCCTGCAGGAGCCGTTGCATGAAACATCCGAACGACATCGACGATGCCCGGGAACCCGGCCGGGTGAGCCGACGTGCCTCGCTGCTCAGGGCGGGTGGCATCGCCGCCTCGGTACTTGGTGCGGGCGCTGCCCCGGCAGCCGCCGGTGAGAAGGCTGGTGGCGGCCCTGCCGCGGTGGCCTCGGGAGCGATCACGTGCGTGCTCGCACCCGAGATGACGCAGGGCCCGTATTACCTTCCCAATCAGAAGATCCGACGCGACATCACCGGCGGCATGCCGGGAACTCCCTTGGCATTGCGCTTGACGGTCGTAAGCTCTACGAGCTGCAAAGCAATCAGGGGCGCTGCCGTCGACATCTGGCACGCCGATGCAGCCGGCGCCTATTCGGGCGAGCAGGCCAACGGAACCGTTGGGCGCACCTTCCTACGCGGAATCCAACGCACCAACGAGCAAGGACTCGCGGCCTTCACGACCGTCTACCCTGGCTGGTATCCGGGCCGCGCTGTCCATATCCACGTCATCGTGCATGTCGGCGGGAGCATCATCCACACGGGCCAGCTCTTCTTTCCTGACACGCTCAGCGACCGCGTGTACAAGAGCACGCCCTACAGCACTCGCGGACCTCGTGACGTGCGCAACCCGGCCGACTCCATCTACCGCAACGGCGGCAGCAAGTCGACCCTCAACCTCCACAAGACGGCAACCGGCTATGCAGGCGCGATCAGCATGGGCATTCACCACGCTTGATCGTGGCCGAATCCTGATCGACGGCTGGAGCCGTGATTCCGCCGCGCGGCGATCGGGGTGATTCGTCGGTGAGATGTGCCTTGCCGCAGCGATCTGCGCAATCCCGCGCGGACGGGACTTAGCCCCCGACTGCGGAGGTCGCGAGCGCCAAGAGCACGGCGGCCACGACGAACAGGATCGTCGCGATGATCCGGTTTTCGTGTTGTTCGAGAAGGTCTTGCACGCGGCCGCCGCGGAGCGCGCCGTGAGCGTGCGACGCATGCCGGCTGAGGATTGCGATGGCGAGCACGGGGGCGAGGTAGAGCAGCTGGTACACCCCGAGAAGCGCGGTCGTGGCAGCGACGCCCATGTGCGCGTGGATGACCGCCACGATGATGACGAAATACGGCACAGCAGTCGGGAGCTCGGCCAAGGCGATGGTGGATCCGACGAGAGGAGATGCATGCTCGAATCTCCCGCGGCCCGGACGGGACGGATCCGAACGGCGGCGCCAGAGGACGACGGAAGCCACGAGCAGCACGGCGCCGACCACGAGCTCGATAGCGTGCGTCGTCTGCGCTCCTGGGTGCGGCACGAGGCTCAAGAGGAATCGCCCCGGCCCGAGGGCAATCGCGACACCTCCAACGAGGTTGACCGTGAAGACGCCGATCGCGAAGCCGGCCACCCGGCGACCGCCGCGTCGGCCGGATGCGAAGTACACCGCCGGAACGATCATGGCAGGGTCAACCGAGTCCGCCAGACCGACCGAGACGATCAGAGTGAGCACAGCGAGCATCGCAGCGCTGAACCTACCTGCAAACCTGGCCAGGAACGCGTACTCGGCTCAGTGCGGCCCGGTCACCCTGCGGTAGCCCGCCCGCGTGCGGATGTAGACGGACCAGCTGTAGTAGCGGAAGAACGCGCGCGGATCGCGTGTCATCCGGTTCGCGTAGCGAGTGACGGCGTCGACGTAGAGGCTCGAGTGGTTGTAGTGGAAGAGCGCGCTGCGCTCGTTCGTCGATCCGCGGTTCGCGGCGAGGAAGTTGGCTGCGCCGAGGATGGCGTCGTGCGGATCGCGGACGTTCCCGCCCAGCCCGTACGCTCGCCAGGTCGCAGGCTCGAACTGCATCGGGCCTTGCGCGCCTGCGGTGCTGGTGTTCCGCACCTTGCCGAACGCGGACTCGACGAAGTTGATCGCGGCGAGCAGTTGCCACCGGACCCGGTAGCGTCTCTGCGCTTCGCGGTACCAGGCGCGCAGCCGGTTGGCAGGAGGCGCCGCCCCGACGCGCGGCGCGGCCTGCAACGGTGGCGAGTGCCCGGCAAGAGACGCGAGGTCCGCGCGCGCGGCGACGTCGCCGGCGACCGCTGGGTCGAGCCTCACGACCGAGCGGGCGAGTCTGCGGTTGCTCGCGAGCTTGTGGAAGATCCGCTGCTCGTAGAGCGCGAGCAGCGTCACGTCGCGCGGCGGCGGAGCCGACGTGTCCCAGCGGTCGATTGCCGTGTTCAGCGACCGGTCGGTGCGCCGCAACACTGCTGCGAGCGGTCTCGGCGCGGTTGGGATCGGCGTGTTGGGCGCAGGGAGGGCGAGCAGCGCGACGAGGACGGCGATCACGCGCCTTCGCGTCCAGTGCCGGAGGTTGCGAGCGCGACGCCCAGCCATTCCGGGGACCGGGAGCTCCTTGGGAAGGGCGTCGTGCGCGGCGTTGCAGCCATCCGCCGATTGTGCCAGCCGCGCTCACACCCCGAGGCCCGCGAAGGTGGGAGGCTCGCGGCGTTCCATCCTGGCGAGGTGCGCAGCGTGCTTGTCGCTGGAGCGGTCTCAACGTCATGCTCTATCGGGACGATGTGCCCAACCAGGAGATCGGCGTCCTCGTCGATTCCGGTCTTGTCCGAGCGGCCGCGGCACGGCTTCCTGTTGCCGAGGGCTGCCCGGGAGCCGCACGAATACGAGAAAGGCAGATAGATGCGCAAGATCCAGGCCCAAGGCGTTCACCACATCACGCTGGTAGGAGCCGATCGTCAGACATCCATCGACTTCTGGGAAGGGATGATGGGCATGCCGTTCGTGTTCGAGCAGCCCAATCTCGATCGCGACGAAGAAAGTCACCTCTACTTCGACCCGGGCGACGGACGTCTCATCACGATCTTCACCCACGAAGGTCGCAAGCCCGATCCGTCACGTGTGTCGACCAGCCCGGGGTGCGTGCACCATCTCGCCCTGTCCCTCTCCCAGGCGACGTTCCGCCAGGTTGTCGAGAGGCTCGACGAGCGCGGCATTGATCACAGTGGCGTCAAAGACCGCGGCTTCATGGACTCGATCTACTTCACGGACCCGCTCGGCTTGCTCATCGAGCTGGCTTCCTACCGGTTCGAGCCGCCGGCCAAGCACAGCCACGCCGACGTGCTCCTGGAAGCCCATCGGATACGCGTGGAACGCGGCGACGACCACATCGAGGCGATCCACGTGGCCGACGCCATCGAGAATCTGGTCATCCGGTCGCAGGCTTCGTTGTCGGCCGATCGCTCGCCCCGCTGACCGCACGGCTGACATTCGGCGCGCAAGCGGGCGCGGCACGGCGGGAGGCCCCGCACCTCGCCTCGGCCGCGGTGCAGCGTCCTGGCGTCGTTTCAGCGGCCCGTGGGATAGCTGTCGCTGGAGACGTCGGCGGCGGCGAGATTCCAGCTGAGGTCAGCCCGGGGCGGTCCGATCTTTTGCGCGAGCACGCTCACTGCGAGTGGAGAAGGATCACGGTAGACGTCGGTGGATCTGCCCCTCACCATCGGAATGATCAGACTCGGCAAACCCTCCTCGACACGCACGATCTCGAAGCCGGTGTGCTTGTTGAGCAGCGCCTCGAACGCCGCCCGCGAGTACCGCCAGTAGTCCCATGGCAACTCGTGCGGCGGCCAGGTGTGGTGGGTCGCCGCGAACAAGAAGCCGCCGTCTTCCATGACGCGATTGATCTCGAGAACCACCTTCCACGGCATCGCGAGATGCTCGAAGGTCGAGATCGAGTACACCGCGTCGAATCGGCCTTCGACGATGTCGGACAGGCGATGCGCGTCGCCGACGAGGTCCACGTTCGGGCCCGGGTGAACGTCGAAGCCGACGTAGCGTCGATAGCCACGGAGGCGCGGATCGACGTGCGCTCCACGGGCACCGAGCTCCAGGACGGAGTAGTCGTCCAGCTGGTTCGCAGCCGCGATGAAATCAGCAAACACTGCGTGGTAGGGATCGTCGCTCGGGTCGCGGCGGAGTGGAAACGACGCCAGCGCGACGAGCCTGATCAAGGCCGCGCGTGTTCTCAGCTGAAACACCCGCTTCAGCGATGTACCCACCGAGCGAGCCTACAGCGGTTCACGCGCCGGCGAGGGTGGCGAACCACCGTTGCCGCACCGGCTCCACGACCAGTTCAGCCGGTGGGCTGGGTTACGCCGCTGAAGGGTCGCGTGCCTGGTCCGGGTTGGTAGCGGCTGGCGAGGTGACGGCCTGTTTGTGCGGAGTAGGAGTCGACGACGGTGTGGCGCTTGGCTTGGCGTGGCGCGAAGATCGTGCCGCCGGCGCCGAACGGATAGACGGTGCGCCGGCCGTCTGCGTGCCAGACGCGCCGGCGATCGGGCGTGAACGCCGTCAGACCGAGGCCTGGACCTCCGACGATCAGCCGATTCGGGGTTGGGAGTACCCAGGAGCCGTGGCGGGTGACGACGGTGGCGGTGCCGGTGGTCGGGTCGATCGATGTCACGCCGGCGCTTGGCCAGCTGGACGTGCCGTCTCTGCCGACGGGCATGAAGGACGCGCCGGTCACGATCAGACGGCCGTGCCACCAGACGGCTTTCAGCTGCGGCTCGCGCACGCTCGTCCAGGCCCGCGATCCGTGCAGGATCGTGCGCGTCAGGTGGTGAGTTGCGAGGTCGATGCGGATCAGGGGGTGTCCGGCCTGCACGACGGCGAGTGTCGAGTCGCCGGCCGCCAGGCCGATGGTCGGGACACGTCCGACGCACGGCGAGCCGATCGCGCTGATGCTGTTCGAGCCGTCACTGCGGACGTCGAGGATGGATGCGTGGCCGGCGCTGCAGGCGAGGACGAACTCGTGGCTGGTCGTGCGGGCGGTGTCGATGACGGCGCCCTTGAGCGCTACCGGGTGCCGGCTGAGGACGCGTCGGGTGCGGGGATCGATGACGACGATTGCTCGGCGCGTGACGCGACTTGCGTACGGCGCGGCCTGGTGCTGGACGAGCGCGACGACGTTGTCGCCGAGCCAGGCGCCGGCGCGGATGACGTCCGCCTCGCCGGCTTTCTGGGCGGGTCGTGTCGGGCCGGCGTCGGGCCGGGTGCCGAGGCGGGTCGAGCCAACCAAGCGCAGGTCGCGGAGGTCGTAGTAGTGCAGCGTGGCGTCGGCGACGACCGCGACATGCGATCCGTCGGGGGCGATGAACGCGAAGTCGGGCGGTAGCCAGGTGAAGCCGCTGACGTGGCCGGTGAGCAGCAGCGGGCCGCGGCGCACGACGCGCAGCGAGACCGGGTCGAGCGCGACCAGCCGGGACTGGCCGAGCACCGTGACCGCGCCTGCGCCGGAGGCGGAAGGGCGCGTCGTCGTGGCGACCGAGACAGCCACCACCGGTGGTGCCGCGCGTAGCTGGGCGTAGGCGAAGGTCCCGCTCAGCCCGAGCGCGCCGAACGCCAGCGCCGCCCGCGCGATGCGGGGTAGGGGAGCGCGACAGCCCAGTCCGCGCGCGAGACGGCGCGGCGAGCCGAAACGCGCGATCGCCCGAGCCTCGGCGACCGATGGCGCAACGCCTTGCTCGCGCATCTCCGCCACCAGATCGTCCAGATGCTCCGCGATCTCCGCGAGGATCTGGGCGCGACGGTCGGCGTCGCAATGGAGCCGGCGCTCGAGCTCTGCCAGGAAGGTCGCGATGCTCGCCTGCCTCACGTCGAGCCTCCGAGCACACTGCGCATGCCCCGCGCGAACGCCGTCCAGGCGTCGCGCTCCTCCTGCAGCGAGGCCTCGCCAAGCGGTGTCAGCGCGTACACGCGCCGATCTCGACCGGAGTCGCGCGTGCGGCTGCTCTCCAGCTTGCCCGCACGCTCGAGGCGGTGCAACGCGGGATAGAGCGTGCCCTCCTTGAGATCGAAGGCGCCCTCGCTCAGCTCGCGCAATCGCAGAACCAGCCCGTAGCCGTGCGCCGGCCCGCCCTGGAGTGCGCCCAGGATCATCGAATCGACGTGCCCGCGGATCGGATCTCCACCTAACATGCATAGACATTCTATGTATCGACCGTCGAGGCGTCAAGCGTGGAGTCGGCTCTCCGGTGCAGCCCTCTGAGTTGCCGGCGGGGCGGAGGCGACGAGGGTGGCACACGATCGGATGAGGCGTAGCTTGGCGGCGAGGGCGCAGGCGGTCTCGAACGCCGGCACCTGTCCCGGCCCGCAGTCGTTCTCACTTGGTAGCGTCAGTGGCATGCCGTACGAGGTGACGCGCGTTGCGAGCGCGGCTCGGCCGACAGCGGTCGTGGCGGAGGCGACCACGTGGGATGCATTTCCGACCCTCTGGCCGAGTCTTCTCCGCGAGGTGCGTGCTCTGCTGGGCGACCGGAGCGGTCTCAACGTGATGCTGTATCAGGACGACGTGCCGAACGTGGAGGTCGGTGTCCTCGTTGCGTCCTCGTTCGTGCCGAGTGGCCGCGTCACGGCTTCATGGCTGCCCGGCGGCGATGTCGCGATGACGGTTCACCGCGGCCCCTACGAGAAGCTCGAGTCGGCCCACAGGGCGGTGATCGAATGGTGCGAGGCGCACGGACTCGCGCTCGCCGGCGTGCGTTGGGAGATCTACGGGCACCACGAGGATGACCCCGCGCAGCGCGTGACCAAGGTTCACCATCTCCTGGGGTAGGAATCCCGTGCTCTCCCAGAGTCGCTATCCGCTTGAACTACACCGCTCGGCGCATCCGAGCCGGAGAAGGGAGGAGCCGTGCACGGTCGTGTCAACACGGTTCGAGGGGCAACTGCGCTCGCCGATGGCATCCCCTACCTCGACGAGCACGTGCTGCCGCTGCTCCATCGGCAGCCTGGCTATCGCGGTGGGATGGCCAGCATCGACGAATCGAGCGGGGTATTCGGGTTGATCACTCTATGGGAGGACGCGACCGCGCTCGAGGCGAGCGAGCGCGCAGCCGCTGCCGCGCGCAGCGAGGTCGTCCGGCTCATGGGTGGAGAGGTCACTGTCGCGACCTTCGACCAGGTGGTGAGCGCGATCGGACACCCGCCACCCGCAGCCGGCTGTCTCGTGCGGTTCGTGAGCTTCCGTCTCGACCCCGCCCGGTTGGGAGAGAGCGGCGCGTTCTTCGAATCGGACATCCTGCCTGCCATTCGCCGCTCGCCGGGATTCCGCGGCGTGCGCAATTTCATCGACTCGACCACCGGCCGAGGATTGACCGCCACCATCGTGTCCGACGACGACGCATTGACAGCCGCCGCAGCCGGCTTCGAGGCGCGGCGCGACACGGATGAAGCCCGCGGGATCAGCTACGGAGAGATCGCCCACCGGAAGGTGCTGCAGATCGGCCGGCTCTAGCCCGCTCGACCCGAGCGCGAGGGTTCAGATCGTCGACGCGCTCGTCACGACCGGCCGGCTGTCGTGAGACCGTCTCGGTCGCCGCCGAGTGCGTTTCACGGGCACGCAGGAAGGCGAGTTCATGGGAATGCCGGCGGCCCGCAAGGCCGTGGATGTCCAGTTGATCGACATCATGCGCTTCGAAGGCGACGGCCTCGTGCACGAGCACTGGGGCGTCCTGGACGCCATGGCGATGATGCAGCAACCGGGTGCGATCCCCGGCTGAGTTCCGGCACGCGCCGCCTGCGATCACCCGACTCCGGCGATCTCGTGCGCGCGCGCGATGATGCGGAGCGCTGCGAGGGCGTCGCGGGGGTCGACGGGCGGCGGGGCGCCGTCCCGTATCGTCGCCGCGACGCCGGCGTAGAAGCGGGCGTAGTCGCCGCGCTCTGTCGGGACGCGAACCGGCCGGGCGTCCGAGCCGTCGATACCGAGCGTGCCCCAGGACTCCTCCGGGGTGAGGCCGAAATCCGCGTCGGCCGGCGAGGCACCCGCGACGAGCGCCGGCTCCTGTCCGTCGAGGCCGTCGACCAGGTAGCCGGCGGTCGAGCCGAGCACGCGGAAGCGCGGCCCGCTCCGCGTCGCGAAGCGGCTCATCGTGAGGTGGGAGCGCGTGCCGCTGTCGTGCAGCAGCGAGAGGAACCCCTCGTCGGGGCTCACGGCGCCCGGACGCAGCGTCGACAACTCCGCCGCGGTCAGGGTCGCCGGCCCGAACAACTGCAGCGCCTGGTCGACGAGGTGGCTGCCGAGGTCGAAGACGATCCCGGCGCCCTGAGCGGGGGTCGTCGTGTCCTGCCAGCGTTGCCGCAGGTCGGGTGACCAGCGCTCGAACGTCGACTCGAAGCGAT
Organism: uncultured Gaiellales bacterium; assembly: GCA_964651695.1. Classification (GTDB taxonomy): domain Bacteria; phylum Actinomycetota; class Thermoleophilia; order Gaiellales; family JALYLC01; genus JALYLC01. The sequence continues at coordinate 4,574 of CAZYYP010000072.1, read as the reverse complement.
GCACCTGGCCGAGCGCTCCCTCGCCGAGCAGCTTGCGGATGGTCAGGAAGTCCCCATCCCAGCGGCGGTTCTGGAAGACGATCAGCGGCAGCGCGCCCGAAGCTGCGGCTGCGATGAGTTGCTCGGCCTCCGCGACCGACGCCGCGAAGGGCTTGTCGATGACCAGCGCGGCCCCGGAGGCGAGCGCCGACAATCCCTGCTCGAGGTGGACGTGGGCGGGAGAGCCGAGCACGACCAGGTCGAAGCGCTGCGCGAGCAGTTCAGCGGGCGATCCGAAGACGGTTGCTCCGGGGTGGTCGTGGGCGGCTCGCGCACGCCGGGCCGGGTCGCTCGTCGAGATGGCCTCGATCGAGAAGCGCGGATCCGCAGCGATGAACGGGGCGTGGAAGATGCGCCCCGAGAGGCCGTAGCCGATGATCGCCGTGCGGATTGCAGCGCTGTCAGCCATGGTGCCCTCCGATCACGACGAAAGCGGTGACGGTCTTCGCGACCACGAGACGAGTCTAGGCGCGCAGCGAACGCTCGAGCGCTGCGAGCGCCCAGCCGGTGGCCTGTGCTTGAATCCGCTCGACGAAAGGCGTCGCAGGCCGTGATGGAGCACAGGGTTCGAGCCACGCGGGACGAGTCGCACGACGAGGCGCGTGAGGGTTCTTCCGGCGGCGCTCCGCGAGGGGCGCGGGCCGCGCTCGGGCTCGAGCGGGCGATCGGCAATCAGGCCTTCGTACAGCTCCTGCAGAAGCAGGGCTTGATCAGCCGGCGCGGTGATGTGCACGAGCAGGAGGCCGATCGGATCGCCGGCACGGTGATGGGTGGGCCCAGCCCCGACGCCGTGGGGCCGGTGCCGGCGACCCCGCCGGCAGGGACGGCCGACAGCGCGGGGGCGAGGGCCGACATCGAATCGAGCCTCGCCCGGCTCGGCGGCGGAAGTCCGCTTCCCGGCGATGTGCGCTCATTCATGGAGCCCCGCTTCGGCGAGGACTTCGCCGATGTCCGCGTCCACACCGGGCAGGGCGCCGTCGAGATGAACGCCGGCCTCCAGGCCGAGGCCTTCACCTACGGCAGCGACATCTACTACGGCGCCGGCCGCGCGCCCGGCGCCGATGCCCTCACCGCCCACGAGTTGAGCCACGTCGTCCAGCAGACCGGCGCCGGCGCCGGGAAGATCGACGCGAAGCGCATTCAGCCGAGCTTCACCGGGAGCTACCCCGTGACCCACGGCGTCTTCGAGATCGACTGGCAGACGCTCGAGGGCGGCGTGGCGACGCCGCCGACGCACAGCGGATTCGACGGCTACATCCGCTTCGTGCCGCATCCCGACGCGCCCAACGCGAACCAGATCGTCTTCATCCAGATCGCCAAGCTCACCGATCTCGGCAAGGCCGATGTCAACGCAGCGACCGACCCCGCGGCGCAAGCTCCCCGTGGCGCGCTCGGACAGCCGGGTATCCGCACCCAGGACGATGCCGCACGGGGCATCGAGGGCGGCTTCGGCACCGACGTCTACCACCGCAAGGACTCGACGGCGACGGGTGTGGCAACGGGCACGGCGCTGTCACCCGATTACCAGTTTCAACCGGCCGCCTCCGGCACGACCGGGATCGGGCAGACCCAGCAGCCGGCGGTGTACGGCGGCGGCATCGGCGGCGTCGTGGGGCAGACGCCCGGATTCAAGCGCTCCAGCGACGCGGGCGACATGCGCGCCGCGGCGATGTACGACCGACCGGGCGCGGCGAGCTCCGGTCTGAACGTGGACTTCGAGTTCGAGTCCGTCGCCAAGGGCGAGGACACCATGCTCGTCTACGGATCCGTGAAATGGGGATTCGGCCTCCGAGCGGGCAAGGTGGTCAACGAGCACCTCACCGCGGTGGACGCGCAGTCCGCGACGTTCGACGAGGCCCTCGAGCGCCATCGCGATTTCTACGTGCACGAGCCGGTGACGTTCTATTTCGATTTCGACAGCGATGCCTTCAAGCCCAGCGAGGCGTCCAAGATCGACAGCTTCCTGCCCTACCTGACACGCAATCCGACAGCGCGGCTGTCGCTCGAGGGTCTCGCCGACATCCGCGGCGGATCGAGCCGCCACAATTCCGACCTTTCGCTGCGCCGGGCCGAAGCCGTGCGGGACGCCATCGTGGCCAAGGGCGTCGATGCCGGTCGGATCGACGACATCGTGATCGGTTCCGGCGCGTCGACCGCCGCCACCACCGATGCGGGGACCGGGGATCAGGGCGGGGACGCCGCCGTCGCGCGCGATCAGGATCGCGAGGCCAATCGCTGGGCCAACCGCCGTGTCCTCCTCACGTTCTCGATTCCTCCGCCGGGTGCCGCGCCGGCTCCCGCCGCGGGAGCGAGGCCGTGACCGCCTCTGCTTCTGTCGCCGAGTTGGTCGGCCGGCTCGGATCGGCCGACTTCAACGTGCGCGCGCTCGCACTGGCCGAGCTCGTCGGGCACGGAAGCGCCGCGACGGCGGCACTCGTGGGCGTGCTGGACAGCCCGGATGCAGCGCTGCGTGCGCAGGCCGCGCGAGGGCTGGCCGAGATCGCCGATCCCGCCAGTGCCGCTGCCATGGCTACGGCCCTCGAGGACGGCAGTCCGGATGTGCGGGGCCAGGCGGCGCACGGGCTCGTCCGGATGGGCGATCCGCGCGCCGTCCAGGCGCTCGTCCGCACGCTCGACGACGTGCCCGACCTCCTGCACGATCCCTACACGCTGTCGGCCTACGCCCTGATCGCGCTGGGCCGCGTGTCCCTGCCGGCCGTCGCGCCGTTGCTGAAGGCCGAGGCCCCGGCGACCAGGGAGCGCGCGTTCCTCGTTGTCAGATCCGTCGTCGAGCAACTCCCCGGAGCCGGCGAGTGGGACCAGCTGTGGCGATCGCTCGGAAGCTACGACCCACGCGGCGACAACCCCGAGCGCGATCGCGCTGCCGGCGAATGGCAGACCTGGATCGCCCAGTCCGCGCCGTGATGGCCCTTTCGCCGCCTTCGGAGCGCGGCGCGATTGCGCTGCGCCGGGTGCGCACGGGGAATGAGATGATCGGGCCATGATCGATGACGCGCACGTGCTGGCTGCAGTTGACGACAAGGCGGCGCTCGCGCGGTCCGTGATCGGCTTCGTCCACGGGCATCCGGAGCTCGGCCACGAGGAACACGCCTGCGCGGCATTTCTCGTCGAGACGCTTGCCGATGCCGGTCTCGTCGTCGAGCTCGGTGCCGGCGGCATGGAGACCGCGTTTCGCGCGGTGCTCCAGGGCGACCGCCCCGGGCGCACGGTCGGCATCGTCGTGCTCTACGACGCGGTGCCCGCGGTGATGGACGACGGTTCGATCCGCCCGACGCACTCCTGCGGGCATGGGCCGATCGCCGGCTCCGTCGTCGCCGCCGCGGCGGCGCTCGCGGAGCTGCGTGCCGACCTCGCGGGCTCGATCGTGGTGATCGGATGCCCGTCGGACGAGATCCACGCCCCGGGAACCGTCGCACGGGCCGGCGGCAAGTTGCTCTCGCTGGAGGCAGGCCTCTGGAACGGCGTCGACGCGGCCCTGTACTGCCATCCCGAGTTCCTCGACACCGTCAACGTACAGTCGCTCTGGATGCGCCGCGACAGGCTCGCCGTGGCCGGCGCGCGCTCGCTTCGCGACGACGCGGTGCAGGAGCCGCTCGCTGCGCTGCGTGCGCTGCTCGCCGCGACCGAGGCGCTGCCGGTCGGCAAGCTGATGCTCGAGCACGTGACCTTCGACGGCGATGTCGAGGAGGGCACCGGTCTCCATCTCGAGGCGACGGTCCTGCTGTTCGCGGAGGACGCCGACGAGCTCGCGGCCCTCACCGGGGCCGTCCGCACCGCCGTCCCGTCGGGCGGATGGTCGGAGGGCAAGACGGTGCAGGGAGTCGAATCCGATCCCGGCGTCGCGGCCGCCGTCCAGGCGGCCTTCCGCGCGGCCGGGCGCATCGGCTTCGTGCCCGATCCGCCCCCGCTGCCGTTCGCGACCGACTTCGGCAACATCTCCCGTGCCGTGCCTGCGGCCCTGATGGGCGTGGGACGCGAGGGCGGATGGGCGTTCCACAGCGACGAGGGCGCGGAGCAGTTCGCCTCCGAGGACGGCTTCGACGCCGCGCTCACGATCGCGAGGGTGCTCGCACTTGCCGCCGTCCGGCTGGTCGAGCCGGCCTAGCCGCCGACGACGAACCAGGCGCCGGAGCCTCCGGAGCCCGGCGCTGCGATCAGCAGGTCGGACCCGCTGCCATCGAGCGCCGAGCCGGCCGCGACGGCGCTGCCGGTCATCGACCCGGCGCTCGCGGGCGCGATCTTCGCGGGAGCCAGGGCGAGGTCGGAGACTCCGGGCGCGCCGCGCACGAGGTAGGCGGCGCCGGCCGAGGACGACTCGCCGGGCGCGCCGATGAGCATGTCGCCGCGTCCGTCCTTGTCGACATCGCCGGCCGCCGCGAGTGACGCGCCGAGGCCCGCGTGTGCCACGGCGCCGCTGATCGTCTGGAGGGGAGGCGTGACTGCGAGGTCGCGCGTCACGGCGGTGGCCTGTCCGGGTACGACCACGACGGCGCCTGCGCCGGCGCGCCCGGCGG
>CAZYYP010000071.1:0-14789 GCA_964651695.1 uncultured Gaiellales bacterium | reverse complement strand
ACGAGGGCAAGATCACGCTCATCACGATCGGTCTCGGCGAGGCGGCGATCGCCGCGAATCAGTGCGTGGCGCGCGCACGCGGCGTCAAATTGCAGCCGGCCTACTCGACCGAGTAGCAACCGGTTTCACGACGTCGCGGGGTGGTGGACGCGGCGGTTGAAGCCAGTTCTGGCCGCTACGCCTTCCCGATCAGCCGCGAGCTGACGAGGAGCGCCACGGCGCTGCCGCCCGGCAACGTCGTCGCGGCGCGGCGACCCTGCTGGATGACGCGGCCCTTGCGCTGCTTGCGCGAGGTCGCGAGCTTGACCTTGCCGACCTTGCAGTGCCCGGCCAGCAGGAGGCGCTTGGAGTCGGTGAGGGTCTTGCCGACGATGTTCGGGACGAGGCAGTGGGTCGGCCCGAGCGAGCGCTCGGCCGCGCCCACGAGCGTCGCGAGATCGGCCTGCGTGGTCGCCCACGAGAAGCCGAACGAGATGCGCGCGGGGGTCTCGGGCGTGACGGTGCGCACGTACTGCGTCCACAGCGACGAGCCCGTCTCGAAGCGCATCGTGGTCGGGCGGTCCTGCAGCGTGATCGCGCCCTGGGCGTTGCCTGCATCGCCGTCGGCCGCCGAGGCCGACGTGCGCGTGAAGATGCTGAACGGCGCCGTCGCGGGCGGCTTCTGCGTGAAGCCGGGCGGGTAGGCCGTGAAGCCCCCGGCCCACGGGAACGAGACGACCGGCGAGCTGCCGCCCAGGCGGTGGTCGTAGAAGATGTCGACCTGGTGGTGGCGTCCGTCCGTGGACGACCACGAGTCGGTGACGAGCGCCTGACGGCCGTCGCCCTGCTGGATGATCTGGCGATCGAGCTTGACCCCGGCGGAGACGAAGGACGAGCACGTCTGCGCGGTGGCCGGCAGCGTCGCTGGGTCGGGGCTGCAGCGCAGCAGGTTCTCGGTCTCGCGGATCAGCACGTTGCCCGTGCTCGGGTCGCTGCTGACCGAGGTCTGCGACGCGAGCAGGCCGAGCGCGTTGGCCGAGCCCGGGAAGAGCGTGGCGGCGCCATACGGCGTGTAGGCATTGCCGTGGTCGACGAGCACTCCGGCCCGGCCGGAGGTGTTGGGCGCCACGAAGCCGGCGCACGGGAACGCCGGGGCGGAGTAGTGGAACGTGTCGGGCGTCATCGTCGCCGCGCCCGCGAGGCCACAGTTCGAGAGCGACTGCCAGATCGAGCGCCCGTCGAGTTGCGGCGCCCAGTAGCGGAAGTCGTACGGCACGCCGTTGTTCGGGCCGCCGACGACGCTGGTCACGCGCGAGCGCTGGAACATCACGCGCTTGCCCGGGAACGCGCTGTGGTTGGTGCCCGCGTTGCCGTGCGGCACCGCGTGGAGGTAGCAGGTGCGTGGCGTCAGCTTGCTGACCGAGGCGGGCGAGAGGGTGACCGTCCAGACGCCGGTGGCCGTCGGGCGCACGTTGTCGTCGACGACGGCGGCCGCTGCGCCCTCGCAGCGCAGGTCGAGGCGGCCGATGCCGCCGTTCGACGTGCCGCTGACGACCAGCGGCGTCCCCGCGGGCTCCGTATAGACGAATACCGACGGGTCGGTCGCGGGAGCGCTGATCGCCGTGGCGGTCACGGCGGCGCCGGCTGCGACCGGCACGGCGAAGACGGTGGCGAGCGCGAGGCTGAGGGTGGTGCGCAGACTGATCACACGCTGGATGATCGCGCACCACTCGGCCGGAGTCGCTACGGATCACACGATCCGAACAGGTTCCGTACCCGCTGCTCATCGCGCGATGCCCGATGCGAGCTCAGAGCCCGCCCGGAGCCTCGTTACACGCGGAGCGCGAGCCGCTCGCGGCAGATCGCGGCGATCTGACCCTGCGCGTCCGCGAGGTCGTCGGAGTCCTTGACCGGGACGAAGCGCGACTCCGCGCCGTCGCGCGGTACGTGGACGTAGCGCGACGGGCGCCACCAGGTGAGCTCGCCGACGAGCCGCTCGAACTGGATCGCCTCGCGGCCGTCGACGCGCTTGCGCGCGACGCACCAGGTGTACTCGGCCGGCGCCTCGAGCGCCGCGATGTCGATCCAGAGCGTGTTCGTGTTGAAGAGCGGGAAGCGCTCGTGCGGGAAGCCCGCGGGCACGCGGAAGGCCTCGGCGATCGCCAGGGAGCCGTCGGCGCGGCGCACCGGCAGGCCACCCGCGTCGCCCTCGCGCTTGGAGACGAGCTCGGCCGTGATCTCGCCGCCGAGCTCACGGTGCAGGCCCGCGAGCACCGGGTCGAGCGTGGCTCCGACGTTGTCGACGTTGCACACGAGCAGCGTGCGCACGCCGTTTTCGCGGTACCGCTCGAAGGCCCCCGAGAGCTGCAGCGCGTCGGCGAGGTCGCCGTGGCCCGGCGCGTGCGGCGAGGCGTGGCCGTCGTCGTCGAGGAAGAGCGAGCCATCCGGGGTCAGGCGCAGCGAGATGAGCTGGGGGGCGAGCTGGACGGCGGTGTCCTGCACGACCTCGGCGAGCGCGTCGTGCGTGGCGAAGCTCGTCATCAGGGTCACGTCGACGCCGATGCGGGTGAGGTCGGCGAGCTTCAGATCGAGGAAGCTCAGGCTGCGGTCGTCGAGCACGGGTGCGAGCGCCTTGACCTGCGAGCCGAAGCGCGTGGCCATGCCGCCGGCGAGCACGACGGCGGCGATCTCGCCGCGCTCGATCGCCGCGCTTCCGCTGGCGGCGAGCGCCGCACGCTCCGGCGTGCCCGGTGCCGCGAGCGGCTTCACCACGTCGTCGGCAGGCACCTCGATCGGCTCGCGGATGCGATGCAGCGACTCGGCGTCCGGCGCGGCTGCGAGGTAGCGCTCGCGCAGCGCCGCGAACGGGACGCGCTCGAAGTGGAAGCGCTCGAGCAGCGCGGCGAGCTCGGGCGGCAGATGCGTGCCGGCGACATCCATCACGGCGCTCCGTAGCGACGGTCGCGCCAGGCGAGCGCGGCCTTGAGGCCCTGCTCGGCGACGATGCGGTCGAACTCGCGCTGCTCGGGGGTGTCGGCGGCGTTGAGGATCGCGGAGATGTCGAGGTTGGCGTGCACGGCCTGGCGCAACCCCATGGCCTCGTAGGCGCGGTTGAGCGCGAGCTTCGTGAGTCGCAGCACGGGCAGCGGCGTCGGCGCGATCTTCGCCACGAGGGCGTCGACGGCGGCCTCGAGGCCACCGGCCGGGGCGACGCGATTGACGAGGCCCAGCCGCTCGGCCTCCTGAGCGTCCACCCAATCACCGGTGAAGAGCAGCTCGTTGGTCTTCTTCTGGCCCAGGATGAACGGCATGAGCAGCGACACCGGGCCCGACCCGTAGCGGATCTCGGGCTCGCCGAAGCGCGCGTCGTCGGCCGCCACGATCATGTCGCAGGCCATGGCGAGCTCGCAGGCGCCGGCCAGGCACCAGCCGCGCACCGCGGCGATCGTCGGGCGCGGCAGCGACCACAGCTCCATGCCGAGCGAGACGTCGGTCGCGAGCAGGTCGTGCCAGTGCTCCGCACCGCCGATCTCGCTCTCGACCTCTTCGGAGAGGTCGAAGCCGGCCGAGAAGGCGCGCCCGGCGCCGGTCAGCACCACGACCTTGACCTCGTCGTCGGCCGCCGCGCGGCGGAAGCTCGCGCGGAGCGCCTCGACGAGCCCGGCGGAGAGCGCGTTGAGCTTCTCCGGGCGGTTCATGGTGATCCACAGCGCGGGGCCGCGCCGCTCCTCGAGCACGAGCTCACTCATGGCGCTCCCTTGGAGGTTGTGACTGGATGATCGCGGTGTCTGGAATGCCTGGATCGTCCGCCAGTCTGGCAGTCACGCGCATCGCGGATGACCGCCAGACCGGCGGCGACCCGAAGACGGCCATCCACGCGCATCCGGTCAGAACCTCTTGACGACGACCAGGGCATCGACGGCGGTCGCGCCGTCGCTCGAGAGGATGAGCGGGTTGATGTCGACCTCGTCGACCTCGGGCCGGTCGACCGCGAGCCGCGAGAGTGCGACGAGCGCCTCTGCGAGCGCCGTCACCGCCCCGGCGCTTGCGAGCTGGGCGAGGCCGGGGGCCTCGGCGACGAGCGCCCGGGCCCCGGCGTCCTCGAGCGGCGCGAGCGCGACCGCGGCGAGGCCGAGTGCCTCGATCGCGCGCCCGCCGAGGCCGACGGCGAGCACCGGACCGTAGTCGGGATCGCGCGTCATGCCACAGAACGCCTCGACGCCGGCACCCACCTGGCGCGCCACGAGCACCCGGCCGCCCATGCGCGCAGCCGCGGCGCGTGCCTCCTCCGCGCTCGTGACGCCGAGCGCCACGCCGCCGGTCGCCTGCTTGTGCGCCGGTCCGTCGACCTTGACGACGACCGGGCCGCCGAGCCGTGCGAATGCGGCCGCGGCCTCCTCCGGCGTCCCGCAGCGCTCCCGTGGCGGGAAATCCACGCCGTAGCGCTCGAGCAGCGCGCACGAATCGTGCTCGGGCAGCGCGCCGGCCGGTAGCGGATCGGCCTGGAGCACCGGGCGCGCCACCTCCGCTGCGCGCGCGGGCCGCGCATTCCAGCGAGCGACGGCGGCGATCGCGCGCAGGCCCTCGCGCGTACCGCGCAGCAGGGCCACGTCGCGCAGGAGCGCCATCCGGGCGATCGCCGGCGGCGGGTCGGTTGCGTGGACCGCCGTCACAGCGGGGAAGATGCCGGTGCCCTCGACGGCGTCGGCGAGCGACTCGACGATCAGCGAGCACCACTCCTCGTCGTGGTCGCCGCGGTGCCGCGAGAGGTCGACCTGGGCGAGCAGGACGTCGTAGGCGCCCGTGTCGCGCAGGAGCGCGAGGCTTCCCGGATACACGCGCGCCGCCTCGTCGATGGCCCAGCAGTCGAGCGGGTTCTCGGGCAGCGTGTAGTTCGGGAAGGCCTCGATCAGCCGTGCCTTGAGAGCTCCGTCGAAGGGGGCGAACGGGATGCCCACCTCCTCGCCGTGGTCCGCGAGCAGACCGCACTCGCCGCCCGACTCGGACACGCCGGCGATGCGCAGGCCGCGCGGCCAGCGCTGCCGCCCGAGCACCTCCAGGGTCTCGAGCAGCTCGTGGAAGTCGGTCACCTCGATCGCGCCGTGATGGCGCAGGAGGGCCGAGAACGCCCGCGCCGAGCCGACCACGGCGCCCGAGTGGGCGAGCGCGGCCCGCGCCGCCGCCTGCGAGCGCCCGACCTTGAGGCAGACGACGGGCTTGCCGGCCTCGGCTGCGAGCGAGAGTGCCGCGGCGAAGGCCTCCGGGCGCCGGATGGTCTCGGCGAAGAGGCCGATCGCCCTGGTGCCCTCGTCGGCGGCGAGATGGGCGACGAAGTCGGCGAGATCGCGCGAGAGCTCCGCCCCGGCCGAGACGACGGTGCGGAAGCCCACGCGCGGCCCGGCGGCGAGGAAGGCCTCGGCGATCGACCCCGAGTGTGCGACACAGGCGACGTGGCCGGGGAGGAACGCCTCCGGTCCGGCGACCGACCCGAGCCAGAGCGACACGCCACCCGGCGTCGCGATGCCCATGCAGTTGGGCCCGGCGACGGCGATGTCGTGCTCGGCCGCGCGCAGCGCGATGCGCGCGGCGACCTCGCGCCCGGCCGCGCCTGCCTCCGCGCCGAGTCCCGGGAGCACGACTGCGCGCACGCCGGCGGCGATCACGTCCTCGAACGCGGCCTCCGCGCGTGTGTGCCCGACGAGCAGGAAGGCGCACTCCGGCGTCTCGGGCAGCGCGGTCAGCGCGGGAAAGCACTCGCGTCCGAGCACGCTCGGGCGGTTCGGGTTGACGAACCATGTCGGCACGCCTCCGCGCAGCACCTGCCGCATGTCGGCAGCGCCGTCTGGCGTGCGGTCGCTCGCACCGACGACGGCGACCGACGCCGGGAAGAGCAAGGGGCGGATGCCGCCGCGGAGGGCCTGGGCGCTCATGGCTGCAGGGCGCCGATCCAGGTCTCGGCCTCGGCGGGCTCGAGTCCGCCGTGGTGGCCGCGCAGCGTCTGCTCGAAGCGCCCCGGCTCGTGCCACCACGCCTCGACGCCCGTGCGCGGCAACACGACGAGGTCGCCCACACGCTCGCGGAAGCGCTCCGAGACGTGCGGCCCGAACACGCCGTCGGCGGCGAGGTGCGCGGTCGGCACGACCCAGGCGTCATCTCCGAAGACGTCCGAGAGCAGACCGACGGCCTCGTCCAGCGCGCCGTCGCGCACGTGCACGAAGAGGTCGCGTGCCGAGCCGGCGGGCGCGAGCGGGCGCCCGTCGGCCCCGGTGCGCAGCAGTGGCACGAGCGCGGGGCAGCGCTCGTTGACGTAGACGCAGTGCTCCGGATCGGCGGGCACCTGGCCGTGGTCGGCGAACAGCAGCACGAGCGCGCCCGGCATGCCGGCGAGCGGCTCGGCGAGCTCGTGCTCGATCGCCTCGAGCACGTCGAGGGCGACCTGCTCGGAGCGCGGGTCGTGCGGCCCGACAGCGTGGCCGCTCTCGTCGAAATCGTCGAGGTAGAGCAACGTGAACGAGGGCGCGGCGGCGCGGGCGAGCCGGGCGGCGAGCGCGGCGCCCTCGCGGGCGCTCTGCACGCCGTAGACGGGGGCGCCGCCGCAGACGAGACGGGTGAACGGCGTCTCGACGGTGGGGGCCGGCTGCACCAGGGTGCACGCGACGCCCAGCCGGGTGAGCCGCGCGGCGAGGCCGTCGGCCTGCGGGTAGAGCGCGCCCAGGTCCGCGCCCGCCGTCACGAGGCCTCCGGCGCCCTCGCCCGCGAACCCGGCCGTGAGCGGGCACACGATGCGGTCGAGCGACGGCTCGTAGATGAACCACTCGTAGCTGCCGTGCTCGCCCACCGGCTGCAGCGTGTGCAGCGTCGTCACGTGGGCGGTCGTCGTCGACGGGAACTGCGTCGTCAGCTGCGAGACGACGCCGTCCTCACGGAGGCGCGCGAGCAGCGGCGAGCGTTGCGCGAAGCGCTCCGCGAAGGCCCAGCCGAGCGCGTCGACCAAGACGGCCACCACGCGGGGAGGAGCGCCGTCGAGCTCCGGCAGCACGCCCGGCGGGAGGCCGCCGGCCGTCTCGTCGCCGAAGAGGCCGAGCAGCGTGCCGGGGATGCGCGAGAAGCAGTACGAGTCGTAGAGCGGCCGCACGCGCCCACCGGGCAGGCGCGACGCGGCGACCGCGGCGAGCGACCGCTCGTTGATCACGCGGGCGCCTCGGCGGCACGGGAGAGCAGCGCAGCGACCGCGGCCAGCCCGTCGTCGCCGAGGTCGCGCGTGAACTCGTTGACGTACAGATCGATGTGCTGCCGGCAGACCTCGTCGGACAGTTCCTGCGAGTTCGCGCGCACGTACGCGAGACTGTCGAGCGGATGTGCGAAGGCGTGCTCGACGGAGCGCCGGATGGCGTCCTCGGCGGCGGCCCGCAGCTCGGCGCTCACGTCGTTGCGGGCGCAGATCGCCGCGAGGGGCACGGGCATCCCGGTCTGGGACTCCCACCACACGCCCAGGTCGGCGACCTCGACAAGACCGTGCTCGCTGTACGTGAACCGGCTCTCGTGGATGATCAGCCCGGCATCGACCTCGCCGCGCGCCACCGCGCCCAGGATCTCGTCGTAGCGCACCTCCACGACCTCGCCGAGCCCCGGGGCGGCGAGCCGCAGGAGCAGGTAGGCGGTCGTGTCCCAGCCGGGGATCGCGATCGCGCCCGCGGCCGCCTCCTCGAGGGTCGCCGTCTCCCTGGCGACGACGAGCGGGCCACAGCCGTGGCCGAGGGCACCGCCGCTGCGCAGCATCGTGTAGCGGTCGCCGAGGCCCGCGAGTGCACCGAACGAGACCTTCGTGAGCTCATAGCGGCCCTCGCGGGCGAGCGCGTTGAGCTGCTCGATGTCGTGCAGGGCCGGCAGCACGTCGAAGGGCGCCGCGATGCGCCTGTGCACGAGTGCGTCGAACGCGAACGTGTCGTTCGGGCACGGGGAGAAGCCGAAGGTCAGATTCATGCGGGCTCGATCTCCGCGATCACGAGCGCGCAAACCCGCGCCAGTTCGGCGAAGGCGTCGTCGAAGCGCCAGAGACCGCGATCGGCCTCCTCGATCTCGTTCGAGATCACGCGCAGCTCGAGTGCGGGCACGCCTTCGTCCATGCAGGCCGCGAGCACCGCGTGTCCCTCCATGGCCTCCACCGCCACCCCACTCGTGCCGCCGACGCGCGCGCTCATGCCGATGGGAAGGGCGAATGCGCCCGGCAGCGCGCCCCGCGCCGCGGCCAGGAGCCGGCTGTCGGGCGCGATCGGCTCGCTGTCGCCGTCGCAGTCGATCGCCTGGGTGCCGATCACGGTCGCGAGCAGCGGGATGCCGCTGCCGCGGCGGGCGCCGGCGATGCCGATGTGCAGGACCGCGGTCGCGCCGCCCTCGGCGACGGCGTCCTCGGTCGCCGTGTACGCCGCGCGCGGGCCGATGCCGCAGACCAGCGTGCGCGCTCCCGCGACGCCGGCGAGCTCCTTCTCGGTAGCCGCGATCACGAGCAGCACGCGCCCACTCTAGGCGCGGGCCGGGAACCCTGCGCCGGGACGCGATCTTGTCGCCGGCTTGACGGGCGCACGGGCAATCGGGACACGCCGTTGATGCCGCCGGTGCGAGGCTGGGAGGGTCACTTCCGACTGTTCCGTCTCCGAGGTGAGACCGAGATGTTCGCCAACAGCGAGATCACCGAGCGCGGGCTTCTGCACCGCCTTCTCGACCGCAACGCGAGTCGCGGGGTTGGCATGGAGGAGCGTGCCCTCTGGGCCCGTACGATCGAGGGTGCGATCAAGGATGCCGCCGGCGCCTCGTTCCCTTCCCGCAGTCGCATCGCCCGCCCCGTCGTCGTCCTGGGTGCGGCCTCAGCCCTCTCGGCCATTGCCCTCGCACTGCGCGACGAGGATGTCGTCGTGACACCCGAGACCCTCGTGGCCGTGCGCTCGTTCATGACCGACGGCATCGACTCGCCGCTCTACGGCAGCGATCCCTTCGCGGCCCGGCGCGCCGCCGAGGCGCTGCGCCGCGGTGTTGCCGGCACGGCCGTCGCGGAGCCCGTCGTCGCCTGATGGTGCCGAGCCTCCTCTCCCCTCCCCGTGAAGCGGGCGGCGTCCCCCAGCGCCGCCCGCTTCTACGATGCCGGGTATGAGCGAACTGTGGGGCGCCGAGACACGCAAGGCCATCGACAACTTCCCGGTCTCCGGGCGGCCGATCCCGCCCGGGGTCGTGCACTGGCTCGGCCGCATCAAGGCGGCCGCTGCGCGCGTCAATGCCGATCTCGGCCTGCTCGACGGGGAGCTCGCGGGACGCATCGCGGCCGCGGGCGATGCGATCGCTGCGGGCGAGCACGACGACCAGTTCCCGATCGACGTCTTCCAGACGGGCTCCGGCACGTCGTCCAACATGAACGCGAACGAGGTCATGGCGGCGCTTGCGGGCGAGGGCGCTCACCCCAACGACCACGTCAACCTCGGCCAGTCGTCGAACGACGTCTTCCCGTCGGCGGTGCATCTGGCGGCACTGGATGCCGCGACGAACGACCTGCTGCCGGCGCTCGGCGAGCTCGAGGCGGCGCTCTCGGCCAAGTCCATCGCGTTCGCCGATGTCGTCAAGGCAGGCCGGACGCACCTCATGGACGCGGTGCCGGTCACGCTGGGCCAGGAGTTCGGCGGCTACACGGCGCAGATCAAGCTCGGTCGCGCGCGCATCGAGGACGCGCTCCCGCGCCTCGGGCAGATCCCGCTCGGCGGCACCGCGACGGGCACGGGCCTGAACACGCATCCGGAGTTCGCCCAGCGCGTCCGTACCCTGCTCGCCGACGGCTCCCGGCTCCCGATCGCCGCTCCGCTCGACCACTTCGAGGCGCAGGCCAACCGCGACGCCCTGATCGAGACCTCCGGCGCGCTCAAGGTCGTCGCGGCTTCGCTCACGAAGATGGCCAACGACCTGCGCTGGATGGGGTCGGGTCCGCGCGCCGGCCTCGGCGAGCTGATCCTGCCCGAGCTCCAGAAGGGCTCCTCGATCATGCCCGGCAAGGTCAACCCCGTGATCTGCGAGGTCGTCACGCAGGTGGCGGCGCAGGTCATCGGCAACGACACCGCGATCACGATCGGCGGCATGTCGGGGGCGTTCGAGCTGAACGTCTACATCCCGCTGATGGCCCGCAACCTGCTCGAGTCGATCGCGCTCCTCGCCGCGGCCGCCCGCCTGCTGGCGCGCAAGTGCGTCGACGGGCTCGAGGCCGACATCGAGCGCAACGAGGAGCACGGGGAGGCCACGCTCGCGATGGCGACCGCGCTCAACCCGTACATCGGCTACGACCGGGCGAGCGCGATCGTCCGCGACGCGACCTCCAGCGGCCGCTCGCTGCGCGAGGTCGCACGCGCGCACGGCGTCGAGGAGTCGGTGCTCGACAAGGCGCTCGACCTACGCGCCATCGCCCGCGGCAACACCTGAGCGCTAGCGCCCGCTCGCCGAGACGTGCTGGTAGTCGCGCGGCCCGCTCCAGCGGCCGCCCCAGCCCCAGCCGATGCGCGCGAACGCGCGCGTCACGACGCCGCCGTCGACGATGACGCCCGGGCGCGCGCGGACGCGCGCGCGGTCGACGTAGGGCCGCGACGCCGCGTGGCTGGTGGTGCCGTTGTCGACGTACGGGTTCTCGATCGGGTCGATGTCGATCGCGCGGCCGTAGGCGTGCTCGGACCAGTGCGACGAGCCGGTCGCGCTGCGGCAGTTGAAGGACGACGTGTTGTCGGCCTCGATCGACGCGAAGTCGGAGCCGCCGTAGGCCTCGATCGGCACCATGCGCCGGATCGGGAAGCGCGCGGCGTAGAGGTCGCCGAACGCACGCGCGACGGGAGTCGCGACCGTGCGGTCGACGATCAGCGCGCCCTGGTGCGCGCGCCCGTCGAAGCCGACGTAGGTGAGCGTCACGCGGCGCAGGTCGGAGAGCGCGACGGGACACCCGGGTCGCCACACCCCGGGTGTCATCGCGGTGCGCTCGGCAGGACTGAGCACCGCCACCTGGGCGTGGTAGGCGGGGAGGGCGGCTGGTGCCGCCGCGATCACAGCGAGACGGCGCGCAGCGCGCCCGTGGCCGCGAGCTGCTGCTCCTCGGCACGGTAGGACGAGCGCACGAGTGGCCCCGAGAACACGGAGCCGAAGCCCATCCGCTCCCCCTCCTCGCGGAAGCGGCGGAACGAGTCGAGCGGCACCCAGCGGTCGAGCGGCAGATGGCGCTCGGTCGGCTGCAGGTACTGACCGATCGTGACGACGTCGACGTCGTGTGCGCGCAGGTCGCGCAGCGTCTCGACGATCTCCTCGTCGGTCTCGCCCATGCCGGCGACGATGCCCGATTTGATCATCAGCGGGCCGCGCTCGGGCCAGCGCTCCGTCCAGACCTCGCGGGCGCGCCGCAGGAGCGAGAGCGCCCGCTCGTAGTCGCCCTTGATGCGCACCTTCGGCTGGATGCGCCGCACGGTCTCGATGTTGTGGTTGAAGACGTGCGGATGCGCCTCGAGCACCGTGACGAGCGACTCCTCCTCACGGCCCAGGAAGTCGGGTGTCAGCACCTCGACCCCGGCATCGGGCAGCCGCCGGCGCAGCGCGCGGATCGTGCGCGCCCAGTGCTCGGCGCCGCGGTCGTCGAGGTCGTCGCGATCCACCGACGTGACGACGACGTGGCGCAGCCCCATGCGCTGCGCCGCCGCGGCGACGCGGCCGGGCTCGAGCGGGTCGAGCGGGTCGCCGCGCTTGGCCGAGTTGACCGCGCAGTAGCGACAGGCGCGCGTGCAGGTGTCGCCCATGATCTGGAACGTCGCCGTGCCACTGCCCCAGCACTCGCCGATGTTCGGGCAGCGCGCCTCCTCGCACACGGTGTGCAGGCCCTCGGTGCGCACGATCGTGTCCAGCTCGTCGTAGCGCGAATCGGCGGTGCGCAGTCGCACGCGCATCCAGGCCGGCCGCTCGTGTGCAAGCGCTCCCCAGGGCATAGCCGAAGCCTACGCGTTCACGGCCGCCGCTCGATGAGCTCGAAGAGGTTGCCGTCCGGATCGCAGAAGCCCGCGAAGCGGCCGGCGTCGGAGTCCTTGACCTGGCCCATCAGCTGCACGCCGCGCCCGACGATCTCGCCGAGGAAGCCGTCGAAGTCGTCGACCTCGAGGCGGACGAGCACACCGGCCTGCTCGAAGAAGCCGCGCCCGCGCTCGCGTGGCCGTGCTCCGCCCTCGATCCGCAGCTCGAGCCCGTCCCGGCGCGCCCAGAAGCCGTCCTCGTCGTGCTCGAGCGCCAGTCCGAGCGCGCTGCCGTAGAACGCCTCGGACGCCCCCATGCTCGAGGCGAAGATCGTGATGCCGGAATGCAGCTCCATCAGGCGGGGATGGCGGAGAGCTCGAGGGAGAACACGCGCGCGAGGGCGTCCAGCACGGGACCGCGGGCGTCCTCGACCGTCACGTCCCGCCCGAGCTCCCGCGCGACGCTCGTGAACGGCGTGGCAGCGAGGCCGCAGGCGCGGAAGCGCGCGAAGGCGGCGAGGTCGCAGTCGACGTTGAGCGCGAACCCGTGGCGCACCACCCAGTTGTCGGCGCGGATGCCGAGCGATGCGATCTTGCGATCCTCCACCCACACGCCCACGTGCTCGCGATCCGCGCCGGGCGCCGCCTCGATGCCGAGCGCGGCGAGCGCCTCGATCACGACCTGCTCGAGATCGTGCGCGTAGCGGCGGAGATCCTTGCCGTGGTCGCGCAGGTCGAGGATCGGGTAGCAGACGAGCTGCCCGGGGCCGTGCCACGTCGACCGCCCGCCGCGATTCGCGCGCACGACCTCCCAGCCGAGAGCGCGGTAGGCGTCCTCGCCGTCCGGGAGCTCCGCATCGGCATCCGAGGCCCGGCCGAGCGTGAGCGTCGGCGGGTGCTCGCAGAGCACGATCGTGTCGGGGACGGCGCCCTGCGAGCGGGCGGCCGAGAGCTCGAGCTGCAGGCGGTCGACCTCGCCGAAGGCGCGCGGTGCGCCGAGCAGGTCGTAGACGTACGCGAGGTGCGTCTCGTCGCTCATCAGGCGGTCGGGTCGGGCAGGACGGGCGTCGGCAGGTCCTTCGCGCCGGTGCCGGTGTTGAGCGACGGCACCTGCTCGGGCCCCGTGCCGCGGTAGGTGTCGCGGTAGGCGATGATCGCCCCGAGCACGCGGGGGTTCCACTTCTTGCAGATCATCGCGCGCTGCCAGCTCGTGATCGTCGCGCCGCGCGACGGGACGTCGGCGGGCAGACCCGGGACGATCAGCATGTACGGCGGCGAGGCCGCCCACATGCGCACGACCCGCTCGCCCGCAGCGCGGGTGATCTTCACGCCGAGGTGCACCACGATCCCGCCGTGCTCGAGGTTGTGCACCTCGTACCAGTAGGGGACGGGCTGCTGGTAGAAGCCCCAGTTGGCCCAGATCGGCCGGTGGTGGCCGTTGGTGGGCGGCCGCGGCACGTGGCGGTAGTCCGGGTAGTTGATGTGCAGCGGCACGATGTCCGTGATCAGCAGGTGGATGCCGACGGCGCTCGGGTCGGAGCGGAGCGTGCAGCCGGCGTTCCTGGCCGCGCGCTGGACGGCGGGCGCGATCGACGGCGCCGGCCCCTCGCCGAACCCGACGCTCGACCCGCGCATGAACTTGCTCGGGTCGATGGCCTTGATCGTCAGCGTGTCGCCGGACGCGGCGGTCGTGACCTGCGTCGAGGACGCGGTCGTCGGCGCGGCGGCAGTTGTGCCGGACGGGCTCGGATTCGAGCTCGAACTGGAGCTGCCGCTGCCGGAGCCGCAGCCCGCGAGCACGAGCACCCCGGCGAGCAGCGCGAGTGCGCGGCGTGCGGTCACGCCGCGCACTCTAGAACCTCTCCCGTGCGAACCCTTACAGCTCGTCGTTCAGGAACCGGTCGACGAGCGCGAGCCCGGCGGCCTTGTCGGCGAGCTGGTAGGCCAGCGCCGTCATGCGGTAGCTGTCCTGCAGGTAGAAGCGCTCGTACAGCTCGCCGCGCGAGCCGAGATCCGACCCGATCAGGTCCCACGCCAGCCGGAAGAGGCGGATGCGGTCGCGGGCGCCCGCTCCGCGGGACTGGTAGTAGCGCTCGATCACGCCGGCCAGTGGGCCGTCGACGTCGGCGAGCGACGGCGTCGCCATGAAGCCCGCGCCGCCGACGAGGCGGGTGAGCTCGAACGAGCGCGGGATCCACTTCGGCATGAATCCGCGCAGCGCCACCAGCGGGCGCTCGTCGGGCGTCCACGCCAGCGAGTCGGGGCCGGCGCCGTAGGAGCCCTCCTCGGATGCGATCACGCCGGAGCGCGTCATCTCGACGTAGCTCCAGATCTCGCCGAGCTTCTCCTGCACGTGATCGAACGCGTTCACGCCGGTGAGCTCGGTGATCGCATGCGCGAGGCCGAAGGTCAGCTCGAGCTTCGTCCACGCCCGCACCATCGCCTGGTTGACGATCTGCGCCCGCCAGTTGGTGTGTGAGATGACCTCGTCGTAGCCGACGGTGTCGCCGTCCATGAAGACGCGGTCGTGGGGCACGACCACGTCGTCGAAGATGACCATCCCGTCCTGCTCGTCGAAGCGCGACGAGAGCGGGTAGTCGAACGCCGGGCGCGGCTTGGCGAACGAGTCGCGCAGGATGACGCGCAGGCCGGGCGTGTTCATCGGCAGCGCGAAGCAGAGCGCATAGGCCGTGTCCTCGGGGCGCAGGGGACTGCCCGGGTAGATCGAGATCTCGTCGGCGTACGGGGCGAGCGTCGCGAGCATGCGCGCGCCGCGCACGACGATGCCCTCCGAGGTCT
>CAZYYP010000070.1:0-14803 GCA_964651695.1 uncultured Gaiellales bacterium | reverse complement strand
TTCGACTTCAAGGGCACCACGATGAAGCAGGCGACGTTCCTCAAGACCGCCATGGTGCTCGAGGACACGGGCGTGTCGGCCTACGCCGGTGCGGCCCCGATGATCGCGAACAAGAAGACGCTCGCGGCCGCGCTCTCCGTCCACTCGGTGGAGGCGCGCCACGCCGCGTGGGTCCGCGACATCCTCGGCCACGGCAGCGCCCCGCTGCCGGCCCCGGCCGCCTTCGACCCGGCGCTGACCAAGGCGCAGGTCCTCAAGGCCGTCACGGGCACCGGTTTCATCACCGGCTAGTACCGACAACCCGCGCGGGCCGGGCCGCCCCGAGGCCCGGCCCGCGCACATGCACTGCCCCGACGGCCGCGCAAGCGGCCGTCGGGCGGTCTGCCCGCTGCCTTCAAGGGAGCTCGAAGACGACCGGCTCGTGGGCGGGGCGGTAGTCGGGCCCGCAGTGCGCGGCGTTGATCAGCACCGAGGCGCCCCGTTGCCGGACCCCGTAGCCGTCGTGCGCGTGCCCGTAGACGCACAGCCGGGGAGCGCGCTCGTCGATCGCGCCGAGCAGCGACGGCGAGCCGATGCAGAACTCGCCGATGCGGTCGCCGTAGCCGAGGGGAGGGGAGTGGACGCAGAGCACGTCGAGGCGCGCGGGAATGGCGTCCCAGCGCCGCGCGAGGTCGTCCTCGTCGAGCATGAACGCCCACTCCTGGAACGTCCTCGTCCACGGCGAGCCGTAGTACGACACGCCCTCGAGCTCGATCCCCTCGTCCTGCAGGTAGTGCCAGTCGAGGTCGCGCAGGGCTGCGGGGTCGACCTCGCCCACGAACTCGTGATTGCCGGCCACGCCGATCACGCTGCGCGCCGGGACGCCCGCGAGCCAGCGCGCGAAGGTCGAATGCAGCCAGCGCCGCTGCGTCGCGGGCGTCTCGTCGCCGGTGGGGCAGATGTCCCCTGCCACGACGAGGACGTCACAGGCGGGGATTTCGGGCAGGTAGCCGTGCAGGTCGGCGAGGCAGACGAGCCGCATGCGCCTAGCTTGGCACGCCCCGCGTCATCCGTCCCCGCCGCCGCGGGTGCTCGCCGTTCGGGAGTGCGGCAGGCAGCGCGGCGAAGCGGGCGATGAGGATCGCCACGTCGTCGCCCGGCAGGCCGGGTGCGAAGTCCAAGACGGCTTCGTCGATCTTCCGTGCCACGTCGGCCGCCGAGCCGTCGGCGAGTTCGCCGAGCAACGCGTGCAGCCGCTCCTCGCCGAACATCCCGCCGCGATACCGGCGCTCGGTCACGCCGTCCGTCCAGAACGCCACGAGGTCGCCGAGCGCGAGCCGGCACTCGGTGTCGTCGAAAACGCAGTCTGCGACGACACCGAGAAGCGGCCCGCACGCGCCGATCTCCTCGAGGCCCCCGCCCGCTGCGCGGACGACGACCGGCGGCGGATGTCCGGCACAGCTCACCGTCAGCGAGTAGCCGTCTCCGGCCGGCCGCAGCACGGCGAGTGCGGCCGTGCAGAACTGCTCGGGGTCGGTCTGGGCGCGGATCGTGTCGTTGACGACCGACAGGATGCGGCTCGGAGACTGCTCGTAGCGGCTCACGACCCGCATCGCCTGGCGCGTGAGGCTCGTGAGCGCGGCGGCCGCCGGTCCGTGCCCGGCGACGTCGCCGATGGCGAGGAAGTAGTGCTCGCCGGTCTGCCACGAGTCGTAGAAGTCGCCACCCACCTCTGCGCCCTCGCCCGCCGGCCGGTAGCGCGCGACGACCTCGATTCCCGGCGGCTGCGTCAGCGTTCCGGGCAGGAGGCTCTGCTGCAGCGCGTGGGCGATGTCGTGCTCGACGCTGTAGAGGCGGGCGTTGTCGATCGCGAGCGCGGCCCGGCGCGCCAGGTCCTCGGCGATCGCGAGATCCTGCTCGTTGAAGCGCCGGCCGGAGCCGATGATCCCGAGCGTCAGCGCCCCGAAGACATGGCCGTGGCCCGCGAGCGGCGCGACGATCGAGGATCGGACGCCCAGCACGCGCGACATCGTCAGGAGCTCCTCGTCGGGCGTCTCCTGCGCATCGAGCCAGCCAGGGACGTCCGCGATCAGCTGGGAGTTGCCGGTGCCGAGAGCGGCCGAGACCCCGCTCGACGCCTGCCTCCGGACCGGCCGGCGCTCGTGCACGCGCCGTGCGAGCCGCGCCATCTCCGGGTCGGCGTGCGCGACGCCGACGTTGCGGATCTCTCCGTGGTCGAGCACGTCGATCGTGCACCAGTCGGCGAGACGCGGCACGGCGAGCTCGACGAGCTCCGAGAGCGTGTGCGACACGTCGAGCGTCTCGGTCAGCGTGACGCTCGCGTCGGCCAGGAACGCCAGGGCGTCCTCGCGTTTGCGGTGCTCGGTGAGATCGAAGAGCGTCGCGACCGCCGCGACGATCTCGCCACTCGCGTCGCGCACCGGCTCGGCGCTCAGCGAGACGATGCCCGGCGTGCCGTCCGAGCGCAGGACGTCGATCTCCGTGTCCGAGGTCGACTCGCCCTCGAGCGCCCGGTGGATCAGCTCGGCGTGCGGCCCCGCGATCGAATGCTCCGACGCTCCGGGGCCGAGCAGGTCCTGCGCGCGCTGGTTCGTGAACAGCAGCTTGCGCGACGCCGTCTCGGCGATGATCACGCCGAGCGGCAGCTGGCGCATGAGCGCCGCCAGCCGCTCGCGCTCGCCATGTGCCTCCTGGTAGAGCGCGCTGTTGTCGAGCGCGAGCGCGACGCGCCGTGCGATCTGCGCGGCGAGCTCCGTCGCGTCCCGGTCGGGCGGCGTGCGGCTCTGCCAGCCGAACGTCAGCGCCCCGAGCGTGCGCCCGCGCACGTGGAGGGGCACCGCGAGCATCGTGCGGATGCCCACGGTCTGCACGGAGACCCGGTGCTCGTCGTTGCGGTAGGCCGCGTCGGGCAGTTCCTCGGTGGAGTCGATGGACTGCGGAACGCCGGTGCGGATTGCGACCGCGACGGGCGTGTCGGTTCCGAGAACGGGTGGGTAGCGCTCCATGACGCGTGCGGCCTCGTGCACCTCGGGGTCGGCGTTGACGACCACCAGCCGGCGCACCCGCTCGCCCTCGACCAGGTCGACGACGCACTGGTCGGCGAGGCTCGGAACGACGAGATCGGCGAGGGTCCGCAGGGCGGCGTCGGGCTCGAGCGAGCGCGCGAGGCGTTCGCCGATCGCAGCGAGCAGCCCGAGTGCGCTGCGGTTGCGTCGCTCTGCGTCGTAGACGCGAGCGCGTTCGAGCGCGTAGGCGCACTGCTCGCCGAGCGTCGCGGCGAATGCGCGCTCGGCTTCGGTGAAGGTGTGACCGCGCTCGAAGCGGAACCCCAGCGCTCCGAGCGTCTGCTCGCCGATCCGCAGGGGCACCGATGCCGTGGGCGCGCCCTGCCCGCCGCTCTCGGGAAACCGCTGCTCGCGCTCGCCCTCGTCGAGGAAGACCGGCTCGCCGCGTTCGATCGCCTCGCCGAGCGGTGTCCGCTGCGAGAGCGCGGAGCGACGCCAGCCCCCGACCTCTGCCTCGCTGAAGCCGAATGTCGCGACCATCTCCACCGCCGACCCGTCGGCGACCGGCAGCGCGACCAGGCCGCTGTCGGCACCGAGCAGCTCGCGGCCCTCCCCGAGCGCCACGTCGTAGACGGCCTCGGCGGTGAGCGCCCGCGAGAGCGATGCCGTGAAGCGCTGCAGTCGGATCGCGCCGGCGCTCGCGCGCTCGGCCCGCTGGCGTGCCTCGGACTGCGACGCGCCGACCAGGCAGACCGTCAGCTCCGCGAGCGCGAACACGGCGAGCCCGATCGCGTTCCTGGTGTTGAGGACACCGAATCCGTGCTTGGGCGGCACGAAGAAGTACCACTGCGAGAGGAGTGCGAGGCCCGCCGTGACGAGACCCGCTGGGCGGCGCCCTGCGAGGGCCGCGGCGAGCACGATCAGCAGGAACACGATGGCGGGCGTCGTCGTGGCGACGGCGCCGCCGGAGTGTGGCGCCAGGAGCGCCGTCGCGACCACGACGGCCAGAACGCCGCCGGCGGTCGCGGAGATCCGCCGGCGCGTCGTCGCGAGCTCGGGCGGCGCCAGCACGCGCGTCGCGCGCGTCACGGTGGCGCGCGGTGACCGGTGCGGCGGCTCCACGTCGGAACCGTATCCCGTCTGCCAGGTACTGCCAACCTCGATCGCGGGCTTTGCGGCGCCCGCGGCGACAACCCCGCTCTACGTGGCGTCGGTCTCGAGCTGGAGCGAGAGCGAGTTGATGCAGTAGCGCATGCCGCCCGCCTCACTCGGTCCGTCCGGGAAGACGTGCCCGAGGTGCGAGCCGCAGTTCTTGCAGGTCACCTCGGTGCGCAGCATGCCGTGCGAGCGGTCCTCGTGCAGGTCCACGCTCGCCGCGGTCGCGGGCTCGGTGAAGCTCGGCCAGCCCGTCCCGGAATCGAACTTCGTGTCGGACGAGAACAGCTCGGCGCCGCACGCCGCGCAGTGGTACATGCCGCTGTCCTTCGAGTACACGTACTCGCCGCTGAACGGCCGCTCGGTGCCGCGCTTGCGCAGGATCTCGTACTGCTCCGGCGTCAGCTTGCTGCGGAACTCGGCTTCGGTATCGACGTCTGCGTCGGGCATGCGCCCATCCCCTCTCGTTCTGAGATCGCGGCTGGTCACTGCAGGCTAGCCGGTCGTGGCCAGCGCCAGCCTTCCATCCCGGGTACGCACGAACGCCGCTGCGAGGTGGGCGATGTCGGGGTAGTGGCGCACGAATCCGTCGGACGTCAGCTCGATCACCCGCTCGAACCCGGCCTCCGGACTCGCGAAGCGCAGGCGACCCGCTCCGAGCGGCTCGTAGATCTGGTGGTCGCGGTGCACGGTGAGGTCGGGCACGGAGACCCAGGCGACGTCGATCTCACGGCGTGGCCCGCCGTCCTGGAGGTGGTCGCGCAGCACGGGCATCGCGTTCGTCAGCGGCGAGAAGCCGAGGTCGCAGTCGAGGACGCCCTCGAGCTCGGGGCTGCGTCCGCGCTCGAGGACGAGCGCGGCCCCGCCGGCGACCCGCACCTCGAGGCGCTCGGTGACGTACCCGGCAGTCGTCTCGAGCTCGTAGTCGAGGGCGTACGCGGGCTCGCCCGCGCACCACTGGCGGCCCCGGGCAGCGAGCGCGCCGCCAGCGCCGATCTCGATCCAGGCGACCTCGCGTCGATGCTCCTCCGGCAACTCCCAGAGGAGCGCGAACGACCCGAAGGGCCGGGCGCCGGCCGTGCCCGGAAACGGCGTCGCCATGCCGGCCAGCCTAGCCACCCGGTTAGCCCGGCGTGTCGGTCTCCTCGTGCGCCGGCACGACCACGACCGGAATGTGCGCGTGGCGCGTGCACTGATCGCTCACGGAGCCCAGCACGAGGCCGATGAAGCCGCCGTGGCCGCGTGCCCCCACGACCAGCAGGTCGGCGTCCGCCGACTGCTCCAGCAGCACCTGGGTGGTGCCGCCCTCGATCGCCTCGCAGCGCGCATTCACGCCCGGCGCGGCCTTTGCGGCCTGCTCGCGCGCGCCGTCGCAGATACGCCCTGCGATCGTCTGCGACGCCTCGAACGATGCCTCCACCCCGACATCGCTCGGCGTGTACCAGGGCGACGGATAGGCCGCGAGGCCCGGTGTCCAGGCGTGGATGATGTGCAACTCGGCGCCGCGCAGGGCGGCCTCGCGCGCTGCCCAGACCACGGCGGAGCAGGCGCTCCTCGAGCCGTCGGTTCCGACCACGATGCGTCCCACTGCGGCACTCCAGTCGTCGGGGTTGCGGGCGCATCATCGCGCGTGGGGAGCATTCGTGGAAGGACCTGTGCCGGTCCCGCCGCCGTAGGCCGGGCATGAACCGCCGAGAGCTCCTCATCGCCGCATCGGCTGCCCCCGTCGCGCTCGCCCTGCCGCGCGCGGCATCGGCGGCCGCTCGGGGCGGCCTGCCGCTCGCGCTCGTGACGGCCGACAGCATCGACCGCGTCCTCGCCGTCCGGCTCACCGATCTCGAGATCGTGCGCTCGCTGCCGGTGCCCGACCAGCCTCACGGGATCGAGGCCGTCGACCTGCTCCGCGCTGCACTCGTGCTCAGCCAGGCCTCGGGCACGGTCACCGTTCTGAATGCGGCCGCACCGCGCGTGCGCACGGTGCTCGAGGGCTTTCACGGCCCGCGCTATGCCGCCGGCGACCCCCGCGGGACCTACGCCTACGTGAGCGACGACGTGGCCGGCCAGGTCGTGGCGATCGACGTCCCGCGGGCGCGGGTGATCGGGCGCGTCGAGGTGGGGGAGGGCGCGCGGCACATCACGATCTCGCCGGACGGCCGCCGCGTCATCACCTCGCTCGGCTCCAAGGCGCCTCGCCTCGCGCTCGTGGACGTCTCGCAGCCGCGGCGGCCGCGGCTCGTGCGCACGTTCCCCGCCGACGATCTCGCCCACGACGTCGGGTTCACGCCCGACGGGAAGCATGTCTGGATCAGCTCGGGCGTCGACCGCCGGCTCGCGATCCACGACGCCCTCAGCCTACGGCCGCTACGCGCCGTGCCCGGGGACGCCGCGCCCCAGCACGTCACGTTCGACTCCTGGGCCGGGCTCATCTACGTCGCGAGTGGCGACAGCGGGACACTGCGCACGCACCGGATGGCCGATGGCGCGCTGCTGCGCATGCGCCGCGTGACGACGGGCTCCTACAACGTGTGCGCGCTCACCGGCCGCGTGGTCACGCCGTCGCTCGACGACGGCAGGCTGACGCTCCTCGATGCGAAGGGCTTGCGCAGCGCGCACGTGGCCGCGCACGCTCACGATGCGTGCATCGTCGTGGCCG
Organism: uncultured Gaiellales bacterium; assembly: GCA_964651695.1. Lineage (GTDB taxonomy): Bacteria > Actinomycetota > Thermoleophilia > Gaiellales > JALYLC01 > JALYLC01. Next base: position 7,990 of record CAZYYP010000070.1, on the reverse strand, counting down.
CCTAGGCGGAGGGCTCGCTGTTGGCCTGCATCGCGCCCATGACATCGAGGTTCGCCTTGAACGCCATGTAGCCCGAGTCGAGCGGGATCACGGTGCCCGTCATGCGGCGCGACTCCTCACTCGCCAGGAAGACGACGAGCGGGGCGACCTCCTCGGGCGTCGGGATCGGGAGCAGGTGCAGTTGCTCGATCGTCGTCCGCGAGGCGTCGTCCTCCAGCCACACCTTCTGCGGCTCGGTCGAGACGAAGCTCGGCGCGATCGCGTTGACGCGGATGCCGTCGGGTGCCAGTCCCGCGGCGAGCGAGCGGGTCAGCGCCGTGACGCCACCCTTGGCCGCCGTGTAGGAGTCGAGGCCGGCGCAGCCGACGAGCGCGTCGACGGTGCTGGACAAGATGATCGAGCCGGACTGCTGGGTCAGCATCTGGCGCCCGGCGTACTTGACGACGCGGAAGACGCCCGTCAGGCAGAGGTCGATCATGCGGAGCCAGACGTCCTCGTCGAGCTCCGTCAGGCGGCGGTCCTTCGTGTTCACGAACGGCACGTCGACGGCGCAGTGATAGACGACGTCGAGCCGCCCGAAGCGCTCGACGGTGAACGCGACCATGCGCTCGACGCTGGCCGTGTCGCAGACGTCGACGGCAACGGCGACGCCGCCGCAGCTGTCGGCGACGACCTCGGCCCGCTCGAGGGCGATATCGGCGACGACCACGCTCGCGCCTTCGTGCGCCATCGCGACGGCGCCGGCGCGGCCCATCCCCGAGCCGCCTCCCACCACGAGGGCGACGATGCCTGCGAGACGCCCGCTCATGCCCGATCCTCCCGTCCGAGCAGCTCGGGCTGCCAGGGGAGGTACTGGCCCTCGCTGCGGTAGCGGCCGGCGGCCTCCGCGACCGCGGCGGCATCGACCTCGACACCGAGGCCCGGCCCGTCGATGATCCCCCAGTGCGCTCCGGTGGCGATCGGGAGCGGCTCGATCAGCACGTCGTGCACCATCATCTGCGCCGTCTGCTGATGGCCGTCGACGATGTTCGGCAGCGTCAGCAGCACGTGCTGGCAGGCCGCCGCCGTGATGCCGAGCTCGCCGTGGGTGTGCTTGCAGATCCTCAGGCCTTCGAGCTCGGCGACGTGCGCGAGGCGCGAGAACGCCGTCAGCGATCCGACCCACGACGGCGAGAAGCAGTACACATCGGCCTCGCGCTCGCGGATGCGCGCATACGCGTCGTCCTCGGACCACAGCCCTTCGTTTGCGCACACTGCGATCGGCGAGCGCCGGCGGAGCTCGCCGAGCTGGCCGCGCGGCGTCTCGCGCACAGGCTGCTCGACGAAGTCGATGTCGTACTCGGCGAGCCGATCGAGCATCCGCACCGCCTGCGGCACCGACCAGCTCGAGTTGGCGTCGATCCGCAGCCGGGGCCCCGCGCCGAGGGCGTCGCGGAGTGTGGCGACCATGCGCTCGTCCTCGCGGTCGTCGACTCCGACCTTGAGATAGAAGACGTCGTACCCGGCCGCGAGCCCGGCCTTGACCTGTGCGCGCAGATCGCCGTCGTCACCGCGCGAGAGGTAGCAGAAGTACGTGACATCGTTGCGCAGCGCGCCGCCGAGCAGGCGCCACAGCGGCTGGCCCACGGCGCGGCCGCAGATGTCCGCGAGCGCCATGTCGATCGCCGCCCACGCGAAGTTGCCGGTGCCCGCGAGGAACTTCCAGAGCCCGAAGCCGAAGGCGTCGGCGCGCATCGCATCGCGATTCCAGGGATCGCGCCCCACCACGAACGGCGCCATCGCCGTGATCGCCGCCTCGATCGACGCCGCATCCGCGCCGCTCGTCGCCTCGCCCCAGCCGACCAGCCCGTCGTCCGTCGTGATGCGCACGAGGACGTCGGTGACGCCGTCCCGCGCGACGATCGAGCTCACCTCGCGGTGGCTGTAGGGGACGCTGACGGTGGTGGGCTCGACGAGCGCGACCTTCATGACCGGCAAGCCTAGGGTGACGGGGGGTACGGACGCGCCAAGTGGCACTCGCCGCGAGTGCCACTTGGCCCTGCTCTCGTACCCTGCACCCGTGGCCACGGAAGCCCCACCAGCCGATCTGCGCGACCAGGCGCGGTCGCTGCCCGACGCCCCGGGCGTCTACGTCTGGCGCACCGGCGACGGCAGCGTGCTCTACGTCGGCAAGGCGTCCTCGCTGAAGAAGCGCGTGGCCTCGTACTTCGCGAGCGTCAATCGCGATCGCAAGAGCGAGGAGCTCGTCGCGCGGGCGGCGTCGATCGAGCCGATCGTGGTCGCCAGCGCGAGCGAGGCGCTGCTGCTCGAGCAGCAGCTCATCAAGCGCCACCGGCCGCCGCTCAACGTGCGGTTGCGCGACGACAAGTCGTATCCGTACATCGCGGTGACGCTCGCCGACGAGTATCCGCGCGTGCTGTTCACGCGTGAGCGGCACCGCAGCAACGTGCGCTACTTCGGGCCCTACGCCTCCGCGCAGAAGGTGCGGACGACGCTCGAGACGCTCAACAAGATCTTCCCGTACCGGCCCTGCGAGGGCCCGACGCCGGGACGGCGCTCGGGCGTGCCGTGTCTCGACTACCACATCGGCCGCTGCGGAGCGCCCTGCGTCGGGCTGATCACGCGCGAGGAGTACCGCGCGGTCATCCTCGATGTCATCGCGTTCCTCGAGGGCCGGACGAACAAGATCGAGCGCGACCTCGAGCAGCGCATGCTCACCGCGTCGCAGCAGCACCAGTTCGAGGAGGCCGCGCGCACGCGCAACCGGCTCATGGCGGTGCGCCACCTCAGCGAGCGCCAGGCCGTCTCGGTTGGCACGGGCACCTACGACGCGATCGCGCTGGCCGTCGAGGGCGACGTCGCCAACGTGCAGCTGCTCGCCGTACGCGGCGGGCGTATCGAGGAGCGCCGCTCCCACTACCTCGAGAATGCCGCGGGCGAGGGCGAGGACGAGCTGCTCGCGCGCTTCCTGCTCGACTACTACGACACGCAGGTCGGCATCCCGCCGCTGATCTGCGTGCACACGGCGGTCGCCGACGACGACCTCATCGCGGGCTTCCTGTGCCAGCGCCGGGGAGCGGCGGTCGAGGTGCGTGTCGCCGAGCGCGGCGACAAGCGCCGGGTGGTCGCGATGGCCCTGCGCAATGCCGAGCTGGGCGTGCGCCACGACGTTCTGCGTGCGCAGCGCACGCGCACGCGCCGCATCGAGGCGCTCGAGGAGCTGCGCGAGTCGCTCAACCTGGAGGCGCTCCCGATCCGCATCGAGTGCTTCGACATCTCGAACCTCCAGGATACGAACGCCGTGGCGTCGATGGTCGTGTTCGAGGATGGCACCGCCAAGCGCTCCGAGTACCGCCGCTTCGGCATCAAGCACGGCCGCGGGCAGGACGACTTCCGCTCGCTCGCCGAAGCCGTGTCGCGGCGCTTCGAGCGCCACCGGCGCGTCGACGACGATGGCTACGACCGCAGCTTCGCGACGCTCCCGAACCTGCTCGTGATCGATGGCGGCAAGGGCCAGCTCGGTGCCGCGCTCGATGCCATGCGCAGCTTCGACCTGCCGCGTGTCGCGGTCGTCTCACTCGCCAAGCGCGAGGAGGAGGTCTACCTCCCGGGCCGCTCGCAGCCCGTGATCCTGCCGCGCGAATCGCCCGGGCTGCAGCTGCTGCAGCAGATCCGCGACGAGGCCCACCGCTTCGCGCTGCGCGGGCACCGCACGCGCCGAGCCGCCGGGCAGACGGCGTCGCTGCTCGACACCCTCCCGGGGGTCGGGCCTGTGCGGCGGAAGGCACTGATCGCGCATTTCGGTGATGTCGCGCGCCTGCTCGAGGCGTCGCGCTCCGAGCTCGAGGCCGTGCCCGGGCTCCCGGGGGCGGTTGGGCGCACGATCTACGACCATCTCCACCGCGTCGGTGGCGACGGCCCCGCGGCGGAGTAGAGTGGGCCGACGCCATGGCCGTCACGACCTCCACCTCGCGCCTCACGCAGGTCTCCTACGGCGTCGGGGGCTGGGGCACCGGCGAGCTCGTCCTGCGTGACGGGCGCCCGATCCACCACGAGCTGCCGTGGCCGGGCACGGTGCCGTCGGCCATCCGGCACATCGACGCCGAGGATCTCTCCGAGCGGCGGCCGAAGGATGCCGCGGAGCGATATGTGAAGGCCTTCGCGCGCTACCTGCGCGGCACGCGCGTGAACTTCGAGCCCGAGTCGTTCGGGCTCGACGAGACCTGTGACGAGCTTGGCCTGACCGCTCTGGAGCGCGCGCTCGCCCACGCGCTCGCCCGCGTGCGCTGGGGCGAGCGGGTGTCCTACGGCGAGCTCGCAGCGCGGGCCGGGCGTCCAGGTGCGCCGCGCGCGGCGGGGTCGTTCTGCGCGCGCTGCCCGCTCGACCTGCTGCTCCCCGCGCACCGCGTCGTCCGCTCCGACGGCTCGCTCGGCGAGTACGGAGCCCACGGCGTCCGCTACAAGCAGAAGCTGCTCGCGCTCGAAGGTTTGGCGTGAGCCCGCGCCGGCAGTTGCGGATCGTCGCGCTCGGCGGCGGCACGGGTCTCTCGACCCTGTTGCGGGGTCTGAAGCTCACGGGCTCGTCGGTCACGGCGATCGTCACGCTGACCGATGACGGCGGCTCGAGCGGGCGCCTGCGGCGCGACCTCGCGATGCCGCCGCCGGGCGACATCCGCAACTGCCTGATCGCGCTGGCCGAGGACGAATCGCTCATGAACCGGCTCTTCCGGCACCGTTTCGACCGCGGCGAGCTGGCAGGGCATGCGTTCGGCAACATCTTCCTGGCCGCCCTCACCGAGGTCGTCGGCTCGTTCGACGCCGCCGTCGCCGAGGTCGGTCGCGTGCTCGCGGTCGAGGGCAGCGTGGTACCGGCGACGACGCACCCCGCTGCGCTCCTGGCCGAGATGGACGACGGCCGCTACGTGGCGGGGGAGACGGCGGTGGCGCGCGACCGCCACGGCGTGCGGCGGCTCTTTCTGAGCCCGGCGGACGCGGTGGCGAATCCGCAGGCGCTCGCGGCCGTGGAGCGCGCCGACCTGATCGTGCTCGGCCCCGGCTCGCTCTTCACGTCCACGCTGCCGCCGCTGCTGGTGCCCGGCCTCGGGCGCGCGGTGCTGAACGCGCGCGGCCTGCGGGTCTATGTCTGCAACCTGCTCCAGCAGCCGGGGGAGACGATCGGCTACAAGGCCTCCAACCACGTCGAGCGGCTCCATCAGCACGTCGGCGCGCGAGTCATCGACAGCGTCATGATCCCGCGCCGCGCGATCGAGACCGAGAAGATCCCGGTCGAGTTCGACCGTGCACGTCTGGCCGAACTCGGCGTCAGCGTCGTCGCCGCGCAGATCGTCGCACCCGACGGCTACCACCACGATCCCGAGGCACTCGCGCGGGCGCTCGTCCGTGCCGCCCAGCGCCGCGTGCGCAACGGCCGTGCCGTTCGCTGAAGACGTCCGCGCAGAGCTGGCCGAGGTCCTGCCGGCGCAGGCGCACTGCCGGCTCGCGCAGCTGGCCGGTGTCGTCCGCCACGCCGGCACCTTCCACCTGCTCGCCGGGGGCGCGGTCGAGGTGCACGTCGATCTCGGTTCGTCGCTCGCCGCGCGCCGCACGGTCGAGCTCCTGCGCGGCCGTGGCGCGGTCTGCGAGATCCGCACCTACCGCGAGCACCGCTTCGAGCGTGCGACGCGCTTCCTGATCGTCGTGGGGGGCGACCCGCGCTCGCTGCAGGCGCTGCACGAGGCCGGCGTGCTCGGGACGAGCCTCGCGCCGCTCGCGGAGGTGCCGCCGCGCATCGTCGCGCGCAGCTGCTGCCGCCGCGCCTACCTGCGCGGCGCGTTCATCGCCTGCGGCTCGCTCTCGAAGCCGCGCAGCCCGGCGCACCTGGAATGGCGCGTCTCGAGTGATCCGGCGGCGCTCGAGCTGCGCGATCTGGCCGAGGCCGAGGGGTTTGCGCTCGGCGTGCATGAAACGCCGAGGCACTGGCTCGTGTACGCCAAGAGCCGCGAGACGATCCGCGGCCTGCTCGCGGCGCTCGGTGCGCACGGAGCCGAGCTGCGGCTCGAGGAGGAGGGCGTGTTCGCGTGGGCGCGCGAGGAGGCAAACCGGCTCGCCAATGCCGATTCCGGCAACCTGCGCCGGCAGGCCGCCGCGTCGGCCAGGCACACGGGTGCGATCGAGGAGCTCGGCGGGCCCGCGGCGCTGCCGCCCGATCTGCGTACGGTTGCGGAGCTGCGGTTGCGGCTGCCCGACGCGACGCTGGCCGAACTGGGGGAGGCGGCCATGCCGCGGCTCAGCAAGTGGGCCGTCGCCGCGCGGCTGCGGCGCATCGTGATGCTCGCCGACCGGTAGCGACCGCGCCGGTAGAATCGGGCAGAGGCCGGAGCGCATCCGCTGCGCTGCGGTATGGACACACGAGGGGAGAGCATGCCCGTTCGCGTCGGTATCAACGGCTTCGGCCGCATCGGTCGCAACTTCTTCCGCGCCGCGAAGGAGTCCGGCGCGGACATCGACATCGTCGCCGTCAACGACCTCACGGATGCGGCAACGCTCGCGCACCTGCTCAAGTACGACTCCGTACTCGGCCGCTACAAGGGCGTCGTCGAGCACTCCGGCGACGGCATCACCGTCGACGGCGAGGCCCTCAAGGTCGTCTCGCACCGCGATCCCGCCGATCTGCCGTGGGCCGATCTCGGCGCCGACGTCGTGCTCGAGTCGACCGGCTTCTTCGCCGACCGCCGAGCCGAGGCGCACATCACGGCCGGGGCCAAGAAGGTCGTCATCTCCGCGCCCGCCAAGGATCCCGACGTGACGGTCGTGCTCGGCGTCAACGAGGAGACCTACGACCGCGCCTCCCACCAGCTGATCTCGATGGCCTCGTGCACGACCAACTGCCTCGCGCCGCTCGTGCGCGTGCTGCTGGACGAGTTCGGCATCGAGTCGGGCTTCATGACGACGACGCATGCCTACACCGGCGACCAGCGCCTGCACGACATGCCGCACTCCGACCTGCGGCGCGCACGCGCGGCGGCGCTCTCGATCATCCCGACCTCGACCGGCGCCGCGCGCGCCATCGGCATCGTGATCCCCGAGCTCAAGGGCAAGCTCGACGGCATGTCGATGCGCGTCCCCGTGCCGGACGGCTCGGTCGTCGACCTCGTCTGCACGCTCGGCCGCGAGGCGGGCATCGAGGAGATCAACGCCGCCGTGAAGGCCAAGGCCGACACGGGCCGCCTCGCGGGGATCCTCGCGTACACCGAGGACGAGATCGTCTCGCAGGACATCGTCGGCAACCCCTACTCGTCGATCTTCGACTCCAAGCTGACGATGGCGCACGGCCGCCAGGCGAAGGTCATCTCCTGGTACGACAACGAGTGGGGCTTCTCGAACCGGCTCGTCGACCTGATCACCAAGGTCCTGTGACCCGCACGCTCCCGCGCGGCATCGAGGCGCTGGAGCTCGCCGGCCGGCGCGTGCTCTGCCGCGTCGACTTCAACGTCCCGATCAAGGACGGCGTGATCGGCGACGACACGCGCATCCGCGCCGCGCTGCCCACGATCAGGGCCCTGCGCGAGGCGGGCGCCCGAGTGATCCTGTGCTCGCACCTCGGCCGGCCGAAGGGCGTGCCCGATCCGGCGGCCTCGCTCGAGCCGGTGCGCGAGCGGCTCGCCGAGCTGCTCGGCGTTCCGGTCGCGTTCGCGGCCGACTGCGTCGGCGAGGTGGCCGAGCGGGCGGTGGGGGAGTTGCGCGACGGCGACGTCCTGCTGCTCGAGAACCTGCGCTTCCACGCGGGCGAGACCGCCAACGATCCGGCCTTCGCGGCCGCGCTCGCGCAGCTCGCCGACGTCTACGTCAACGATGCGTTCGGCGCGGCGCACCGCGCGCACGCCTCCACCGAGGGCGTCGCGCACCTGCTGCCGTCCGCGGCGGGCCTGCTCCTGCGCCGCGAGCTGGAGGCCCTCGGCGGCCTCCTCGACGCGCCCGAGCATCCGTTCGT
>CAZYYP010000069.1:0-14922 GCA_964651695.1 uncultured Gaiellales bacterium | reverse complement strand
CGCAACGAGGACTCGGGCTCGATGCACGGGCTGCTGCGCGTCCGTCACATCACGCAGGACGACGCGCACATCTTCTGCCGCTGGGATCAGGTCGAGGCCGAGGTCGTCGGCTGTCTCGATCTCGCGGGCGTGATCTACGAGACGTTCGGCCTCGACGTCCGCGCCGAGCTCTCGACGCGGCCCGAGAAGCGCCTCGGCAGCGAGGAGGAATGGGACCGCATGGAGGCCGCCCTGGCTTCGGGTCTCACCACCGCGGGGTGGGGCTACGTCGAGAATCCCGGCGACGGCGCCTTCTACGCGCCCAAGATCGACCTCCACATGACCGACTCGATCGGGCGCAGCTGGCAGGTCGGCACGATCCAGCTCGACGGCTGGATGCCGCAGCGCCTCGATGCGACGTACACGACGAGCGAGGATCAGCTCGAGCGGCCGTTCATGATCCACCGCGCGCTCTTCGGCTCGTTCGAGCGCTTCATCGGCATCCTCATCGAGCACTTCGCCGGCGCCTTCCCGCTCTGGCTGGCGCCCGTGCAGGTCGCCGTGCTGCCGCTCAGCACCGAGCTGCGCGGCTACGGCGACGAGGTCGTCGCCGCGCTGCGAGCGGCCGGGCTGCGCGCAGAGCTGGACGCGCGCGAGGAGAAGGTCGGGCGCAAGATCCACGACGCCGAGGTCCAGAAGGTGCCGGTCATGCTCGTCCTCGGAGGCCGCGAGGCCGAGGCGCGCACCGTCGCGGTGCGCCGCCGGGGCGGCGTCGACGCCGGTGTCCAGGCGCTCGCGGACGTCGTCGCCGCGCTCGCGGCCGAGGCGCACTCGCGCGCGCTCACTCCGCCCGCGTCCGAGGAGGCCTAGGGCGTCGCGGAGCGGGCGGCCGACCACCAGTGGCGCCGCGGCCGGCTCGCTCGCACCGCGCTGCGCACCGTGCGCACGAACGGCCGCACGCGGCGGGCGTGGATCCACTTGATGTGTACCTCGCCGCCGGTCGTGTGCAGGGCGACGAAGGCGCCGATCAGGCTCTTGCCCCGTTCGACGCGGTCGATTGCCGCGTACGGCAGGTAGGTCGCCATGCCGTCGGCGATGAACACGAGCCGGCGGTCGGTGGCGAGCAGCAATCCGCTCCAGGGGCCTGCGCGGCCGGCTTCGACGGTGCCGCGGACACTTGCCAGCACGCGCTCCTCGCGACCGAGATGGTTGGCGTACTGCCGTCGCATGCGCTCGTTCTTCCCCATACCCGTCGCGTTCTCAACGTAGTCGAGGCCGGTCTCGCCGTGGCCCCCCGTACGGGTCAGGCAGCGACGGACGGGGCGCCTGGCGTCCGTTCACGATCGGGGGGCGGCTCAGCGCTGCGGCAGCTCCTCGCCGAGCTCGTCCAGCAGGCCCTCGGCGAGCTCGAGCAGCGCGGCCGTCGCCGGTGACAGCGTCGCGCCGCGGCGGGTCACGAACGCGAACGTGTCGTAGACGCGCTCGGCGAAGCGCACGCTGTGCAGCCCCGCCGGGAAGCGGCGGTTGCGCGTCACCACGGAGGGCACGAGCACGTCGCCGACGCCGCGGGCGGCGAGCTCGAGCGCGGCACTCAGGTACTCGACCTCGACGATCGGCTCGATCGCCACGCCCGCCTCCTGGGCGCGGGCGGCGATCTGGAGCCGCGTCGGGTCATCGGCTGCGTGGCTCGCGTCGGTCAGGATCATCGGACGGCGCGCCAGCTCGCGGGCGGTCACGGGCCGGCGCACCCGGTGCGCCTCCGAGCTGACGTAGAGCAGCTCGTCGCGCAGGGCCGGCTGCACGTCGAGTCCCTCGGCGTCGACCGGCAGCACCACGAGGCCGGCCTCGAGCCGCCCGGCTCGGACGTCGTCGGCGACCGCCGAGGAGTTGAGCCCGACGATGCGCAGCCGCACGCCGGGGTAGCGGTCGGTGAACGCCTCTGCGAGATCTGCGAGCAGGTAGTAGACGGCGGTCGAGAACGTCCCGAAGCTCGCCGTGCCCGCGCGCACGTCGCGGACGCCGCGCACGGCCTCGCGCGCTGCGTCCACCTCGGCCAGGACGCGCTCGGCATGGGGCAGGAGCGCGCGGCCCGCCTCGGTGGGCACGACGCCCCGGCCGACGCGCAGGAAGAGCGGCACGCCGAGCTCGCCCTCGAGCCGCCGGATCTGCTCGGAAAGCGACGGCTGCGCGAGGTGCAGCGTCTTGGCCGCAGCGCTGAACGACTCCTGCAGCACCGCCTCGCGGAAATAGGCCAGTTGCTGGAGGTTCATGCCGAACGTCTCATAGCCTTAGCCTATCGACTGGAGAGTCAGGACAGGGTAGGACTACCGATTTGCGGGCGTATCCTGGGGTTGTGGGGCAGAGAGCCCTGCCCGGCGAGATCGTCTCGTGCGCGAATCGAATCCACCTTCTTCAAGGAGTCGGCCATGCCGAACCCCCTCATCACGCTGCTCCTCCTGCTCGGCGGCGCCGACCGTCCCAACCAGGCGCTCCGTCCTCAGCCCCGCACGCGCCGGTGACCGGCGAGCGCCGCGGTCTCGCGGAATGCGCCAGCTCGGCCGCGGCGTTCGGTTCCGTCGGAGTCCTCGTCGCGCTCGCCCAGCATGAGCACGTCGGCACGACCACCCTGCTCGCAAGCCGCTACGCGCTCGGTGCCATCGCACTCTGGATCGCACTGATCGCCCTTCGCCACCCGCTGCCGGGCCTGCGCGTCGCACTCGCCGCCGTGGCGCTCGGGGCGACGACGTACGCCGCGGCCTCTGCGCTCTACCTCGCCTCCATCGAGCGGATGGGCGCCGGGCCCGCCGGGGTCGTCTCCTACTGCTACCCGGTGCTCGTGATGGCCGGCGCGATCATGCTCGGCCGCGAGCGCCTGTCCCGGCGCCGCGCGATCGCGCTCGGGCTGGCCGTCACCGGCGTCATCCTGCTCGTCGCCGGGCATGGCCTCGGAGCCGTGAACGGCCCCGGCGCGCTGCTCGCCTTCGGCTCGGCGGCGGCCTACACCGCATACGTCCTGGCCTCGGCCGCGCTGCGCGAGCGCGCCCAGCCGCTCGCGCTCTCGACGCTCGTCGCGACCGGCGCCGCCGCGGCCTTCGCCGTCGCCCACGCGGTCCACGGCGGGGCACCCGTGCACACCGCGAGCGCCGCGCTCGCCATCGTCGCGCTCGCCCTCGTCCCGACCGCATTCGCCGTCTCGGCCTTCCTCTCGGGCCTCGGTCGCATCGGCCCGTCGCGCGCCAGCATCGCCTCGTCGCTCGAGCCGGTCGTCGCCGTCGTGTGCGGCGTCTTCGTGCTCGGCGAGCAGCTCGTGGCCGCCCAGTTCGTCGGCGCCGGCCTCGTGGTCGCGGCCGTGCTCGCGATCGAGCTGCGGCAGGTCCCGCGGCTCCGCAGCGGACTCGCCCGGCGCCTGCCACGCGCCCGCCTGCCGCTCCGCCTGCGGCGCGCGCCGGCCTAGTTCAGGCTCGGGTCGTCGGGCATGCGCGAGACGAGCCGGTAGCTCCCGCCCTTGCGCTCGAGCACGCTCGACCAGAGCTCGTCCGGGGCCGTGCTGAACACGTCGTCCACGCGCGCCGGCTCGAGGAACCAGTCCTCGCGCAGCAGCTCGCCCTCGAGCTGCCCCGCGCCCCAGCCGGCATAGCCGGCGAAGGCCCGCACGCGGCGAACGCTGTCGCACAGGCGCTCCGGCTCGCTCAGGTCGCTGAGCATGCCGACGCTCCCGACGACCAGGCGCTCCGACTCCTCGGGCTCCGCGAAGTCGGCCAGCACCACCACGCCGTCGCGCTGCACCGGCCCGCCGTCATGCAGCATGTCGCCGGCGTCGACGAGCGCTGCGAGCTCCTCGACGACCTCACTCGCGGGCACCGCGGTGGGGCGGTTGAGCACGACCCCGAGGGCCCCTTCGGCGTCGTGGGCCAGCACGAGCACGACACAGCGCTTGAAGTTCGGGTCGGCCAGCCGCGGCTCGGCGATCAGGAGCTGCCCGGCGAGGTTGGCGGGCGTCGAGCTCACGCGCGCACTCCCATGCGGGCACTGCGGGCGCTGCGTGCCGTGAACGCCAGCGCGACGAGCGCGCCGCCGACCTGAGCCGGAGCCGTCAGGCGCGGGCCCGGCAGGGTGTCGTGCAGCCGCGCGAAGCGATGCGTCGGATAGAAGCGGAGGCGGCGGCCGCGCAGCACGACGTGCTCGAGATCGGGCATCGAGCACGCGAACGCGCACCAGAACTCACGACTGCGCATGCCGAAGAGCCGCCCGGTCAGCGCGATCGTGGCGAGGATCAGCACCCCTTCGCGGGCCTCGTCCAGATCGTCGTGGCCCGGCAGGTCCATCAGCCCGTGAGCGCCCACGCATGCGAGCACGGCTTTCCTGCGCGAGCGGATGCGCCGGCCGATCGCGGCACCTGCCGCAGCGTGCGCAAGGGTCATCACCCTCGGGGACTCTACCGCCCGCACGCGGCTACCATGCGTCCGCGTGTTCCAGTCTCTCTCGGACAAACTGCAGGCCACGCTCGGCGACCTGCGCTCGCGCGGGGCGCTGAGCCCCGACGACATCGATCGCGCGATGCGCGAGATCCGGCTCGCCCTGCTCGAGGCCGATGTCAACTTCCGCGTCGTCAAGACGTTCGTCGCCGCCGTGCGCGAGCGCTCCGTCGGCCAGGAGGTGCTCTCGAGCCTGACGCCCGGCCAGCAGGTCGTCAAGATCGTCGACGAGGAGCTGACCGAGCTGCTCGGCGCGTCCGGCACGAAGCTGACGTTCGCGGCCAAGCCGCCGACCGTGATCCTGCTCTGCGGTCTCCAGGGATCGGGCAAGACGACGGCCGCGGGCAAGCTGGCGAATCTGCTCGTCAAGCAGGGGATGAAGCCGGCGCTCGTGGCCTGCGATCTCCAGCGCCCGGCGGCGGTCGAGCAGCTGAAGACGCTCGGCCGCCAGGTCGACGTCCCCGTCTTCGACCGCGGCACCGGCGGCGACCCGGTCGCCGTCGCGCGCTACGGCGTCGAGGCGGCCGCGTCGCAGGGCCGCGACGTCGTGATCGTGGACACCGCGGGCCGGCTCCACGTCGACAGCGACCTCATGGACGAGCTCGTGCGCGTCCGCGACGCGACGAAGCCGCAGAACGTCCTCATGGTGCTCGACGCGATGACGGGCCAGGACGCCGTCAATGTCGCCGAGCAGTTCCTCGACGCAGTCGATTTCGACGGTGTGATCCTGACGAAGCTCGACGGCGACGCGCGCGGCGGAGCGGCGCTCTCGGTGCGCGCGGTGACCGGCAAGCCCATCGTTTTCGCATCCGTCGGCGAGAAGCTCGACGCGCTCGAGGAGTTCCATCCCGACCGCATGGCGTCGCGCATCCTCGGCATGGGCGACGTGCTCACGCTGATCGAGCGCGCGCAGGAACAGATCGACGAGGGCGATGCGCTGGAGCTCGAGCGCAAGCTCAAGACGTCCGACTTCGGGCTCGACGACCTGCTCGATCAGCTCCGCCGCATCCGCAAGATGGGGTCTCTCCGCTCGCTGCTCGGTATGATCCCGGGGATCGGCAAGCAGGTGAAGGACATGCAGGTCGATGACAAGCAGCTCGACCGCGTCGAGGCGATGATCCTCTCGATGACGCCGTCGGAGCGGCGCAACCCGCAGGTGATCGACGGCTCGCGCCGCCGCAGGATCGCGTCCGGCTCGGGAACGAGCGTGCAGCAGGTCAATCAATTGCTGCAGCAGCACCGTCAGATGAAGAAGATGATGAAGCAGGTCGCGGCCGGTGGATCGCCCCAGATGGGCGGGCCCCCCGGAGCGACCAGACCACGCGCCGCAACCGCGCGCAGCACGAAGAAGAAGCGAAGGAGGTGACATCAGCATGGCCGTCAAGATCCGCCTCACCCGCCTTGGCTCGAAGAAGAACGCCCATTACCGCGTCGTCGTGATCGACTCGCACAGCCCGCGCGACGGAAAGAGCATCGAGACCATTGGCCGCTACGTACCGCAGGCCGAGCCCTCCGTCGTCGAGATCGACGCCGAGCGCGCGCGCGCCTGGCTCGCCAAGGGCGCACAGCCGTCCGAGCCCGTCAAGAAGCTCCTCCGCATCGCGGGGGTCTGAGCATCCGCGAGCTCGTCGAGTACCTGGTTCGACTCCTGGCCTCCAAACCGGAGGCTGTTGTCGTTGAGGAGAAGGTCGATGCCGAAGGGCGCCACGTCTCGGTGCAGGTCGATCCCGAAGACGTCGGCCGCCTGATCGGTCGCGGTGGCCGCACCGTGCGCGCTCTGCGCACGGTGGCCCGTGCCGCCGCGGGCTCGGGCGAGCGCGTGACGCTCGAGATCCGTGACGCCGAGTAGCCACTCCGCTCCCGACCCCGTGCCGCTGCGCCTCGGCCTGATCGGGCGGGCGCACGGGCTCGGCGGGGCGTTTCGCGTCGTCGGGGCGGCCGACTGGTACATCTTCGCGCCGGGCGCGACGCTCCTCGTCGACGGCGTGCCGCGCGAGGTGCTGTCCGTGGCCGGGACGCCGCAGTCGCCGATCCTCGAGCTCGCGGGCATGACGACACGCGAGCACGCGGCCTCGGTCCTCGGCCACGCACTCGAGTTGCGCGCGAGCGACGCACCGGAGCCCGAGAGCGACGCCTTCTGGGTGCGCGACCTGGTCGGCATGCAGGCCCGCTGCGGCGAGCGCGCCCTCGGGCACGTCAGCGACGTGCTCGAACGGCCGGCCAACGACGTCCTGGTGCTGCGCCTGGCCGACGGGCGCGAGCACCTCGTGCCGTTCACGCGCGAGGCGGTGCCAGGCGTCGACGTGCGCGAGCGCGTGCTCGAGCTGGCGGAGGCGTTCGCCGATCCACTCGACGAGTAGCGTCGCCCATGCTCGAGATCGACGTCTTCACGCTCTTCCCGCACTGGTTCGCGTGGCTCTCCGAGGAGGCCGCCGTTCAGCGCGCGCTGAACGGGCCGCTGACGCTGCGCTTCCTCTCCTACCGCGACTACTCGCCGCTTCCACACGCGCAGGTCGACGATGCGCCCTTCGGCGGCGGGGCCGGGATGCTGATGCGCGTGGATGCGGTCGCAAGCGCCGTCGAGGGCGCCTACGGCGGCGATCTCGCGGGCGCGCGCTGCGGGCGGCGCATCGTCGCGCTCGATCCGGGCGGCCGGCGATTCGACGACGCCTACGCGCGCGAGCTCGCGGCAGAGCAGCGCATCACGCTGCTGTGTGGCCGCTACGAGGGCTTCGACGCCCGCATTCTCGAGCACGTGGCGACCGAATCGCTGAGCCTCGGGCCGTTCGTCGTCAGCGGGGGCGAGCCCGTCGCGATGACGGTGGTCGACGCGCTCGCACGCCTGCTCCCGGGCTCGCTCGCGGACGACCGCTCGAGCGAGGAGGAGTCGTTCGCCCCGGCGCTCGACGGCGCGCTCGAATATCCGCACTACACGCGTCCCGCGGAGTGGCGCGGGCTGACCGTCCCCGAGGTGCTGCTGTCGGGCCATCACGGGCGCATCGACGAGTGGCGGCGGGAGCAGGCGGCGGCGCGCGAGGCCGACAGCCGGGGCGGGTGACGCTGATGGCGACGGTGATCGTCTACCATGCTGCGAAGTCGACGTCCGAGCGGAAGACCTAAGCACCCATGAACGTGATCCAGGAACTCGAGGCGCGCCAGATGCGCCAGGTGCCGGTTTTCAAAGCCGGCGACACCGTGCGCGTCCACTTTCAGGTCATCGAGGGCTCGCGACGCCGCGTGCAGGTCTTCGAGGGCGTGTGCATCAAGCGCCAGGGCTCCGGCGCCCGTGAGACGTTCACCGTCCGCAAGCAGTCGTTCGGCGTGGGCGTCGAGCGCACGTTCCCGGTGCACTCGCCCAAGATCGAGAAGATCGAGGTCGCCGCGATCGGCGACGTGAGCCGCGCCAAGCTCTACTTCCTGCGCGACAAGGTCGGCAAGAAGGCGCGCATCCGCGAGAAGCAGCGCTAGCCGAGCGCATGGCCGCTCCGGCCGATGGCCAGGAGGGCGCCGAGCGGGTCGAGCTGCGTTTTCCGGCTGCCCCTCGTGAGCAGTCGGTCGTTACCTCCCTGCTCGAGTTGCTCGTCGTCGTGGCGGTGGCGCTCGGGCTGACCTGGGTGATCCAGGGCTACGTCGTCAAGTCGTACCGCATCCCCACGGGGTCGATGCGCACGACGGTGGACGTCGGCGATCGCATCCTGGCTGCCCGCTTCCTCGGCTGGTTCTCGGATCCCGAGCGCGGGGACGTGCTCGTCTTCCATCCGCCGGGCATCGGCACCGTCGCACAGCGCAACGTGCGCACCGAGGCGAGCGTGACGTTCATCAAGCGCGTTGTCGGGTTGCCCGGCGAGACCGTGCAGGGGCTGAACGACCGCGTCCTCATCTGCAAGGCCCCGAGGGTCGCCTGCCACGTCCTGCACGAGCCGTATGCGAGTGGCGTCACGAGCGACTTCGGGCCGATCACGGTGCCGCGCGGCTCCTACCTCATGCTCGGCGACAACCGTCAGAGCTCCGAGGACAGCCGGACGTGGGGCCCGCTGCCGCGGCGCAACATCATCGGCACCGCCATCGTGCGGTACTGGCCTCCCCATCGCTTCGGCATCCTCTGACCATGAGCCGGCTCCGCAGCCGCCCAGTCGTTCAGCTCGTGGTCACGCTCGCGCTGGCGCTCGTGCTCGCCTACACGCTTCAGCGCTTCGTGGTGGGCGTCTTCCGCGTGCCCACGTCCTCGATGTCGCGCACGCTGATGCCGGGCGACCGTCTGCTCGCGGCGCGCTTCTGGTACGCGATCGAGCGCCCGTCGCGAGGCGACATCGTCGTGCTCCACCCGAACGGCAAGGGAGATCAGCTCTTCTACGGCGATTCGGTGTCGCCGCGGGTGTTCGTGAAACGCGTCATCGGTCTGCCGGGCGAATCGGTCGAGGCGCGCCACGGACAGGTCTTCATCTGCACGGGGCCGGGTGCCAGCGGCTGCGAGGCCCTGTCCGAGCCCTACGTCACCGGGACGACGCAGACATTCGGCCCGATCGCGATCCCACCCGGCCGCTACTTCGTGATGGGCGACAATCGCAGGGACTCCCAGGACTCGCGCATCTGGGGTCCCGTGCGACGCAGCCAGATGCTCGGGCGCGCGTTCGGCCTCGCCTGGCCGCCGCTGCGCATCCGCTTCTTCTAGGACGACCCGAGTCACGACAGCGCGCGGCGTGCCGCATCCGCAACGCGGCCTCCCGGCCGCCGGTTGTCGCGCTACGCTCGCCCGGTATGGCCGTTGCAGTCCATCCGCGCCAGCGCAGACCGCGCAAGGTCGCCCGCCCGGGGCATCGCCTGCTGCGGTATGACCGCTCGCTCGGGGCCTCGCTCGTCGCAGGCACCGACGAGGCGGGGCGCGGAGCGCTCGCCGGGCCACTCGTCGCGGCCGCCGTGCTCTTCGACTACCGCCGGCTCCAGGGCCGCGTGTGCGCCCCGCTCGCCCAGCTCGACGACTCCAAGACGCGGACGCTCGCACAGCGCGAGGAGTTGTACGACGCCGTCCTGCGGTGCGCAACGCGGGTGAGCGTGATCGTCGCCCCGGCGCGCGAGGTCGATCGCCGCGGCGTGCACCGCGCCAATCTCTCGGCACTCGCCCGCGCGCTCGATGGCCTCGACGCGCCGCCGGATGCCCTGCTCCTGTCCGACGGCTTCCGCGTCCCGCTCGCGCGCCGGCATCGCGCCATCATCGGAGGCGACGGCACGAGTGCGGCGATCGCGGCCGCGTCGATCATCGCCAAGGTCACGCGCGACCGCCTCATGCGGCGCCTGCACGCGAGCTACCCCGACTACGGCTTCGATGGCCACGTGGGCTACTCGACGCCCAAGCACCGTGAGGCCCTCGTCCTCCACGGCCCCTGCCCGCTCCACCGGCGCTCGTTCGCGACGGTCGGCTCGCTCCAGCTCTCGCTGCTCACGGGCTGATGGCCCGGTCGCACGCCCTCGGCCGTCGCGGCGAGGGCCTCGCCGCGGTGCTGGTGCGCGTGCGCGGAGGCCGGGTGCTCGAGCGCAATGCGCGCATCCGTGGCGCCTGCGAAGTCGACATCGTCGCGCGCTACGGACGCACGCTGGCGGTGATCGAGGTCAAGGCCCGTCGTGCGGGCGGGGCTGCCGAGGCGGTCGGGCCCGCGCGGGTCGCGGGGCTCTCACGTGCGGCGCAGTGGCTGTCCGGCAGCCGTGGCTACGAGTGGGTGCGGGTGATCCGCCTCGATCTCGTCACCATCGACGGCTACCGCGTGCGCTATTTCGCCGATGCGTTCCCATTGTGACAGTTACGTAGCACAGTAAGAGCCTAGGCTCTCACCGTGATCGCCACCGCCAACAGTCAGACGGCGATCGGGGTGGACGGGGAGCTCGTCGAGGTCGAAGCACGCGTCAGCGGCCGCGAGCACGGGGCCACGATCATCGTCGGCCTGCCCGATCGCGCCGTCAGCGAGGCCCGCGAGCGCGTGCGCGCAGCCGTCATCGCGAGCGAGCTCTCCTGGCCGACGGGCCGCGTCGTCCTCAACATGGCGCCCGGCAACGTGCCCAAGAGCGGCCCGCGGCACGACCTCGCGATGGCCGTGGCGATCCTCGCGGCGAGCGAACAACTGCCGCGCCTGCGCGCCGGCCGGGTGCTCGTTCTCGGCGAGCTGGCCTTCGACGGGCGGGTGCGACCGGTGCACGGAGCCCTGATCGCCGCCGAGACGGCGAGACGCGTGGGCCTGGATGCCCTCGTCGTCCCGCGGGCGTGCGCGACGGAGGCGGCGCTGGTCAGCGGCATCCCCGTCCACGGCGTGCGCCACCTCGCCGAGGTCGTCGCGTGGCTCAGGGGCGAACTCGAACTGCCGCCGGCCGCGCCGGCGCTCGGGGCGATCGAGCCCGACGCGCCGGATCTGGCGGATGTCCGCGGACAGCCGCTCGCCCGGCGGGCACTCGAGCTTGCGGCGGTCGGCGGCCACAACCTGCTGATGGTCGGGCCGCCCGGCGTCGGCAAGACCATGCTCGCGCGGCGCTTGCCGGGCCTCCTGCCGCTCCTCGGCGAGGAGGAGGCTCTCGAGGTGACGCGCGTCCACTCGGCCGCCGGTGTGCTGCGGCCCGGCTCGGGCGCGATCCGGCGACCGCCGTTCCGCGCCCCGCATCACGGCGCCTCGGCTCCTGCGCTCGTGGGAGGCGGGTCTCTCCCGCGGCCGGGCGAGATCTCACTGGCGACGGGCGGCGTGCTCTTCCTGGACGAGCTGACGGAGTTCTCGCGCGGATCGCTCGAGGCTCTGCGCCAGCCGCTCGAGGATGGCGAGCTCCTGGTGGCCCGCGCCGCCGGGCGGGTGCGCTTTCCGGCGCGTGTGCAACTGGTCGCCGCCGCGAACCCGTGTCCATGCGGTGGGCAGGGCGGCTGCACCTGCACGAACGAGCGCATCGAGCGCTACCGCGCGCGGCTGAGCGGCCCGCTCATCGACCGCCTCGATCTCGTGGTACGGGTCGACGCACCCGACCCGGAGGCCCTGCGCCGCGACCGGCCGGAGACGACGAAGGTCGTCGCCGCCCGGGTGGCCGCCGCACGCGACCGGCAGGCCGCACGCGGACAGACCGTGACGAACGCCCGCCTCGAACTGGCCGAGCTCGAGCGCCTCGGCGTCGACCCCGACGCACGGCTGCTGCTCGAGCGCGCCGCCGACTCGCAGCGTTTGAGTGCGCGCCGGCAAGTGCGCATTCTCCGCCTCGCACGCTCCTCCGCCGACCTGGCGAGCAGCGGAGGCATCACCCGCGAGCACGTCGCCGAGGCGCTTGCGCTGATCCCCCGCGGCAAGGGTCTCGGATGACAGCAGAGGTGCGAGCCATCCATCCCGGTGCCGTCGACTGGCCCGAGTCGCTCGCGCACCTGGGTATGGGGGAGCCCAAGCGCCTCTATCTCCGCGGTGCCGCTTCGCTCGTTGCGCTCTGCGCGTCACCCTCGGTCGCGATGGTGGGGGCGCGAGCGCCGTCGGCGGCAGGCGAGCGCTTCGCGCGTACGCTGGCGTGCGAGCTCGCCGAAGCCGGCGTGAGTGTCGTCAGCGGGCTCGCGCTCGGCATCGACGCCGCCGCGCACGCGGGCGCGCTCGAGGGCGGCGGACGCACGGTTGCGGTCCTGGGTTGCGGCATCGACCGCAACTACCCGCGCCGCAACGCCGCCCTCGCGACGCGCATCGCCGCGAGCGGGCTGATCGTGTCGGAGTGGGGGCCGGGTGTCGAGCCGGCACCGTGGCGCTTCCCCGTCCGCAACCGCATCGTCGCGGCGCTCGCCCAGGCCACGGTGGTGGTCGAGGCGACGCGTCGCTCGGGAGCCCTGATCACCGCCGACCATGCGCTCGCGATCGGCCGCGACGTGCTCGCGGTGCCGGGCGCGCCATGGCTCGAGCTGGGAGGCGGCACGCTCGCGCTGCTGCGCGCCGGCGCGGCGCCGGTCGGCAGCGCGGGCGATGTCCTCGACGCGATCGGCGTGCAGATCGCGCTCGAGCCGACACGCCGAGAGCCGCCGGCCGGCGTCGCCGGCACGCTCTGGGCCGAGCTCCGCCGCCGCCCCCGCACCCGGGATGCACTGACCCTCGCAACGGGTATCGCGGCGGACGTTGCGAGCGGCGCCCTGGCCGAACTCGAACTCGACGGCCTGATCGTCGAGGAGCGCGACGGCACCCTCGCGGCGCTCGAGCCGGCGCGAACGAGTCGGCTAAACTCGCAGGGCGGAGGGGCGTAGCTCAGCTGGTAGAGCGTCGGTCTCCAAAACCGAAGGTCGCAGGTTCGAGCCCTGTCGCCCCTGTCCGCTGCTGCAGGCGAAAAGCCTGCATGTCGAGCCGAGCCCTCCGAGGCGTGCTGTGTTGGTGACCGGTCTCCGGCGGCACTGACCGCTCGTCGCGCTTTAGCTGTGGGCGTTACTACGGGACGCGCTTTGTCGCGCTTCCTCGATGTGATGGCGACCGGCCCAGAGCGCGGCGAGTTCGCCGACACGACCTCGACGCTCGCCATGCCACCCGCACGAGCACCACGCGCCGAGCACCTCAGGTGCTCCAAATCGCAGGCGCAGATCGCGGATCGTGATCGCGTGCTCAGCCACAGCTCAGACGGCGGATCCCAGCAAGGCCACCTTCGGTGGGGCATAGGGCAGTGGGTCAAGGACGAGGCGAAACGGCTCCGCGTCGTGAAACGCACCGACTTCGCGCTGCGACCCATCTAGCAGATCCAGGGCCACCTCTAGGGCCGCGCAGGCGAAGACGAGCTGGTACTCCGGACGGACGTTCGCGAGCGCTTCCTGCGCCACGACGATGGCTCCCCGGACAGTTGTTGGGGAGGGTTCCGCATTACCTGACATGTGCCGAACGTTACTTGCATACCCGCCGCGAGTCCAGGA
Source organism: uncultured Gaiellales bacterium (assembly GCA_964651695.1). Lineage (GTDB taxonomy): Bacteria > Actinomycetota > Thermoleophilia > Gaiellales > JALYLC01 > JALYLC01. The sequence continues at coordinate 1,584 of CAZYYP010000069.1, read as the reverse complement.
ACGATGATGGGACGTTGCGACGTGAAACCAGTTCTTAGACGGCGCAGTGCCTCGCGCGCGTGGTGCGTGCGGGGATAGCTTGCGTACCGGTCGTGACGAATCGCACTTCGGGGGTATCCTGGGTGAATGGATTCTCGCGGCTACCAATTCAGCGTTGTTGCCGCATCTGGGGAGACTTTTGACTGGCTGCGAGGTCGGGCGGAAAAGTCCGGAGTTGAAGTAACTGAAGCCACCGAGAGCAGGTTCGCCGTCGCCTGGCGTGGCTCAGTGATCAGCGAACCTGATCCACCCGCGGTCGTGCAGATAGAAGTCCGATCGGCGCGGAACCGATCCAGCCTCGTCATCGTGACGATCGTCGCGTTGGGAGAAGACCACTTAGAAATCCTTCGGGACTACGCGGGGCCGCTAGGCAGGAGCATGAGTGAGATCACGCCAACCGAACTGGCTGCCGCTACGCAAACGGGTCGGCGATCTAAGCGCGTGAAGCGTGGGAATGGGAAACCTCTTGCGGCGGCGAGTGAAGACGGGCAGGGCTTCGCGCCAGCCAGCGACGAGCTTGCTGACGACGAGCCAGCCGACGAACAGGATTCCGCGCCTACGAGTGAAGAACTCCTGGACGGGAAGGGCTTCGCGGCTGCCAGCGACGAGCCTGCTAGCGACGAGCCAGCTGACGAACAGGATTTCGCACCTGCCAGCGACGAGCCAAGCGAGCTAGATGAGGAAGCGCAGGGACATCCGAGTCTCCAACACCTTGGACGCATCGCGCGGAAGATCGCGAACGTGAATGTTGCCCGGCATGAGACGGTGCACGAGGTCATCAAAGGTACCGATGGCCAGTGCCTGATCGCCCTGGATGACCGGCTACTTATTGTGAAGCCGCCGGGAATGCTCGCGGGCATGCGTAGCCAGACGACAGCCTTCCCATACAGGAACATCAGTGCTCTCGAACTCAACATGGGCGTCATGACCGGAGCGATCGAGGTCATCGCACCCGGGTATGACGGCAAGCACAAGACGAACTCTTGGGCGCAGCTCTCCTCGGGCGATCGCAATGACCGGACTCCGCAGCGGATCTCGAACTGCCTTCCGATGAACCGCACAGGAGTGAAGAGCCAGCGAGAAGCGATCGAGCGCGTAAAAGAGCGAATCAACGCAGCCCAGGCCGTCAGGGCGATCGCATGGACAGCGCCAGAAGCCCCAGCGCCGCCCGCAGCTAAGGAGCCGCGGCTGTTGGCCGACGAGCTTCAAAAGCTCGCGGCGCTGCGAGATCAAGGCATCCTGACGCCAGAGGAGTTCGACGCGCAGAAGCGGCGGCTGCTCGATTTCGGCTCCTAATCCAGGCCGACTTCACCCCGAGCTCGTAGCCCATCTCCTGGCGAAACAGTCACGCACGAAGGCGGCCCAGAGGCTCCGGAGAGTTTGAAAGGCGGTCATATCAGGTGCACTGCCAGGGATGCGCGTTCGACTCCGCCCTACCTGATCGAGGGGCAGCAGGGCGACTCGGGCTCTCCTGGCCGCACGAGTCCGGTAGCTTGCACAGCCCGGAATGTGTCAATGCGGTAATCACGTGGTGAGAAGCGCGCG
>CAZYYP010000068.1:0-14985 GCA_964651695.1 uncultured Gaiellales bacterium | reverse complement strand
TCGCGATCACCGTCGCGGCGCACACCTCGCTCGGCACGATGCCGATCATGCTCTTCGGGGACGACCGCCAGCGCGCCGAGTGGCTCCCGCGGCTCGCGTCGGGCGAGCGCCTCGCGGCCTTCGGGCTGACCGAGCCCGAGGCAGGCTCGGACGCCGGCGCGACGCGCACGACCGCGCGCGCCGAGGACGGCCAGTGGGTGATCGACGGCTCGAAGATGTTCATCACGAACGCGGGCACCGAGATCAGCGGCTGCGTCACGATCACGGCGCGCACGGGCGAGGACGAGATCTCGAACTTCATCGTCCCGAACGGCGTGCCCGGCTACGACGTCGGCCCGCCGCTCAAGAAGATGGGCTGGAAGTCGTCCGACACCCGGCCGCTGGCGTTCTCGGACTGCCGCATCCCGGACGGCAACCTGCTCGGGCCGCGCGGCGAGGGCCTCCACCAGTTCCTCACGATCCTCGACGGCGGTCGCATCTCGGTCGCCGCGCTCGGGCTGGGACTGGCGCAGGGCGCGTACGAGCTGGCGATCGCCTACGCGCGCACCCGGCAGCAGTTCGGGCGCGCGATCTCGCGCTTCCAGGCGATCCAGTTCAAGCTCGCCGACATGGCGACCGAGATCGCAGCGGCGCGCGCCCTCGTGTACCGGTCGGCCTGGCTCAAGGATCGCGGGCGCGCGTTCGCGCACGAGGCTTCGATGGCCAAGCTCTACACGGCCGAACTGGCCTGCCGCGTCGCCGACGAGGCAGTGCAAATCCACGGCGGCTACGGCTACATGGACGAATACGCCGTCTCGCGCTTCTACCGCGACGCGAAGATCCTGGAGATCGGCGAAGGCACCAACGAGATCCAGCGCCTCGTGATCGCACGCGGACTGGGGCTCGAATGATCTTCGAACAGATCGTCTGGCGCGACTTGGGTTGCGCCTCCTACCTCGTGGGCTGCCAGGTGGCCGGCGAGGCCGTCGTCGTCGACCCGCCACTCGATGTGCGCGAGGTGCTCGCCCTCTGCAAGCGCCACGGCGCGAAGCTCGTCGGCGTCGTCGAGACCCACACGCACGCCGACCACGTCTCGGGCCACGGCGTCCTCGCCACGCACCACGGCGCCTGGATCGCGATCCACGAGATCGCGAACGCCGTCTACGAGCACCGGCCGCTGCGCGACGGCGACCGCATCGACGTCGGCAACATCGCGCTCGACGTCTTCCACACGCCCGGGCACCGCCCCGAGCACTGCTGCATCGTCGTCTCCGACCGCACGCGCGGCGACGAGCCGTGGCTCGTGCTGTCCGGCGACGCGCTGTTCGTCGGCGACAGCGGCCGGCCCGATCTCGCGGTCGCAGGCGAAGAAGGTGCCGCCACGCTCTACCGCTCGCTGCACGAGCGCCTCGCAACGCTCGACAACGGCGTCGAGCTCTTCCCGGGACACGTCGCCGGCTCGTTGTGCGGGCGCGGCATGTCGGCCAAGACGTCCTCCACGCTCGGCTTCGAGCGCCGCTTCAACCCGATGCTCGCCGAGATGACGGTCGCGCAGTTCGTCGAGCGCGCGAACGCCGATCTCGCACCCAAGCCGCCGACGATGACGCGCATCGTCGAGATGAACCGCGGGCCGCTGATCGGCGAGGCGCCGCGACCACGCATGGTCAAGCTCCCCGACGCCGATGCCCAGGTGCTCGACGTGCGCGACGGCGTGAGCTTCGCGGGCGGCCACATGGCGGGGTCGTTCAACGACTCCGCCGAGGTGCCCGGCTTCGGCAACCGCTGCGGGTTCGTGCTCGATCCGGAGCACGAGGTCGTGATCGTGGCAGCGACGCACGACCAGGCCGAGGACGCCGTGCGCAAGCTGGCCGCCGTCGGGTTCACGAAGCTCGCGGAAGTCGGGTTCGGCATCGACTCGGCGCACAAGCACGCGCGCTTCGATCCGATCGGCGTCGTCGAGATGGGTCAGCTCTCCGACAAGGGTGAGCTTCAGGTCGTGGACATCCGCGAGCCCTCGGAGCAGACCGAGCTGGCATCCGGCGCGCTCGCCGTCCCCTACCGCGTGCTCGCCGCCGCGGATCTCTCGAAACTCGATCCCGAGCGCCCGACGGCGGTCGTGTGCCAGACGGGCACCCGCTCCCCGCTCGGAGCGTCCGTTCTCGCGCGCCGTGGCTTCACGCACGTCCGCCCCGTGCTCGGCGAGGGCATGAGCGCGTGGGGCACCCGCGAGGCGGTGGCAGCGGCAGCGGCCGAGGCAGCCGCCGACAAGGCCGAGGTGCGCGCCAAGGGCTGAGGCCTCGGGTCGGCGCGAGCGTGCATGCGATGGCCCGCCGGAGCCGTCGCGTCCTGACGGTGGGTACGATCCCGCGATGGCCGGGGCCCCTCCCGAACGCGAGCAGCTGACGTGGCAGGATCTCGGCGAGGGCTCGAGAGCGCTCGCCGACATGGTGCACGAGAGCGGCTACGAGCCCGACATGGTGCTCGCGATCGCGCGCGGCGGCCTGCTGGTCGCCGGGGCGATGGGCTACGCGCTCGGCGTCAAGAACGTGTTCACGATCAACGTCGAGTTCTACACCGGCGAGGACGAGCGCCTGGCCCTGCCGATCCTCTTGCCTCCGGTACCCGATCCGATGGAGCTCTCCGAGCGGCGCGTGCTGATCTGCGACGACGTCGCCGACACCGGCGAGACGCTCGCGCTCGTGCAGCGCTTCTGCGAGAAGCACGTCGCCGAGGCACGCATCGCGGTGCTCTACGAGAAGCCGCGCTCGGTCGTGCAGTGCGACTACGTGTGGCGCCGCACCGATCGCTGGATCACGTTCGCCTGGAGCGCGCTGCCGCCGGTCGGCAGCGGCAGCGCGACCCACGCGGGCTGAGCCCTAGGCGCCGGCCGGCGCCGCCGGGAAGTCGGCGATCGCCGCGAGCGCGCGATCGCGCTCGTCCTCGGGCATCGCGTGATCCTGCAGGCGACCGTTGAGGTAGTCGTCGTAGGCCTGCATGTCGAAGTGGCCGTGCCCGCAGAGGTTGAAGAGGATGACCTGCTCCTTGCCCGCCTCCTCGGCACGGCGCGCAGCCTCGATCACGCCCTTGATCGCGTGCGTCGGCTCCGGCGCCGGCAGGATGCCCTCGGCGCGTGCGAAGAGGATGCCGGCCGCGAAGCAGTCGAGCTGCCCGTAGGCCTCGGCGCGGATCAGGCCCTGGTTGAGCGCGTGCGAGACGAGCGGCGCCATGCCGTGGTAGCGCAGCCCGCCGGCGTGGATGCCCGGGGGCATGAAGTCGTGGCCGAGCGTGTGCATCGCGACGAGCGGCGCCATGCCGACCGCGTCGCCGTAGTCGTAGGCGTAGACGCCGCGCGTGAGCGTCGGGCACGACGCGGGCTCGACGGCGATGACCTCGATGTCGGCTCCGGCGATCTTGTCGCGCAGGAACGGGAAGGAGATGCCGGCGAAGTTCGAGCCGCCGCCGGCGCACCCGATCACGACGTCCGGGCCCTTCTCGCCGAAGGCGGCCAGCTGCTCCTTGGCCTCCAGGCCGATCACCGTCTGGTGCATGAGCACGTGATTCAGCACCGACCCGAGCGAGTACGCCGCCTCGGGGTCGGTCGCCGCGCGCTCGACAGCCTCCGAGATCGCGAGGCCGAGCGAGCCGAGCGAGTCGGGGTCGTTCTCGAGCGCGGCGCGCCCGGCGCTCGTCACGTCGGACGGGCTCGAGTGCACCGTCCCCCCGAAGGTCTCCATCATCACGCGGCGGTAGGGCTTCTGGCGGTACGAGATGCCGACCATGAAGACCTCGCACTCGAGGCCGTAGAGCTGCGTCGCGTACGAGAGCGCCGAGCCCCACTGCCCCGCGCCGGTCTCCGTCGCGATCCGCTTGCGCCCGTCCTGCGCGCAGTAGAACGCCTGCGGCACGGCGGTGTTCGGCTTGTGCGAGCCCGACGGGCTGCCGCCCTCGTACTTGTAGTAGATGCGCACGCCCTTGAGACCGAGCGCCTGCTCGAAGCGCTCGGCGCGCATGAGGGGCGTCGGGCGCCAGATCCGGTACGCCTCGCGGACTTCCTCGGGGATCTCGTGCTGGGCCTCGCCCGAGACCTCCTGCATGATGATCGACATCGGGAAGAGCGGGGCGAGATCCTCCGGCCCCAAGGGCTGGAGGGTGCCAGGATGGAGCGGCGGTCCAGGCAGCGGCAGATCGGCGCCGAGGTTGTACCAGTGCGCCGGCAGCGACGCCTCGTCGAGGATGATCTTGTGACGGCTCATGCGGTGAGTCTTGCACGAATGGGGTCTGACCCCAATCGTGCAAGAGCCGGCGACGACCGCCGGAGCTAGAGCCGCTCGGCGGGGTAGCCCGCGGCGCTGATCAGCTCGATCACGCGCTCGCCGTGCTCGAAGTCGCGCGTCTCGATCGAGATCAGCACGCGCACGTCGTTGACGCCGAGCTCGATCGCGCCGTCGCGGTGGTAGTCGATATCGAGGATGTTGACGCGGTGCTCGGCGAACAGGTCGGTCAGGCGCTTGAGCGCGCCCGGTCGATCCGGCATCTGCGTGCGCAGGCGCAGGAAGCGGCCGTTGCGCGTCAGGCCGAAGCGCACGATGACCTGCAGCATGCCCGCGTCGAGGTTGCCGCCCGAGAGCACGCAGACCGCCTCGCGCGCGCTGATCTTGCCGGCCAGCAGGGCCGCCAGCCCGGCCGCGCCGGCCCCCTCGACCATCAGCTTGGAACGCTCCAGCAGCACCACCACCGCGCGGCAGATCTCGTCCTCGGTGACCTCGACGATCTCGTCGACGAACTGCTGCACGAGCGGGAACGTGATGTCGCCCGGGCGCTGCACCGCGATGCCGTCGGCGATCGTGGTGCCCCGCTCGATCACGACCGGGTGGCCGGACGCGAGCGAGGGCGGCCAGGCCGCGCAGCCGGCCGCCTGCACGCCGATCACGCGGATGTCCGGCCGAAGCGCCTTGACCGCCACGGCGATCCCGGAGAGCAGCCCGCCGCCGCCGAGCGGTACGACGATCGCGTCGACCCCCGGCGCCTGCTCGAGCAGCTCCAGCCCGATCGTGCCCTGGCCCGCGATGATCGCCTCGTCGTCGAACGGCGGCACGAGCACGCGGCCGTCGGCGTCGGCGCGCGCCGCCGCGTAGCTCTCGTCGAACGTCTCCCCCGCAAGCACGACCTCGGCGCCGTAGTCGGCCGTCGCGACCTGCTTGGCGAGCGGCGCGTCGACCGGCATGTAGACGCGCGAGGAGACGCCGAGTGCGGTCGCGGCCAGGGCCACGCCCTGAGCGTGGTTGCCCGCGCTCGCCGCGACGACGCCGCGCGCACGCTCCTCGGGGGTGAGCGTCGCCATGCGGTTGACCGCGCCGCGCAGCTTGAACGCGCCGGTGCGCTGCAGGTTCTCGGCCTTGAGCAGCACGCGGGTGCCCGCCCAGCGCGAGATCGCGCCGGCCGAGAGCACCGGCGTCGGCGTGACGACGCCGTCGATCACGGTGCGTGCGCGCTGGATGTCCTCGAGGCCGACCACGGCGGCCATCGTATGTCTACGCCCCCGGCAACAGGGGCAGCACGCCGCGGAGATCCTCGGCGTACCAGCGCGCATCGGGGTGCGGCCGGCGGACGAGCAGCGCCTGCATCCCGGCGCGCTCGGGCCCGGCGACGTCGGCCTCGTAGGTGTCGCCGACGAAGAGGATCTCGCCCGGTGCACAGTCCGCCACGGCGATCGCGGCCGCGTAGGCATCGGGATGCGGCTTCTCGACTCCCAGGCGCGCCGAGGTCAGGACCTCGACGAGCGGCGGCACGAACCCGTGCGCGGCGCAGATCTCGGGCAGCTCCCAGACGTGGTTGGAGAGCACGAGCTGGCGGAAGCCCCGCCGGTCGACCTCGGCGAGCACCTCGGCCGTCTCGGGATACGGCAGGTGGCTGCCGGGCAGGGTGATCGTCGCGTACGCGACGGCTGCGGCCTCGCGGGCGCGTTCCTCGCCGCTGCCGCCGGCGATCGCGGCGGTCACCAGGAGCTGCACGAAGAACGCGCGGGCGACCTCCGGCGTGCCGTGGTCGCGCCGCTCGCCGGGCGTCTCCCACGGGAAGCCCGCGTTGAGCACGCGCCCGACCTCCTCGGCGTCGACGCCGGCCCCGTCGGCCCCCAGGGCCTCGATCAGCGCGCGGCGCCAGATCGTGCCGCCCGGGGGGAGCGCGAGCGTGCGGTGGAAGTCGTAGACGACGGCGCGGATCGTCATCCGCGCTCGAGCAGGCGGGCGACAGCGGCCAGCGGATCGATGCGGCGCTCGGCGAGCGCGTCCACGAGCCCGGCGAGATCCGGGCTGACGTCGAGCGCCTCGCTCAGCCTGCGCGCCGTGCGCGCAGAGGCGAGCGCGATCAGCTCGGAGCGCAGCTGCGCCTTGCGCCGCTCGCCGAGGTCGCCCGCGGCGGCCAGTCCGGCCTGGTGCTCCTCGACCGCCGTCCAGAGCTCCTCGATCCCGCTCGGAGCGGTGGCGACGGTCTCGATGACCACCGGGCGCCGCCCGGGATCGGCCAGCGAGAGCACCTGCGCGAGCTCGGCGCGGGTGCGCTCGATCGCGGGGTGGTCGGCCTTGTTGACGACGATCACGTCGGGGATCTCCATCACGCCCGCCTTGAGCGCCTGGATCGAGTCGCCCGAGCCGGGCATGAGGACGAGCGCGACGGTGTCGGCGAGCCCGGCCACCTCGACCTCGCTCTGCCCCACGCCCACCGTCTCGTAGAGCAGCACGTCGCGGCCCGCTGCGTCGACGATGACCCCGGCGAGGAGCGTGGCCTCGGCGACGCCCCCGAGGTGGCCGCGCGTGCCCATCGAGCGGATATAGACGCCCGGGTCGAGGAAGTGCTCGACGAGCCGGATGCGGTCGCCGAGCAGCGCGCCGTGCGTGATGTGACTGGAGGGGTCGACGGTGATCACCCCGACCGTCTCGTCGCGCGCGCGCAGCAGCGTGCAGAGCGCCGCAATGAGGCTCGACTTGCCGACGCCGGGCGGCCCGGTGATGCCGAGCGTGCGCGCCCTGCCGGCGTGCGGGTAGAGGATCTCGAGCAGGCGCGGGGCCGCCGGATGCTCGTCCTCGGCGAGCGAGATCGCCCGTGCGACGGCCCGGCGATCGCCGGCCAGCACGCGCTGCGCGAGCGCGTCGGCGTCCTCCTCGCGTCGCCTCTGCGCACCGGCCATCGGCACTGGAGGCTAGACGATCGACTGCCGCCCACGGGGTAGGCTGCAGCGATGCCGCGGCTCGCCGACCTCCCGCTCTTCCCGCTCCCGCTCGTGCTGCTGCCCGGCGAGTTGCTGCCCCTGCACGTCTTCGAGCCCCGCTACCGCGAGCTGGTGGCGCGCTGCCTCGCCGGCCCCGAGCCGTTCTGCGTCGTGCTCGAGGACGACGCCGGGATCCGCGAGACCGGCTGCCTGGCACGCGACCTCACCGTGCTCGAGCGGCTGGCCGACGGTCGCCTGAACGTCGTCGTGAGCGGCGGCGAGCCCGTGCAGCTCGGCCCGATCGACGATCAGGCGCACTCCTATCTGAGCGCCGACGCAGTGGTACTCGAGGACGACGAGGAAGATGGCGGCGATGACGAGGTCGAGGCCGCGCTGGCGGCATTCCGGGCCTTGCTCGGCGAGATCGGCCGCGACGACTCGGAGCCGCTCTCGGCCCAGCCGCGGCTCTCCTACGCGCTCGGCGCGCGGATCGACGTGGGTCTCGAGGTCGGTCAGGCGCTGCTCGAGTCGCGCTCGGAGACGGCCCGCCTCGTGCTCATCACCGAAGCGCTCGAGCAGGGCCGCCACAGCCTCAGGGTGGCCGCCGAGCGCGAGCGCCGCGCGGTGCGCAACGGCAAGGTCGACCCGGCCGGATAGCGCTCCGGGAGCGGGTTCGGCGGGCGCTTGCCGCCGTCCTGCGCCTCGGCTACTCTTCCGCGCGGGCGCACCTGCGGTCGCCTACTCGGCCAGCCGGCCCCTCAAGCCCGGAAGCCATCGACTGCAGGCCGGGGGTCGAGCCGGACGTGTCCTGGAGGGTTGAGCGGACGCGCGGATGCTCCAACAGGCGCGTACGGTTATCGCAACGGCTTCTTAGATAGTCCGGCGTCCGCTCCCCACCCGCCCTCTGGCTCAGGCCCTCAGGCCGTGACGACGATGCCGACGCCGCCGCGGCGCGGATCGCCGGCCGCCGCGAAGCCCGCGGGGGTGCGCGCGACGACGTGAGCGCCGCCGAAGTAGATGTTGCGCCCGGGCCAGCGCACGACCTGCTCGCCGGCCGCCTCGAGCGCATCCAGCGTCGTCGCGGGAAACCCGCCCTCGCAGTCGAGGACATCGCCCTCGGGATGCAGCCGGGCGAGCTCGACCGCCTCGTGCACCGGAAGCCCGAGGTCGAGCGCCGCCACGACGACCTGCACGATCGCCGAGCGGATCCGCGCCGAGCCCGACGATCCGACGACGAGCTCGACCAGCCCGTCCCGGAGCACCAGCGACGGCGCCATCATGCTCGTCAGCCGCATGCCCGGCGCGAGCTGCAGCGACGAGACCGCGAGGTCGGTCTCCCCGAGCATGTTGTTGAGGTGCACGCCCGTGCCGGGTACCACGACGCCCGATCCGCAGCCCGTGGAGCAGGTCAGCGAGGCGGCGTTGCCGTCGGCGTCGAGCACGCTGATCTGCGTCGTCCACGGGGAGCCTGTCGGCCAAGTGGCACTCGCGGCGGGTGCCACTTGGCCATCCGCGGCGGCCGCCAGCACGCGCCGAACCGCACCGCCGCGGTACAGCGCCCGCTCGAATGCGGGCGTCCGCTGGGCATTCGCCGAGCGCAGGGCGGCGGCGATCCGGCTCACGGAGGCCGGCTCCAGCGCGCCGCTCAGACGGGGGCCGGCGGCGAGCACGGCAAGGGCGTGCGCGATCAGCGCCCCGCCCGAGGACGGCGGCGGGTTGGTGAGGAAGCTGCGGTCGCGGTAGGGAAGCGTCACGGGCCGCCGGCGGATGGCACGGTAGGCCGCGAGGTCGGCGGCGGTCAGCCGGCCGCCTGTCTCGGCCTGGTGGGCGACGATGGCGCGCCCGGTCTCGCCGTCGGCGAGCTCGCGCGCGCCGTGGGCGGCGATGCGCTCGAGCGTCGCGCCGAGCGGCGGGTTGGCCGTGCGATCGCCGGAGCGCTTCGGCGCGGCGGCGGGCCCGAAGATGCGCGCCCCCTCCTGCGAGGAGCCGAGGAATCCGGTCAGCAGCGCGATCACGTCCGCGTGCTCCGGCGTCAGCTCGACACCGCTGCGGGCGAGCTCGATGGCCGGAGCCGCGAGCTCGGCCCAGCGCATGCGCCCGAGGCGGCGGTGCGCCGCCTCGAGGCCCGCCGTGACGCCGGGCACCGCGCACGATCCGGGCCCCACGAGGAACGTCTGCCGCCCCGTGCCGAAGTCGACGATGTACGGCTCGAGTGGCGCGACCCCTCCTTCGTGACCCGCTCCCGGCACCGCCACGAAGCAGTCGAGCGCCAGCGGCCGGCGGCGCGCCGCGTCGTAGGCGACGAGGAAGCCCCCGCCGCCCGGCCCGGTCAGTGCCGGCTCGGCGATCCACGACGCGAACGCCGCGGCGACGCACGCATCGACAGCCGAGCCGCCCGCGCGCAGGACGTCGGCGCCGATCGCGGCGGTCGCCGGATGCCCGGCGGCGATGGCGCCCCGCGCGGTCGTCAGGCTCGACGACCTAGAAGCGCAGGAAGGATGGAACGTCGAGATCGTCGTCGAGCTCGATCTCGCGCAGGGGCGAGCGGTCGCGCGGGCGCTCGGGCTCGCGCGGCGCCGTGCCCTCCCGGCGCTCGAATCCGGTCGCGATCACGGTCACCCACAGCTGGTCGCCGAGTGTCTCGTCGACCGAGGTGCCGAAGATGATGTTGGCCTGGCCCGCCGCGGCTTCGCGCACGGCCTCGGCCGCCTCGGTGACCTCCTGCAGCGTCAGGTCCGCCGGGCCCATGATCGAGAGCAGCACGCCGGTGGCACCGCGGATGCGCTGCCCGATGAGCGGCGAGTCCAGGGCGCGCCGCGCGGCTTCGCGACCGCGCGCGGGCCCCGTCGCCATGCCGATGCCCATCAGTGCCGAGCCGGACCGCTCCATCACGGTGCGCACATCGGCGAAGTCGAGGTTGATGACGCCGGGCCGCGTGATCAGGTCGCAGATGCCCTGCACGCCCTGGCGCAGCACGTCGTCGGCCATGCGGAACGCGTCGACCATCGAGACGCCGCGCTCGAGCACCTCGAGCAGACGGTCGTTGGGCACGACGATCAGGGTGTCGACGCTCTCCTGCAGGGTCTCGAGGCCCTTCTGCGCCGCTTCGGAGCGGCGCTTGCCCTCGAATCCGAACGGCATCGTGACGATGCCGACGGTGAGCGCGCCGAGCTCGCGCGCGGCGCGGGCGATCACGGGGGCGGCGCCGGTACCGGTGCCGCCACCCTCGCCCGCGGTCACGAACACGAGATCGGAGCCGCGCAGGACCTGCCGCAGGCGGTCGATCGAATCCTCGGCGGCCTTGCGGCCGAGATCGGTATCGGCACCCGAGCCGAGCCCGCTCGTGAGCTCGCGGCCGATCTGCAGCTTGACGTTGGCGTCGGAGCCCGCGAGCTGCTGGGCGTCCGTGTTGACGGCGACGAACTCGACGCCGTGGATGTCGGCGTCGATCATGCGCTGGAGCGCGTTCAGGCCGCCGCCGCCGACGCCGACCACGCGGATCGACGCGAGATAGGCAGAGGCCTCGCCGCGTGCGCGCAGCGAGCCGGGCAGCGCCTGCGAGCCGTCACCGGCCTCGCCCGGATCGCCGGGATCGGGCACGGCGCGCAGCCGCGGGGGCTCCTCCGGCTCCGGGGCCGGGGCCGGCTTCGCCCGCTCGGCGGGCTGCTTGGGCTTCGCCGCCACGGGCTCGGGCTTCGGAGCCACGGGTTCGGCGGGCGTCTCGGCGGGTGGCGCCACGGGCGCGGCCTCCGAGCCTTCCGTCTGGCGGAAGAGGTCGGCGAGCGGCCCCTCGCGCATGCTTGCCCTACGTTGTTTGCTCACGCTCGAGCACCTCCTCGGCGAGCGACCGGTACGCCTCGGCCGCCAGGCCCTTGGGTTCGTAGCGGAGTACCGACATGCCCTTCACGGGCGCCTCGGCGTAACGGATCGTCTTGCGGATGCGCGTCCTGAACACGAGATCACCGAAGTTCTCCTCGAGGATCTCGACGGCCTCTCGCACGTGCAGCGAGCGAGCGTCGTACATGGTCGGCAAGATGCCGATGATCTTGACGCGCGGATTGAGGTTCTCGCGGATAGCAGACAGCGTATGCTCAAGTTGGACGAGCCCGCGCAGCGAGAGGTACTCGCACTGCACCGGCACGATCACGCCGTCGGACGCCGTGAGGGCGTTGACGGTAATCAGCCCGAGCGAGGGCGGCGTGTCGATGAGGATCTCGTCGTAATCGTCCTGCACGGGGAGCAGCGCCTTCTCGAGTGCGCGCTCGCGGCCGATCATCGAGGCCAGCGCCAGCTCGGCGCCGGCCAGTTCGATCGATGCGACGGCGATGTCGACCTCGGCGTGCTTGATGATCTTCTCGATCGGCATGCGCTGCACGAGGACGTCGAACATCGACTCCTCGAGCTTCTCGGGATCGAAGCCCTGGGACATCGTGAGATTCGACTGCGGGTCCAGGTCGACGATCAGGACGCGACGTCCCTTCTCGGCCAGTGCAGCGGCAAGGTTCACCGTGCTGGTCGTCTTCGCGACCCCGCCCTTCTGGTTCGCTAGCGCCAGAACTCGCGCCACGCCGATTCCCCGTTTCCCTTCCGCCCGAGACGAGTCCGCACGGGCATAGACGCGCCCGAAGCTTTCGAGCACTGCATTCACAGCGCTCCGTTCGCCCCTGCGGTGGGATTCTCCTTCCAGCGGGAGCGCGCGCGTGCGATGCGCTCGTACGGCGGCGGATGGCTCGCGCCCAGCCACTGTACGTGGCGGGGAGGCCGCAGCTCGGCGAGATTCGTCGCGCAGAGCTGCTCGAGCGCCCGCGCGAACGGCTCGCCGTCGCCGATCAGCTCGATCCCGTAGGCATCGGCGGCGCGCTCACGCCGGCGGCTGTAGGCGCCGATCGCGATCGCGGTCGCGACCTGTGTCACCCCGAGACACACAAACAGCGCGGGGAGCGTCGCGAAGACGCTCCCGCCCCGCTGGGTCAAGCCGCGCGGGAGCTGCACGAGGGCGAACGCGACGGCTGCCAGCGAGAGCACCGTGGCGAGCGCCGCGACGGCGGTCAGCCGCCAGAGATCGCGGTGCGCGTGATGGCCGAGCTCGTGGGCGAGGACGGCGCGCGTCTCGGCCAGTTGCTCCTCGGCGTCCGGCTCGTCACCGAGCAGCGTGTCGAAGAGCATGATCCTGCGCGTCGGGCCGTGGCCGGCGACGAACGCGTTCGACGCCGACGTCTTGGTGCTCGCCTCGAGCACGCGCAGCGCACGCACGCGCACCCCGCCGCGCTCGGCCAGCGCCGTGAGGTCGTCGGCGAGCGGCCCCGGCGGCAGCGGATGGGAGCGCATGAAGAGCGGGAGGATCAGCACCGGCATCGCGACCGTGAGCACGAGCTCGAGCGCGATCGACCCCGCCGTGACGGGCAGCCACCAGCCGTGCGGCCACGCGCGCAGGGCCGCGACGAGGCCGAGCAGCGCGAAGGGGCCGATGACGGCGCCGAGCGCGAGCGACTTCGCCTGATCGGCGATCCAGCTCGCAAAGCCCTGCCGCGAGAGCCCGACCCGCGTGGCGTCGCGCCAGCCCGCGAGCGCGAACGGGAGGCCCGCCAGCCAGAGCGCGGCGATGCCGGCCCAGGCGTAGACCGCGGCATCCACGGCGAGCGGGCCGGGTGCGTCGAGCGCACTCGCGATGCGACGGCCGAGGAATGCGGCGGCGACGGCCAGGACGGCCGTGGCGGCCTGGCTCGAGCGTGCGCGCCGGCGCCGGCGGCGCGCGTACGCCGTCGCCTCGGCCTGGCGCAGATCCGTCGCAGCGCCCATGCCCGGAGTCTACGACCGGGCCCGAGGCCCTCAGGATGCAGGCAGGTCCTCGCCGTCCCAGTAGCCGAGCGGCTCGATGCGCCCGATCACGCCGACACCCGCGAGGAAGACCTTGCCGGAGTCGGGGTAGTAGACGATGTCGTTCGGCTGGCGCTGCCCGTAGGACAGGTACTCGAGCCCGTCCGGGCCCGCGCGGAAGCCGTGCGCGAGCGTCGTCCCGGCGGGCCGCGAGAGCACGTGGCCGGATCGCACCTCGGCTTCCTCGTCCCCCACGCGCACGGTCCCGGTGCCCGCGAGGATGACGAACAGCTCCTCCTCGGCGCTGTGGCAGTGGCGCGGCCAGCCGCTCTGCCCGGGCGCGATCGTCACGTGCCGGAGGCCGCTCGAGCGCGCGCCGGCCGCCACGCCGAGGCGGCGGGCGGCGTAGCGCCGGCCGGGCCGGTCGACCTCGACGGCCGCCACGGCGTCGCGGTGGACGATCCAGCCCGGCCGTGGCGAGCGCTCGGGCATCGGCAGCGTGCCCGCCTTGGCTTCGCGCTCGAAGGGATGGCCCCCGGCGACGGCGTCGGCGACCCACGACGGGCCGCCCCACAACACGCCGGCGCGCGGCAGGTGGCAGAGCTCGGCCGGGCGCCGCTCGCCGAATGCGAGCACGTCCATGGGATCATCGCCCGCGATCAGCGTGTGCGCCCCGCTCGCGGGCCGGTAGACGATGCAGTCCCCGGGCCCGACCGCGTGCGTCACGCCGGCGCGCCACGACGTGCCGTCGCCCGCGAGGACATAGAAGATCTCCTCCTCGGCACCGTGGTCGTGCGCGGGCGTCGGCCGATTGCCGGGCTCGAAGCGGATCCGGGCGAGCCCGATCTCCACCGACCCGACCGCGCGGCCCAGATCCTGCCAGAGGGCGTCGATCTCACTGCCCTTGACCGTCTGGCGCTCGAACGGGATGTCGTCGGAGTGCTCGAGGTGCTGCACGCCTAGAACAGCGTGAGGTAGCGGTCGACCTCCCACTGGGAGACCTGCGAGTGCCAGCTCTGGAACTCCGCGAGCTTCGTGTCGGCGAAGTAGTCGCTGTAGTGCTCGCTGCCCGTGTGGCCGAGCCAGTCGCGCAGGACGGCGTCCTTGCGCAGCGCGACCGTGGCGTCCGCGAGCGTCGTCGGCAGGCTCTTGATGCGCTTGCGCCTGACCTCCTGCGCCGACGCGGTGTAGAGGTTGACCGTGTTCTGCGGGCCCGGGTCGAGCTTGCGCTCGATGCCGTCGAGGCCGGCCGCCAGCATCGCCGTGGCCGCGAGGTACGGATTCGCCGAGCCGTCGATGCCACGGTGCTCGATGCGCGGGCCTCCCGGCACGCGGATCATCTGCGTGCGGTTGTTGCCGCCCCAGGCGGCGTAGGCCGGCGACCACGTCGCGCCGGAGTCGGGCGCGCCGACGCCGATGCGCTTGTACGAGTTCACGGTCGGAGCCACGATCGCCGAGACCGCCTCGGCGTGGTGGATCAGCCCGGCGATGAAGTGATACGCGTTGTCGGAGAGCCCGTAGCCGTGCGCGTCGCTCGCGCCCTCGAAGAGGTTCTTCTTGCCCTGCTTGTCCCAGAGCGAGATGTGGAAGTGGCAGCCGTTGCCCGTCAGGTGCCCGAACGGCTTGGGCATGAACGTGGCGAGCTTGCCGCGCTGCTGGGCCATGACGTGGACCATGTAGCGGAAGAAGATCGCGCGGTCGCAGGTGACGAGGGCGTCGTCGTAGGTGAAGTTCGACTCGAACTGGCCGTTCGCGTCCTCGTGGTCGTTCGCGTAGTTGCCGTACCCGAGCTCGTTGGCGTAGCGCGAGAGGGTCGTCAGGAACTCGTAGTTGCGGTACAGCGCCTTCGCGTCGTAGCACGGCTGCTCGCTCGTATCGAGCGGATCGTCGACCACGAGCGTCCCGTGCTCGTCCTTGCGCACGAGGAAGAACTCGGCCTCGAGGCCCATCTTGAGGCTGAAGCCGAGGTCGGCGGCGCGCGC
>CAZYYP010000067.1:0-15288 GCA_964651695.1 uncultured Gaiellales bacterium | reverse complement strand
CGAGCGCCTTGCCGACGGCCTCCTTGCCGGCGAAGCGCGC
This sequence comes from uncultured Gaiellales bacterium, assembly GCA_964651695.1. GTDB lineage: Bacteria > Actinomycetota > Thermoleophilia > Gaiellales > JALYLC01 > JALYLC01. The sequence goes on along the minus strand of CAZYYP010000067.1, from coordinate 15,248 downwards.
GGCGTAGCTCTGCGCAGGGTTCGCCTTGCCGTCGCAGTAGGCGCGCTCGGCGTCGGTATAGACGCGCTCGCGGAAGCGCGGGCGCTCGAGCGCCCGCTCGATGCGCTCGATCTCGATGAGATCCATGCCGACGAGCACGGAGCCGATGCTAGTCGATCGTTTCCGGCACCAGAGCCAGGCGGAGAAGCGCCTCGCGCTCGTTCAGGGAGGGATCGACCACGACCGCCGCGAGCAGCCTGCGCAGGGCCGCTCCGACTGCCGGGCCCTCGGCCACGCCACTCGCCATGAGGTCGTCTCCGCGCACCGCGAGGTCGCCGAGCGCGACCGGCTGCTCCCACTCCGCCTCGACGAGCGCCTCGAAGCGCTGCCGGGCTGCGACCCGCTGCGCGGGGATCTCGAAGCCGCGCCCGGCGCGATCCCAGCGCCGCAGGGCGAGCAGGTCGCGGGCGTGCGCACGGCCGACGCGCGCCAGGAACGCGCGCGCCGACTGCGCGGAGGGATCGCGATCCTCGCCGTAGGAGTGCTCGCGCACGAGCGTCGTGACGACGGCCACCGTGTCGTTGTCGTACGTCAGGCGGCGCAGTGCGCCGCGGGCGATCCGCGCGCCGGCCTCGGCGTGCTCGCGCGCGCCGGAGGCGTGCGGCTTGCCGGTGTCGTGCCACAGCGCTGCGAGCCGTTGCTCGCGCCCGGCGCCGTCGTGCACGGCGGCGCCGAGCACGTGCAGGATGTGCTCGTCGAGCGTGTAGGCCTGGGTCTTCGAGTGCTGATCCCAGCCGATGCACGGCGCCCACTCGGGCAGCGCGACGGCGAGCACCCCGATGTCGCGCGCGAGCCGCAGCGCAGCGGCGGCGCCGTCCCCCGCGAGCACGCGCTCGAGCTCCTCGCGCACGCGCTCGGCCGAGAGCCCCGCGATGCGCGGCGCCGCCGCGGTCATCAGTGTCCGCGTGACGGCATCCGGCTGGAACCCGTCGACACTCTGGCGCACGAGCCCGCGCAGGATGCGCAGCGGGTCGTCGCGGAAGGCCGTCTCGTGCACGGCACGCAGGACGCCCGCCTGCAGATCCCCACGCCCGCCGAAGGGGTCGATCCACTCACCGCTGCGCACATCCCGCGCCATCGCGTTGACCGTGAAGTCGCGGCGCTCGAGATCGTCGCGCACCGGCAACTCGGGGTCGGGCTCGATGCGGAAGTCGGTGTGGGGATTGCCCGTGTACCCCGGCTCCCCGGGTGCGATCGGGTGCTCGCGGCGCGGCGGAACGATCTCGATGCCCTCGCGCGGCCCCCACGACGGCCAGAAACGCACGCCGACGAGCCGTCCTGCGACGCGCAGCTCCTCGGCCTTCGCGGACTGCCGGCAGAGCGTCAGCAGCTCCTCGACGGCGTGGCCGCGGACGAGGAAGTCGACGTCCTTCGGGTCGCGCCCGAGCAGCTCGTCGCGCAGCGAGCCTCCGACCTCGTAGACCTCGCGGAACGGGAGCTCCGCCATGCGACGCCGCACGTCCTCAGCGGCCCCGCGCGCAGCCATCGGCTACTCGACGGTGACGGTCTTCGCGAGGTTCCGCGGCTGGTCGATCGGCAGGCCGCGGCGGCGCGCGATGTTGTACGCGAGGATCTGCAGCGGGATCGACGCGAGGATCGGCGCCAGCTCGGGCGCGGTCGCCGGGATCGGGAGCGTGTAGTCGGCGTGGTGCGACGCGGTGTCGTTGCCCTCGGTGATGACGGCGATCACGAGCGCGCCGCGAGCGCGCACCTCCTGCACGTTCGAGGCGACCTTGTCGTAGACGTGCGAGTCGTTCATGACCGCGACGACCGGCGTGTCCTGCGAGAGCAGGGCGATCGGCCCGTGCTTCATCTCGCCGGCCGCGTAGGAGTCGGTCGGGATGTAGCTGATCTCCTTGAGCTTGAGCGCGCCCTCGAGGCACACCGGCATGCCGAGGTGGCGGCCGATGTAGAGGAAGAACTCCTTCTCCCACACGACCCCGGCGATCTCGTCGACCCGCGCCCACACGGGCGAGTCGTCGGCGAGGTACCCCGCCGCCAGCTCGGGCAGGAGGTCGATGCCGGTGCGCAGCTCGGCGATCTTCTCCGCGGGCAGCGTGCCGCGCAGCTCGGCGAGATGGAGCGCGAGCAGCGTGAACGCCATGATCTGCGACGTGAACGTCTTGGTCGCGGCGACGCAGATCTCGCGGCCGCTGCGCGTGTAGAGCGTACCGTCGGCCTCGCGCGTGAGCTGCGACCCCATCTGGTTCGAGATCGCGAGCGTGAGCGCGCCGCTGTCGCGCGCGACGCGCTGCGCGGCGATCGTGTCGGCCGTCTCGCCCGACTGCGAGACCGAGATCGCGAGCGTCTTTTCGTCGAGCACCGGATAGCGGTAGCGGAACTCGGACGCGTACTCGATGTCGACGGGCATTCGCGCCCACTCCTCGATCAGGAGCCGGCCGACCATGCCCGCGTGGCAGGCGGTACCGCAGGCCGTGATCGAGACGCGATCGACGCCCAGGAGCTGGTCGTCGGTGAGCCCGAGGTCGAGCACGACCTCGCCGCCCTCGAGGCGCTCGCCGATCGTCTCGCGCAGCGCGTGGGGCTGCTCGTTGATCTCCTTGAGCATGAACGTCTCGTAGCCGCCCTTCTCGGCGGCGGCGGAGTCCCAGGTCACCGTCTCGGCGTCGCGCTCGATCTTCTCACCGTCGAGGTCGAGCAACTGCGCGCCCTCGGGCGTGATCACGACGAGCTCGCGGTCGCCGACGAGCTTCGCCTCGCGCGTGTGCTCGAGGAAGGCGACGACATCGGAGGCCAGGAACGTCTCGCCCTCGCCGAGGCCGACGACCATCGGGCACTGCAGGCGGGCGCCGACGATCATCTGCGGATGCAGCGGCGAGACGACGCAGAACGCGAAGTGGCCGTGCAAGTCGAGGAACGTCAGGCGCACGGCCTCGACGAGATCGCCGTCGTAGTGCTCCTCGAGGAGGTGCGCGACGACCTCGGCATCGGTCTCGGAGCTGAAGACGTGGCCCTCGGCGATCAGGCGGTCCTTCAGCATCACGTAGTTCTCCACGATGCCGTTGAGCACGACCGAGAAGCGGTCGTCGCAGCCGGCGAGCGGATGCGCGTTGGCCTCGGAGGGGCGGCCATGGGTCGCCCAGCGCGTATGGCCGATGCCGGTCGTCGCGGGCGAGCCGTTCGTGCCTGCGACCGCTTTCAGCACGCTCAGGTTGCCGACGGCACGCACGATCTCGAGCTCGTCGCCGTCGATCAGCGAGATGCCCGCAGAGTCGTAGCCGCGGTACTCGAGGCGCTCGAGTCCGCCGATCAGGAAGGGCTTGCAATGACGCGCCCCGGTATAGCCGATGATCCCACACATGGGGTCCCCCCTCAGTAGCGCGCCGCGGTGCACCGACGCCGAAGACACGCGGCATTCAGGCGATGCCGAGCTCCCGCTCTACCTCTGAGGCTAGCGCATGCGAGATGCGTTGCAACTCTTTTTCGTCCTCGTGCTCGACCATCACCCGGATGAGGGGCTCCGTGCCGGATGGGCGCAGGACGATGCGGCCCGAGTTCGTCGCGGCGAGCGGGGCGCTTTCGCGCTCCACCATCTCCCAGATCGGCTTGCAGGCATCCAGGCGCGTGCGGTCGGCGCGCACGTTGATGAGCACCTGCGGGAAGCGGCGGACGATCGTCGCGGCCTCGGCGAGGGGCTCGTGGTGGCGAGCCAGCGCGTCGAGCAGCAGCACCGCGGTGATCAGGCCGTCGCCGGTCGTCTGACGGTCGAGCGCGATCACGTGCCCGGACTGCTCGCCACCGAGGACGGCGGCGTGCTCGAGCATGCCCGCGAGCACGTAGCGGTCGCCGACGTCGGTGACGATCGTCTCGATGCCGAGCCCGGTCATGGCGCGGTGGAAGCCGAGGTTGGACATCGAGGTGACGACGACCTTGTTCCCGGCCAGTCGCCCCGCGATCTGCAGGTCGCGCGCGAGCAGCGCGATGATCTGGTCGCCGTCGACGACCGTCCCGGCGGCGTCCACGGCGAGCATGCGGTCGGCATCGCCGTCGAACGCGATGCCGAGGTCGAAGCGGCCCTCGCGCACGCGGTCGGCGAGCGCATCGAGATACGTCGAGCCGCAGTGGTCGTTGATGTTCACGCCGTCGGGGTCGGCGGCGGTGATCACGTGGTCGATCCCGAGGTGGGCGAAGACGAGCGGCGCGACGGTGGATGCGGCGCCGTTGGCGCAGTCGACGAGCACGCGCAGGGCCGGCACCTCGATCGGCGTGCCGCCGCCCCCGGCGACCCACGAGGCGTAGCGCTCGGCCGCTCCGGCGAGCCGGCGCGAATCGCCGACGCCCGAGCCCGTCGGGCGCACGCCCTCGTCGCTCATGAGCGCCTCGACGCGATTCTCCTCGTCGTCGCCGAGCTTGAAGCCGTCGCCGCCGAAGAGCTTGATGCCGTTGTCGGGGAACGGGTTGTGCGAGGCGGAGATGACGGCGCCGAGGCTCGCTCCCTGCTCGCGCACGAGCCAGGCGATGCCCGGCGTCGGCAGGATCCCCGCGCGCAACGCGAGGCCGCCCGCCGAGGCGATGCCCGCGCACAGCGCGTCCTCGAGCATCGGGCCCGAGCGCCGCGTGTCGCGGCCGACGACCACGATCGGCTGCGCCACCTCGCGCTCGCGCGCGAACAGCGCGGACGCCCGGCCGAGCGCCAGCGCGATCTCGGGGCTGAGCACGTCGCCATTGGCAACGCCTCGCACGCCGTCCGTTCCGAACAGCCGACCAGCCATGGGGGTGGCTAGCGCTTCGAGAACTGCGGGCGGCGCCGTGCGCCCTTGAGGCCGGCCTTCTTGCGCTCCACCGCACGCGCGTCGCGCGTGAGGAAGCCGGCTCGCTTGAGCGCGGTGCGCAGTTCGGGGTCGGCCTCGCAGAGCGCACGGGCGATGCCGTGCCGCAGAGCGCCGGCCTGGCCGCTGATGCCACCGCCGCCGAGGCGTGCGCGGACATCGAAGCGATCGGCCTGCTCGGTCTCGATCAGGGGCGAGGAGACGACAGCACGGAGGTAGCCGCGCGGGAAGTACTCCTCGAACGCGCGTCCATTGACCGTGATCTTGCCGCTACCCGGCTCGAGGATCACGCGTGCGACCGACGTCTTGCGCTTGCCGGTGCCGCGATAAGCCGCGGTATCTGCCACCTGGTTCGTCCCTTTCCTTCGTTCGCTACGGCAGCGGCGCAGGCTGCTGCGCCTCGTGTGGGTGCTGCCCGCCGGCGTACAGCTTGAGCTTGCGCAGCTGCGCGCGGCCGAGTTTGTTGCGCGGCAGCATGCCGCGAACGGCATGCCGGATGACCTCTTCGGGTCGCGCGTCGAGCATCTGGCCGAGCGTGCGCTCGCGCAGCCCGCCGTGATACCCGGAGTGGTTGTAGTAGATCTTGTCCTGCAGCTTCTTGCCGGTGACCCGGATACGCCCGCAGTTGATGACGACGACGAAGTCGCCCGTATCGACATGCGGCGTGTACTGCGGCTTGAGCTTGCCGCGCAGCTGGTTGGCGATCCGCGTCGACAGACGGCCGAGGGTCTCGCCGTCGGCGTCGATGACGTACCAGCGGCGCTCGACTTCGCCAGGCTTGGCGCTGTAAGTGGTTTGTGGCATAAGAAGAGGGGTCGTAGGTGCGGCGCCCGCACGTGCAGGGGCGAGCCGGCACCCGTCCGGCCATCCGGCAGCGTAGCGACAACTCGCGTCCGAGGCAACCGGTTCCCGGCGCCGCGACCGCTCCGGGGCTCTCCGCCCGCCCCGTATCGTAGTCCACCGGTGCGGTCCAGGAACGCCACGCTCGCCCTCTACGTCGGGGGGTTCATGGGCCCCTTCGGAGGCGCCGTCCTCGGCGTGCTCGTGCCCGAGCTGCAGCAGAGCTTCCACGCGACGCGCGATGCCGTCGCGGCCTCGATTCCGGCCTACCTGATCCCGTTCGCCGCGCTGCAGCTCGTCTCGGGCACGATCGGCGAGCGCCTCGGGGTCACGCGCGTGGTGCGCACGGGGTTCATCGTCTACGCCGTGGGGTCGCTGATCGCGGCCGCCGCGCCGACGCTCTCGCTCTTCGTCGCCGCACGCGTCGTGCAGGGCGGGGCGAATGCGTTCCTGACGCCGCTCCTGCTCGCGACACTGGCCGAGGTCGTTCCGCCCGAGCGCCTCACGCGCGCCATGGGAACCTTCGCGAGCGTGCAGACGGGGGCGCTCTCGCTCGCGCCGCTGATCGGCGGACTCCTGGCGGTCGTGAACTGGCGGCTCGCGTTCATCGTCAGCGCGGGCGTCGCGGTCGCCCTGGCCATCCTGACGGCGCGCACATCGGGCACGTCCCCGCCGCGGCGGGCGCGCCCCAGCGTGCGGAGCCTCGCCACACGCCGCCTCGGGTTCCTCTGCGGCGCGGCCTTTCTCGGCTATGCGACCGTGGCCGGCGTGGGGTACATGGTCTCGTTCTACGCCCGTGATCGCATGGGCCTCGGACCGCTCGAGCGCGGCGTGGTGCTGGCCTGCTTCGGGGCCGCCGGCTTCGTGCTCGGGCGCCCGCTCGGTGCCGCCGTGCAGCGCATCGGCCGCGTGCCGTCCGTGATCATCGGCGCGCTCTTCTCGGCCGCGTGCGTCGCGCCGCTCGGCCTCAGCACCTCGGCGTGGCAGCTCGCCGCGCTATGGACGCTCGCGGGCGCGGGATCCGTGCTGCTCTGGACGGGTCTCAACACGCTCGCGGTCGAGGCCGTGCCCGCGAACCGCGGCGGCGCGACGAGCGTCTTCGGCGCGTTCCGCTTCGCCGGCAGCGCGCTCTCGCCGTACGTCTTCCTGCCGATCTACAACGGCACCCCGTCGCACGCGTTCATCGCCTGCGCGGCGGCCGCGTGCATGATCGTGCCGCTGGCGATCGCGATGCGCTCGTTCTCCGCCGAGCCGGTGCCGCGTCCCTATCCTTCGACGCCATGAGCGACTGCATCTTCTGCGGCATCGCGGCCGGCACCATGCCTGCCGAGCGCATCTACGAGGACGCCGACACGGTCGCGTTCCTCGACATCGCGCCCGCCTGCGACGGCCACGTGCTGGTCATCCCGCGCGCCCACTCCGACGACATCCACGGCGCCGAACCCGCGAACCTCGGCGCCGTCGCGTCTACGGTGCAGCAGATGGCCGCGCGCGTCAGCGGCGCGCTCGGCAGCGACGGCGTCAGCATCGTCCAGTCGAATGGCCGCGCCGCCGGACAGACGGTCTTCCACTACCACGTGCACGTGCTCCCGCGCTTCGAGCGCGACGGCGTGATGACGCCCTGGCAGGCGACGCGCGCGAGCTCCGAGCACCTCGCCCGCATGGGCGCGCTCCTGCGCGGCGAGTAGCACGGCGCCGCCGGCGAGGAGATCCGCCAGGCACTAGGCCGGCACGGCGTCGTCGGCGAACGCCCCCATGCTCGGGAAGGTCGCGTCGGGGTGCGCCTCCACGTCGAGCGAGGCGCCGCCGCCGCGACCCTGCCTGCGGTCGATCCAGACGGTCGTCATGCCGAGCGCCTTGGCCGGCACGTGGTCGTGGAAGAGGCTCTGCGCGACGTGCAGGATGCGCTCCCGCGGCTCCTCGATGCGCTCGAACGCCAGCAGGAAGTTCGCGGGATCGGGCTTGTAGCTGCCCGCCTCCTGCGCGGTGATGACGTAGTCGAAGGAGACGCCGAGCCGGCGCTCGGACTGCCCGAAGAGGTCGTCGTCGCAGTTCGTGATCACCGCCAGCTTGAAGCGCTCCTGCAGCCGCCGCAGCGCCTCGGAGGAATCGGGGAAGGCGGGCCACTGGCCGACCGACGAGCCGAAGCCGCTCGCCTGGGCATCCGAGACGGCGACGCCGAGGCGCTCGCCGATGCCCCGCAGCGAGAGCGCGAGCACCTCGCGGTAGCTCTTGTACGGGACCTCGGCCTCGTGCTCGACGGCGGCGAACGCGGCCACGATCTCCTCGTCGGAGACCTCGGCGACGGCGTCGCCGAGCTGCAGGCGCACCGCGGCGGCGATGCCGGACTCCCAGTCGATCAGCGTGCCGTAGCAGTCGAACGTGAGGACATCGAACCCGCGGTACTCGATCACTCCCACTCGATCGTCCCGGGGGGCTTCGAGGAGATGTCGAGCGCGACGCGGTTGACGCCCGTGACCTCGTTGATCACGCGGCTCGAGATGCGCTCGAGCAGGTCGTAGGGCAGGCGCGCCCAGTCGGCCGTCATCGCATCCTCGCTCGTCACGGCGCGCACGATGATCGGATACTCGTAGGTGCGCGCGTCGCCCATCACGCCGACCGACTTGATCGCCGGCAGCACCGCGAAGGCCTGCCAGATCTCGCGCTCGAGACCGGCGCGGCGGATCTCCTCGCGGATCACGGCGTCGGCGTGGCGCAGGATCTCGAGCCGCTCGGGGGTGACCTCGCCGATGATGCGGATCGCGAGCCCGGGGCCGGGGAACGGCTGGCGCCAGACGATCTCGTCCGGCAGGCCGAGCTCGGCGCCGACCTTGCGCACCTCGTCCTTGAAGAGCCAGCGCAGCGGCTCGCAGAGCTCGAGATCCATCTCCTCGGGCAGACCGCCGACATTGTGGTGCGACTTGATCTTGGCGGCGGTCTTGGAGCCCGACTCGATGACGTCGGAGTAGAGCGTGCCCTGCACGAGGAAGCGCGCGTCCGCGAACTTCCGCGACTCCTCCTCGAAGACGCGGATGAACGTCTCGCCGATCCGCATGCGCTTGGTCTCGGGATCGGTCACGCCCTCGAGCTGCGCCAGGAAGCGCGCGGAGGCCTCGACGTGCACGAGCGGCACCTGGAAGTGATCGCCGAACGTCGCGACGACCTGCTCGGACTCGTTCTGGCGCATCAGGCCGTGGTCGACGTAGACGCACGTGAGCTGGTCGCCGATCGCGCGGTACACGAGCAGGGCCGCGACGGCGGAGTCGACGCCGCCCGAGAGGCCGCAGATCACCCGCGCATCGCCGACCTGCGCGCGGATGAGCTCGACCTGCTCGTCGATCACCGCGAGCGCCGTCCACGTCGCGGGGGCGTGGCACGCATCGGAGAGGAAGTTCTTGAGCATCTCCGTGCCGCGCGGCGTGTGCCGCACCTCGGGATGGAACTGCACGGCGTACAGCCCGCGCTCGGGGTCCTCCATCGCCGCGACCGGCGTCGAGGGCGTCGACGCCGTCACCCCGAAGCCGGCGGGCGCGCGCACCACCGCGTCGTTGTGGCTCATCCAGCACGTATCGACATCGGCCACGTCGTTGAGCAGCACGCCGCCGCGGATCTCGAGCTCGGTCTTCCCGAACTCGGCGCCCCCGGTGCGGGCGACGTCGCCGCCGAGCGCCTGGGCCATCGCCTGCATGCCGTAACAGATGCCCAGCACGGGGATTCCGAGCTCGAGCAGCCGCGGATCGAGCCGCGGGGCGTCCTGGGCGTAGATCGACGCCGGACCGCCCGAGAGGATCAGCCCGTACGGGTTGCGCGCGAGCACCTGCTCGGGCGAGATGTCGTGCGGGACGAGCTCGGAGCGCACGCGACACTCGCGCACGCGGCGGGCGATCAGCTGGGCGTACTGCGCCCCGAAGTCGAGCACGAGCACCGGGCGGTCGTCGAGACCGACCCGCAGCTCGGGCTGCGCGCTCACCGCGACATCCCGACGCCCTGCTCGCGCTGCAGCTTCTTGCCCTCGGTCTGCAGGGCCGGCGCGAACATGATCTCGGCCTTCTGGAAGTCGTGGATCGTCTCGTAGCCGGTGGTCGCCATCGACGTGCGCAGCGCGCCCATGAGGTTCGTCGTGCCGTCGTTGTCGAACGCGGGCCCGAGCACGATCTGCTCGAGCGTGCCGATCTGCTCGGTCTTCACGCGCGTGCCGCGCGGCAGCGACGCGTGGAACGTCGCCATGCCCCAGTGGTAGCCGCGACCGGGCGCCTCGGTGGCCTTGGCGAGCGGCGAGCCGATCATGACGGCGTCGGCGCCACAGGCGATCGCCTTGGCGATGTCGCCGCCCGTGCGCATGCCGCCGTCGGCGATCACGTTGCAGTACTGGCCGGTCTCGAGCAGGTGCTGGATGCGGGCGGCCGCGGCGTCGGCGATCGCCGTCGCCTGGGGAACGCCCACGCCGAGCACGCCGCGCGTCGTGCAGGCGGCGCCGGGCCCGACGCCGACGAGCACGCCCGCGGCGCCCGTGCGCATCAGGTGCAGCGCCGTCTGGTAGCTCGCGCAGCCGCCGACGATCGTCGGGATCGGCTGGCTGGCGATGAACTCCTTGAGGTTGAGGGGCTCGACGACCGACGAGACGTGCTCGGCGGAGACGACGGTGCCCTGGATCACGAGGATGTCGAGACCCGCCTCGAGCGCGATCGCGTGGTACTCGCGGACGCGCTGGGGCGTCAGCGACGCCGCGGCGAGGACGCCCGCGGCCTTGATCTCCTGGATGCGCTGCGCGATCAGCTCGGGCTTGATCGGTTCCGCGTAGAGCTGCTGCATGAGCTTCGTGGCATCGGACGGACTCGACTTCGCGATGCGCTCGAGCTGCTTGTCGGCATCGGCGTAGCGCGTCCAGATGCCTTCGAGGTTGAGGACGGCGAGACCGCCCAGCTTGCCGATCTGGACCGCGATCGTCGGGGAGACGACGCCGTCCATCGCCGAGGCGAGGAGCGGGAGCTCGAGCAGGTAGGGCCCGAGCTTCCAGCCGATGTCCACGTCCTCGGCGTCACGCGTGCGCCGGCTCGGCACGATCGCGATGTCATCGAACCCGTAGGCCCGTCGCGCCTTCTTGCCCCGCCCTATCTCGATCTCCACCGTGTCGGATCCCTCCGCTGTTCCGCCCCTCTACGACAAGACCCAGGAGCGCGTGTGGCAGCGGCCTGGGTCTCGGGAGGAGTGCTCGTCTCGATGTCGAATGCCCAACGTTCAGTGATGCTAGCAAGGGGGTCGGCTCCGCCCGACCGAGCGCGGCCGCAGGCCACTTCTGCGAGCTGCCGGACGGGGCGTCAGGCCTGCGCGCGCGTGAGCTCGGAGACCTCGACGAGCGCCGAGAGGCGCTGCACCTCGCGGCCGTCGAGCATGCCGGGCTGCTCGTGCTGGGTACTCGCGGCACCGCAGGCCACCGCATGGCGCAGGGCCTCGGCGAACGGCCGCTCCGCGCGACGGGCCGCGAGCAGGCCCGCGAGCAGCGCATCGCCTGCGCCCACGGGGGACACGACCTCGAGCAGCGGCACGGTCGCGCGCAGGAAGAGCGACCGTCCGCCCTCGCGCACGAACGCGAGCGCACCATCCTCGCGCGTGATGATCACGCCGCGGGCGCCCATCTCGACGATCTGCTCGAGCGCGAGCACGAAATCCTGCGTGGCCTCGAACTCGAAGCCGACGAGCTCCTCGGCCTCCAGCTGGTTGGGCACGACGAGATCGGGCTCGCCTGCGAGCCCGAGGCGCAGCGGCTCGCCCTCGGAATCGAGGACGGCGAAGACGCGCTGCCTGCGCGCCTCGCGGAGAGCGGTGGCGTACCAGTCCTCGGGCACCTCGCGCGGGAGGCTCCCGGCCAGGACGACGGCCTCGCTGCCGCCCAGCAGGTACACGTACGACGACCAGAACGCCTCGAGCTCGTCGGGCCGGACGACCGGTCCGTACTCGACCACCTCCGTCGCGACCTGCGTGCCCGCGGGGTCGAGCACGATCGTGCTCGAGCGCGACTCGTCGGCGATCCTGACGAACTGGTGGACGATGCCGCCGGCCGTCAGGTCCTCGACGATCATGGCGCCGGCATGCCCGCCGGCGAGCCCGGTGGCGACCACGGGCTGCCCGAGCGCCCGCAGGGTGCGCGCGACGTTGATGCCCTTGCCGCCGGCCTGCGAGTTACCGGGCGCGCAGCGGTGACGGCGGCCGATCTGCAGGTTCGCGACGCGCAGGGTCTTGTCGATCGCTGCGTTGAGCGTGACCGTCAGGAACATGGCGGGCGCGGCACGAGCCGCTCCCCCACTCTAGCCTGATCCGGGACGCCGCTGAAGGTTCGCTCAGGTGAGCGCACGCACCCGTGCGCGCAGCCAGCGCGTGAATGACGGAGGGCCACCGCCGGCGCGGTCGGCCACGAGCGCGATGCGCCCGAGCACGCCGCGCCCGCTGCGCAGCTCGACGTAGCCCAGGCGCTGGCCGGCGCTCACGTGCGTGTCGAGGCGATCCGGCAACACGATGCGCTCGTGCACCTGCTCGCCGGGATCGAGCGTCACGGCGAGGCCCTTCGCCGCCACGACGCGGACCGTGCCCGCGTGACCGAACGACTGGCCGTCGCGCACCAGGCGAGCGCGCTTGAAGCGGTCGAAGCCCCAGTCCAGCAGACGCGCGACGTCGTGGTCGCGATGCACCTCGTCGGGCGAGCCGAGGAGGATGGCGTAGAGCCGCACGCCGTTGCGGTCGGCGCTCGCGGCGAGGTTCCAGCCCGCCTCGTCGGTGTGCCCCGTCTTGACGCCGTCGAGACCCGCGTAGGCCGCGAGCAGCGTGTTGCTCGTCTGCAGGCGATGCCCCGGGATCGTCACCGTCGTGCGGCGCGCGAGGGCGCGGAAGATCGGCGAGGCCATGTCCAGGCGCGCGAGCGCGAGCACGTCGCGCGCCGAGGAGTGCGCGCCGGGCTCGTCGAGGCCGTGCGGCGTGCGGTACACCGTGTCGCGCAGCCCCAGCCGGCGCGCCTCGGCGTTCATGAGCAGGACGAAGCGCGCAACCGGATCGCCCGGGAGCGGGCGGTGCCGAGCCTTCGCGGCGCGCGCGGCGGCAGCCTGCGCAGCCGGCTCCTGCATGGTCGCGTGGGCGAGCACGACGGCCGCGTCGTTGGCGGAGTGGACGATCAGCGCGGCGAGGAGCGCGTGCACGGTCTGGCGCTCGCCGAGGGCGAGCGGCACGCTCGACTCGCCGACCGCCACCGCATCGGCCCCGGTCGCGACCACCGTGTCGAGGTTGGCGTAGCGCAGCACGAGATGCGCCGTCATGAGCTTGGTGAGCGACGCGATCTCGCGGTGCGCCGCCGGCGCATGCACGAGGAGGAGGCCCCCGTGGCCGGGCGCGTCGACGATCCACGCCGCGCCCTGGGGCACCGGCGGCGCATCCGCATGGGCGCTCGCGAGCGGGACGAGCAGGAGAAGCAGGGCGACAGCCGCGAGACGCACGGGGCGGGACTCTACCGGGGGGCCGGCCAGGAGGACCGATTTCGGCGACGGTGGCATTCGGAGGTCTCGGATCCTCCTGCGGTCGTGCGAGCCGCGACCGCTGCCCCGCGTTCGAAACCGGTTCTATAGTCATGCGGGATGAGCCTCGGCCCACAGGGCGGGCGCAGTCTGCTCGCGACGATGTGGCGTCTGGCGGTCGCGCGGCAGCAACTGCTCCTCGTCGCGCTCGGCATGGTGCTGCTCGACACCTCAGCGCTGTCGGCTGCCATCGGCGCGCTCAAGCGGGCGAGCACGTTCGACAGCTTCTCGAACGCCGTCTTCGACGAGTCGCGGACGCTCGCCGACGCGCTCGACCGCGCGGTCGGCGGCAACGGCGCGTGCGCGGTCGCGGTCGCCCTCTATGTGCTCGTCCGGCCGTGGCCGATGGCCTGGATCCGCGCGTCGTACATCCGGGCGCTCGCGACGACCGGCGGCTTTCCGCGACCCACGTGGCCCTCGGTGATCCGCCTCGTGCTGCTCGACGTGTGCATCGGCACGCCGCTCGCCTTCGGCATCGGCATCCTCGAGAAGGGCGACATCGCGGCGCTCGGGCCGCCCGTCCTGCTGGCGGCGCTCGTCTTCACGCTCTACTCCGACTACGCGATCGTGATCGACGATGTCGGCCTCTGGCAGTCGTTCCGGGCCAGCCTGCACGTCCTGCTGCGACGACCCGGCGCCTCGCTCGCAGCCACGGCGGTCTGGCTGATGCTGTCGTTCGTGCTCGCTGCGGCGCTCGGGCCGTCCTTCGACAACGGCGGGACGCCGCTCGCCCTGACCGCGCTGCTCGTCTTCACGGGGCTGCTCGGGTTCGCCCTCGACGTCTGCCTGATCACGCTCTACCGCGCGACGCCGCCGCCGCCCGAGCGCCGTCTGGACTGAGTCCGGATGGCCTACCGGACGAAGAGCTGCTGACCGACCTGGAGCGCGGCGGGATCGACGCTCGGGTTCAGGCGCTCGAGCTCCTTGACGCTCGTGCCGAACTGCGTCGCGATCGACGAGAGCGTGTCGCCCTTCTTGACCGTCCACTTGACGTGCTGGCCGCCGTTGCCCGTCGCCGGCGGGGGCGTCGTGTCCGCCGAGCCGGTCGTCGTCTCCGTCGTCGACGGGGTCGTCGACGGCGTGGTCGACGCGCTCGTCGTCGTGGCCGTCGTCGTCGTGGTGCTCGTCGTCGTCGCGGCCGTCGTGGTCGTGGCCGTCGTGGTCTTGGCCTTCGTCGTCTTGGCCGGGGGCGGCGGCTCCGGCGGCGGCGGGGCGGGCTCCGGGGGCGGGGCGGTCTGCGGCACCGAGAGCGTCTGCACCGGCACCGAGGGCGTTGTCGCCGGCGGCGGGCCCCCGTCGGCCGTGTGCCCGATCACGCCCGTGCTCGAGAGGATCACGGTGATCACGCTCACGCAGACGAGCAACGCGGCGGGCGCGAGGTACACCCACGGCGAACGCCGCGCCGCCGGCCCACGCCGTCCGCGGCGCGCGGGCCGGCGACTCATGCGCCTTCCGCCACGGCCCACGCCGACGCGCGCAGGCGCGAGGCCTCCGCGGCCGCTGCGGATTGCCAGCGGCCATCCTCGCGCGACGCGTAGAGCACCGAGCGCGAGGCGCTCACGAGCCCGCCCGCCGGCCCGGGGGCGAACGCCGGTGCGAGGGCGGCCACCTCGCCACCCTGCGCGCCGATCCCCGGAAGCAGGAATGTCGCGTCCGGCATCAGCTCGCGCGCGCGGGCGACGGCTCCGGGCTGGGTCGCGCCCACCACGGCGCCGGCCACGGGCGCGAAGGAGGCGACGATGCGAGCGGCGCGCTCCCAGACGCGCGAGCCGTCGGCGAGCTCGAGCTCCTGGAGATCGGCACCGCCCGGGTTCGAGGTGCGGACGAGCACGAACATGAGGCCGCCCGACGCGTGGCAGGCCTCCGCGAACGGCTGCAGCGAGTCGGCGCCCAGGTACGGATTGACCGTGAGCGCGTCCGCCAGCGGCGGCGAGGCGCCGCGCGGCCTGAGATAGGCCGCGGCGTAGGCCTCCGCGGTCGAGCCGATGTCGCCGCGCTTGCCGTCGGCGATCACGAGCAG
>CAZYYP010000066.1:0-15352 GCA_964651695.1 uncultured Gaiellales bacterium | reverse complement strand
CGGTGATCTCGGAGTCGGCGCCGCCCATGATGCCCGCGATCCCCTGCGGGCCCTCCGCGTCCGCGATCACGAGCATCGACGGCTCGACCTCGCGCTCCTGCCCGTCGAGCGTGCGCAGGGTCTCCCCCGCCCGTGCCCGGCGTGCCGTCAGGCGCCCGCCGTGGATGCGCGCGTGGTCGTAGGCGTGCAGGGGACTGCCGAGGTCGTGCATCACGTAGTTCGTGATGTCGACGAGATTGACGATCGGGCGCATGCCCACGGCGTGCAGCCGGGCCTTGAGCCAGAGCGGAGACGGGCCCACCTTCACGTCCTGGAAGACACGCGCCGTGAAGCGCGGGCAGAGCTCCTCGTCCTCGATCGCGATCGCGATCAAGTCGGTCGTGAGGCGGTCGCCGAGCGCGGGCGGCTCGCTCTCGTCGAGCGGCAGCAGCTCGACGCCGAAGATCGCGTGCACCTCGCGCGCGACGCCGCGCATCGAGAGCAGATCGGCGCGGTTGGAGGTGACCTCGAGCTCGATCACGTCGTGGAAGAGCGGCACGCGCGGCGCCAGCGGCTCGCCCGGCCGCCAGCCGTCGCCGAGCACCATGATCCCCTCGCCGTCCGGGGAGATGTCGAGCTCGCGCTCCGAGAGGATCATCCCGTCCGAGGTCTCGCCGCGCAGCTTCGAGCGGCCGATCCGGCGCCCGTCGCCGAGCACGGTGCCCGGCAGCGACACGGCGACCGTGTCGCCGGCGCCGAAGTTCCAGGCGCCACACACGATCTGGCGCGGCGCGCCCTCCCCCACGTCGACCTGGGTCAGCTGCAGGCGGTCGGCGTTCGGATGCTTGCCGGCCGCGAGCACGTGGCCGGCGACGATCAGCTCCTCGACCCCGTCGCCCGCCGGTAGGCCGTGCCGCTCCACGGACTCGACCTTGTCGCCCGCGAGCGAGAGGCGTGCGACGAGCTCGGGGAGCGGCGGCAGCTCACCGAGGTGATCCGAGAGCCACTGCACCGGAACCTTCATCGCACGGCCCCCCTGAACTGCTCGAGGAAGCGGACGTCGTTGTCGTAGAAGCTCTTGACGTGCGGGATGCCGTACTTGAGCATCGCGACGCGCTCGATCCCCATGCCGAACGCCCATCCGCTCACGACCTCGGGGTCGTAGCCGGGGACGAACCCGAACACGTTCGGGTCGACCATCCCGGCGCCGAGGATCTCGATCCAGCCCTCGCCCTTGCACACGCGGCAGCCCTTGCCGCCGCACAGGAAGCACGACACGTCGAGCTCGACGCTCGGCTCGGTGAACGGGAAGAAGTGCGAGCGCAGCCGGATCTCGCGATCGGGCCCGAAGAGCGCCCGGGCGAAGTGCTCGAGCGTGCCCTTGAGGTGCGCGAGCGAGAGGCCGCGATCCACCGCCAGTCCCTCGACCTGCTGGAACATCGGCGAATGCGTCGGGTCGAGCGCGTCGCGGCGGTAGACGCGACCCGGGCAGATCACGTAGACCGGCGGCGGCTGCTGCTCCATGACGCGCACCTGCACCGGCGAGGTCTGCGTGCGCAGGCACACGTCGGGGGCGATCCAGAGCGTGTCGGACTCGGCCTTGGAGGGATGGTCGTCGGGGGTATTGAGCGCCGTGAAGTTGTAGTACTCGAGCTCGACCTCGGGGCCCTCGGCGATGCGGAAGCCGAGTCCCACGAAGACGTCCTCGATCTCGCGCTGGATCTGTGTCAGCAGATGCGCGGTGCCGCGCGGCACGGGATCTCCGGGCAGCGTGACGTCGACCGCGGCCAGGCGCAGCTCGGTGTCGAGCTCGCTCGCCTCGAGCTGCTCGCGCAGACGGGTGTGCAGAGCCTCGAGCTCGCCGCGGACACGGTTCAGCTCCTGGCCACGCGCCCCGCGCAGCTCGGCCGGCAGCGCGCCCAGCTCGCGCAGGGCAAGGGTCAGCGCGCTCGAGCGGCCGAGCGCCTCGACCCGTGCATCTTCGAGCCCGGCGGCGGTCGTGGCCCGCTCGAGCAGCTCGCGCCCCTGGCGTTCGAGGCTGGCGGCGTCCTCCATTGACATCCCCGCGTCGGTGCAGGGACGAGGGAGACTCCCCCGCGGTACCACCCTGCTTGCGCCTTCCGGCGCCGCTCGCTTCCGCCCGTTCGTCGGCGTCCCGACCGGCTCGGGAGGTGAACTTCGGCGGGCCGCCCATCGCGGGGGCTCTCAGTCACGGCCCCGCTCCCTGTGAGGACGGCGCCCGCCTACTCGTCTCCGTCTGCGCCGGAGCCGTCATCCTACCGCGTGTGCGACGCGAAGCAGCAGCACCGGGCGGCGAGCCCTACGAGCGGCTGGGGCCGCTGTACGACCGCTGGTGCGCCGGCGTCGACCACGACATCGCCTTTTACGTGCTGGCGTGCGAGGGCGCGGCCGGGCCGGTCATCGAGCTCGGCGCGGGCAGTGGCCGCATCGCCGTCGAGCTCGCGCGGCACGGGCATCGCGTGATCGCACTCGACGCCGCGCCGGCGATGCTCGCGCAGGCCGAGCGCCGTGCGCGCCGGTATTCGGTCGAGAGCCGTCTCGAGACCGTCGTGGGCGATCTGCGCGCGCCGCCCGAGCTCCCGCCCTCCGATCGCGTGATCGCGCCCTTCCGGACGTTCATGCACCTCACGGGCGACGACGAGCGCCGCCAGGCGCTGTCGGCCGCCGCCTCGCTGCTCGCCCCGGGCGGGCAGTTCGTCTTCGATGTCTTCGAGCCGACCGCCGCCGACATCCGCGCGACGCACGGCCGCTGGATCGCCCGCCGCGATCAGATCAGCGAGCGGCCGCTGTGGGACGCAGCCGAGCGACGGCTCGCGCTCGACGTCCGCCTGCCGGGCCGCGTGGTCTCGATGACGCTCGAGTGGCGCAGCGCACCGGAGTGGCGTGCGCTCTGCGCGGAGGCCGGCCTCGAGGTCGTGGCGGCCTACTCGGGCTTCGAGGGCACTCCCCTGGTCGAGCAGCAGGGCGACCAGATCTACGTCTGCGAGCAGCGCGCAACGATGTGATCACGGCATGCCGAGCAGCTTCGTGCCGCCCGGCTCCACGCCGAACTCGATGTAGAACCACTCGTGGTAGTCGCGGAACGACGTGAAGACGCGCGTCGCCGGATCGTTCGGGCTCGAGCGGGGCGCCGAGACCGTCCACTGCTTGAGGAACGGGTCATACGACACGAGCACCTGTGTCGTCCCGTTCTCGGTCTCCACGTCGATCGCGCTCAGGTGGGACCCGGTGCGCTTCTCGCCGTCACGCTGATATGCGGAGAGGTCGCCGTCCTGGCCACTCGCCTGCCGGTTGCCCTTCTCGGTGACGTTGCCCTTCCCGATCGGATGGCTGTGGCGGTCGAGAACAGCGTCCTCCGAGCGCCAGCCGAGCTTCGCGTAGGCGGCCCCCATGTCGACGCTCCCCGCCCCACCCTGGACGACGGCCCACTCGTCGAGCATGAAGTTGTAGACCAGCCCGACCTCGAGCTTGGGGTGCTCGTTCATCCAGCGCTTGTAGATCCGGTAGGAGTCGAACGGATTGGTGGGGTCGGATGCCTGCTCGACCGTCCCCGGCGTGGGCTTCTGCAGCGCGCTCGCCTCGTGGATGACGGTCTGCTCGGGATCCCAGTTCTGGGACGTTCCCTTCTGCGTCGGCTCTTCGCTCTCGAAGTCCTCGTCGAGCGCCATCGGCGTCTTCTGGGTGGGCTCCTCGTCGTCGAAGTCGTTCGAGCGGACGGTCTCGGGCTGCGCGGCCTCGCTGCGGCGCGTCGGGCGCTCGCCGGCATCGACCTCGGGGGTTGTCCGTCCGGCGGCGCTCGCGGTGCCCGGATCCTCACGCGCCCCGATGGCGGCCTCCTCGGCCGGCCGTGCCGCGGGAGCCGCTTGCTCGCCCGGCGGGGCCGCCCCCGTCTGCTCGCTCTCGCTTGCCGCGCCGGCACCACCGGCGGGCGCGGGCGCCCCGTGCACCAGCGTCCGGCCGGCGCTCGTGCCGTAGCCCTTGACCACGCCCGTGAACGTCGACGAGCCGAGATCCTCGTCCCACGACTTCCCGAGCGCGACGTTGGTCATGGCACCGGTTGCAACGTTCTCGCCGATGTTGCCGCCGAGCTTCGTGAGACCAGGAGCGAGCGCCTTCAGCTCCTCGGAGACCTTCCAGCCGTACTTCTCGGCCGTGCTCGCGAGCTTCGCGCCGACGAGCTTGGTCGCCTCCTCGCCCGCGAGCTTGCCCGGCGACGCGAAGCCCATGCTGACGACGGCGCCGACGAGATCGGACTTGAGCATCTCCGCGCTGTACTGATCCTGCATGACCACGAACTTCGTGCCGATGTTGGCCACGAGCGAGCCGACGAGCTTGGTCACGGCGCCCGCGGCCTCCGGCATCATGATCGTCAGGGCGATATCGACGACGGTCGCGAGCGAGCTCGCGATGCTGGCGCGAATGGCGTCGGTGTCGGCCACGTAGGCGGTCTTGTCGCCGGTGATCGCCGAGCGCGCGTTGCGCAGCTTGCGCAGCGCCTCCTCCTGCTCCTCGGGCGTCGTCGCCTTGCGGTAGGCGATGTGCGCGTCGGTCACCTCGTTGGCCGAGTCGTCCATCAGCTCGCGCACCTCGCGGCCGCCGACGTCGGCAATCTCGCCCGTGATGCCGCCCGCCTCGAGCGCGCGCTCGTAGGTGTCGCGCGTCCACTTGAACGTCCAGGCGATCTCGGACTCGCCGCCCGGATCGGGCGCTTCGATCAGCTCGGCGATGGCCGCCTCGTCGTCGGTGCGGGGCATCTTCATGGCGGGAGCGGCGCGTTCAAGGAGCGGGATGGTCTTGCCCGCGACCGACGCAGCGAGCGTGACCGCCGAGCCGGCGTCGTACTCCTTGACCGCCGCCCGCCGCATCGAGGCGGAGAGCCCGCGCAGGACGCCGATCACCGCCGGGAGGTCCTTCTGCCGCATGGCCTCCCTGATCTCGTCGGCCGGCGCCAGCTTCCCGCCGCCGCCCATGAGCTTGTCGACCGTCGCGGCATCGTCCTTGTCGAGCGCCGCGAGCAGCTCGGACCAGCGATGCCCGTCGCTCGCGTGGGCGAGCGAGTCGATGCGGCTCGCGAGCTGCGCGACATAGCGGTGCGAGCGCTCGTCGGCCTCACGCTCGGCACGCGTGCCGAGCTCGAGTGCGGCGGCCGCCAGCTGGTCGGGCGCGAGACCGGCGTGCTTCAGCTGGTCGCCCTTGGCCTTGGCCTCGCGGCCGACCTCGCGCTCCGCGTCGGCGCGCAGCTCGCGCAGCGTCGCCGAGACGAGCTTGAGGTCGACGTTGTCGGCAGCGTCGGCGCGCGCGATCCTGGCCGCCGCCGCCTCGACCGGATCGCCGCTCTGCACGGCGCCGATGACTGCGAGGTCCTCCGGCTTGAAGCTGTCCTTGAGCAGATCGCCGACCGACGTGCCGGGATCGTCGCCGTCCGGGATGCGGATCGCGAGTACCGCCGAGAGATGCGCGGAGATGGCCGCCCGTGCGTCGGCCGCCGACGACGCCCCGGCCTGTGCGGCGGTCTCCGCCGCGATCGTGGAGAGCACCTCCTCGATCTCGTCGACGAGCTTGCGCCGCCCCTCGGCGGCCTTCGCGGGATTCATGAGCGCGTTTCCCGGCGAGAAGGCCGCCGCCCGGTCGTACTTCTCGACGGCCTGCCGGACGCTCTCGATCGCGAACGCGTCGGCCCGGTCCCAGAGGCCGTAGCGCAGCGCGACGGCGCGCTCGTAGGCGAGCCCGTCGAGCTTGGCGAGCGCGGTCTCGAACTTCTTCTCGAACTGCCGCTCGTAGGCCGCGGCGATCATGTCGTTGGCTGCCACGCTCTTGCGCAGGATGCCGAAGATCCTCTTGACGCTCTCGGGCTTGCCGTCGTCGAGCAGGATCGCGAGCTCGGCCGCCTCCGCGAATGCACGGTTGCGGGCGATGACCTTCGCCGCGTCCTCGTAGCCGAGTGCCGACGGGACGACCCCGGCGACCTCCGTGCCGGGCGCGCCCACGGCCACGAACGTGGTGCCTCCGGTCTTGCCGAGCGCCCCGGCCGACTCGAGAGCGGTCCCCGCGAGCAGCGCCGCCGCGCGGGCGCGCTGCGCCTCGGTCATCTCGGCGCGCATGAAGCCGGAGCCCCCCAGGAGGTCATCGCGCAGATCGCGCCCGCACTCCTTGCGATATTCGGCGAACACGAGCTGCAGCTGGCTCGGCGAGAGCCCGGTGAGCACGTGGTCGATGAGCGGGAAGTTGACCTTGCGCCCCTTGCCCTTCTCGAGGTCGGAGGTCTCGACGTGCTCGTCGATCGCGCGCAGCAGGTCGTGCACGATCGCGAGCTCGTTGACGGACGTCGACGCGACGCTCTGGAGGTCGCCGAGACTCGACCCCGCCGGGTCGAGCAGACGCGCGAGCGCCGCGTTTCCGGCTCGCCTCAAGGACGGCGACTGCGCGAACAGCGCCGCCGCTGCGCGGCTCCCGGCCTGAAGCGGCTCCTCGGCGGCGCGGCGCGCCCGCGCCACGCCCGGGTCGGGCGTCTCGGCGGTGCGTTCGCGTGCCACGGGCCGAGTCTACGCCGCGAGCTGCCGTCGTCAGGTGCGGCGCAGCTCGTAGAGCGCGAGCGCGCCCGCGATCGCCACGTTCAGCGACTCGGCGCCCTCGGCGAGCGGGATGCGCGCGACCGCGCCGGCACCCGCCGTCACCTCGGCCGGCAGGCCACTGCGCTCACCGCCCAGCGCGAAGGCGACCGGGGCCTTCGGCGCGAGCTCGGCCAGCGTGCGCTCGCCGCGCGCGTCGAGCGCGATCAGCGGCAGGGCCGGCGCCTCGCGCAGCGTGATCACCGGCACCGAGTAGAGCGCGCCCATGCTCGCGCGCACCGCGCGCGGCGAGAGCGGATCGGCACAGCCGTCGGCGAGCGCGACGTGCGCCGGCCCGAAGCCCTGTGCGCTCCGCAGGAGCGTGCCGAGGTTGCCGGGGTCGGAGACCCCGTAGAGCTGGAGGCCGACCGCGCTCTCGGCCGAACCCGCCCGGAGCGGCGGCAGGTCGTTGGCGCGCAGGACGCCCACGGCGCGGCTCGTGTGCGAGAGCGACGAGAGCGCGGCCATGACCTCGGTCGAGCAGCGCTGCACCTTGGTGACGGCGCCGAGCTCGTCGGCGATGCGGTCGCTGCCGAGATCGTCGTCGACGAACGCCTCGACGGGCCCGATGCCGGCTGCGAGCGCGGCGCGCAGGGCATCCTCGCCCTCGTCCAGGAAGAGGCCGGTGCGCCGCCGCTCCTTCGCGTCGCCGAGTGCGCGCGCCGCGCGCACGCGCGCGTTGGCGCGGCTGGTGATCATGGCACCCCGCTCTCGTCCGCCACCGTCGCCCAGGCGGGATGCGCGGCGACCGTCTCGGCCCACGCGAGCAGCTTCGGGTGCGCGGCCAGCGCACCCGCGTGCAGCAACCGCCACAGCGAGGGCAGCGCGGAGCAGTCGGCGACCGTCAGGCGTCCCAGGCAGGCATAGCCGCCGTCGCCGATCAGGCGCTCGTAGACCGCGAGCTGAGGCGCGATGGACGCGATCGCCGCAGGCACGTCGCCGGGCCGCCGCGGCCCCGAGTCGATGCCCAGATGGGCGCGCCAGCCCCACGCCGGCCCGTCGACCTCGCGACATGCGGGCCGGAGCGCCGTCCCCACGGTGTCGAGCAGCCAGTCCACCGGCGCGCGCTCGCGCGGATCGGTGGGCAGGAGATCACTGCGGCCCTCACGCGCCGCGAGGTAGCGCAGGATCGCATTCGACTCCGCGAGGACGAGAGCGCCGTCGAGCAGCGTCGGGATGCCGCCCACGGGATTGACCGCGACGTGCCAGTCGGGGCGCTCATGCGCGAAGGGGACGGTCCTCCGCTCGTACTCGAGACCGAGCACGGCGAGGAGGAACCGCACCTTCTGCGCATTCGACGAGCGCGGGTGATCGTGCAGTATCACCCGCCCGCGTCGGAGATCACTGGGGCGCCAGCGCCGCCTTGGCGCGCTCTGCGAGCGCTGCGAAGGTCTTGGGCTCGTGCACGGCGAGATCGGCCAGCACCTTGCGGTCGACCGCCACCTCGGCGCGCTTCAGCCCGTTGATGAGCTGGCTGTAGGACAGGCCATGGAGCCGCGCCGCCGCGTTGATGCGGATGATCCACAGCCGCCGGAAGTCGCGCTTGCGCACGCGGCGGTCGCGGTAGGCGTACTGCAGGCTGTGCTGCACCTGCTCCTTGGCGCGGCGGTAGACCTTCGACTTCAGGCCCCAGTAGCCGGAGGCCTGGTCGAGAACCTTGCGGCGCTTCTTGCGCGCGTGAACGGATCGCTTGACTCGGGTCATGGTTCCTTCCTCAGCGCAGTCCGAGCAGGCCCTTGACGAGCTTCTCGTCAGGGGCTGCGACGGGCTGATCGTGACGGAAGGTGCGCTTCCGCTTCGGCGACTTCTTCTCCAGGATGTGCGAGCGCATGCCGTGCCGGCGCGTGAGCTTGCCGCTGCCGGTCAGCTTGAAGCGCTTCTTGGCGCCGGAGTGGGTCTTCATCTTGGGCATCAGGTGCTCGTCGGTTCGGGGGCGGCGGCGGCCGGCTCTGCGTCCTGAGCCGGCTCTGCGGGCTGCTCGGCCGGAGTGGCCTTCGCAGCGGGCTTCTTCTTCGGTGGCGCTTTCGGCTTCACAGCCGCAGCGACCTTCTTCGCGGGTTCGGGTGGCGCTTCGGTTGGTGCTTCGGGCTCGGTCGCCACCGCGCTCTCGGGCGCTGCGGGCTCCGGCTCCGGCGTGCTGCCGGACGTCGTCTCGGTCTCGGCCGTTTCCCGGGGCTTGGAGACTGCGGGTGCTTCGGGCTTGGCGCCGTCGGGCTTGGCGCCGGGTTCATCGGTCTTCGGCAACTCGCGGACGGGTGCGAGCAGCATGACCATGTTGCGGCCGTCCTGGATCGGCGCGGATTCGATCACACCGAGCTCGGACACATCTTCGGCGAGCCGCTCGAGCAGCGCTCTGCCGCGCTCGGGATGGCTCATCTCGCGCCCGCGGAACATGATCGTGACCTTGACCTTGTCGCGCTGGCGCAAGAAGCGTACGACATGGCCCTTCTTGGTGGCGTAGTCGTGGGGATCGATCTTGGGGCGGAGCTTGATCTCCTTGATCGTGATGGTGCTCTGGTGCTTGCGCGCCAGCTTCTGCTTCTGCTCCTGGTCGTAGCGGTACTTGCCGTAGTCCATGACACGGCACACCGGCGGATTCGCGTCCGGCGCAACCTCGACGAGGTCGAGGTTCTTGGCCCACGCGTACTCCAGAGCTTCGTCGCGCGCCTTGACGCCGATCTGCGACCCGTCGTCGTCGATCAACCGCACCTGCGGTACGCGGATGGTCTCATTGACCCGGGTGCGCGGCTCTGCCGGCCGCACATCCTGGCCACCGCGCGGCCTCACTGGCGCTTCACCGAATGCTTCAACCTGCTCCTCTCATGCGCAGGGGCACCACCCGGCGTGCACGTACAGGAGCTTGCACGACCCGGCGCGGCCAATACACCGGCGGGTGGGAAACGGGTGACGCCTCCACTTTGACGTCTGAATGATACACGCCGCACGTTGCGGGTCGTCTGCGCTCACTCGGAGAAGAGCGCGCGGGCGAATGCGTCGGCGTCGAACGGACGCAGATCCTCGAGCCCCTCCCCCATGCCGATGAGCTTGATCGGCAGCCCCATCTCGTGGGCGATCGCGATCGCGATCCCGCCCTTCGCGCTGCCGTCGAGCTTCGTCAGCACGAGCCCGGTGACCTCGGCCGCCTGCGTGAACAGGCGCGCCTGCTGGAGGCCGTTCTGGCCCGTCGTCGAGTCGATCGTGAGCAATGTCTCGTGGGGCGCGCCGGGCAGGCGCTGCTCGATCACGCGCCGCACCTTGGAGAGCTCCTCCATCAGGTGCTCCTGGGTGTGCAGGCGCCCCGCGGTGTCGACGATGACGACGCGCCGCCCGCGCGAGATGCCCGCGCTGACCGCGTCGAACGCGACGGCGGCGGGATCCGACCCGCTCGCCGAGCCAACGAAGTCGGCCTGTGCGCGCCCGGCCCAGGTCTCGAGCTGCTCGGAGGCCGCGGCGCGGAACGTATCGGCGGCCCCGATCACGACGCTCGCACCGGCCTCGTGCAACTGGTAGGCGAGCTTGCCGATCGTCGTCGTCTTGCCCGTGCCGTTGACGCCGACGACGAGGATCACCGCAGGATCGGCGCGCAGGTCGAGGGCGCGGCGCTCGAGCGGCTGCGCGAGGCGCTCGGCGACGATGCGCTGCAGGGCGTCGCGCAACTCCTCGGGCGTGCGCAGGCGGCCCGCCGCAGCCTCGGCCTCGAGCGCCTGCACGATCTCGACCGTCGCCGGCACGCCCACGTCGGCTGCGATCAGGAGCTCCTCGAGCCGCTCCCACACGTCGTCGTCGTTGGGATCGAACGCCAGCTCGTTGAGGCCTTGCGCGAGCGCCCGGCTCGAGCGGCCGAGGTTCTCGCGCAGGCGCGAGAAGAAGCCGCGGCGGCGCTCCGCGGGCTCGGAGGGACGCTCCGGCGCGGGCGCGAGCCCCAGCAGCACCTCCTCCCAGGACATCTAGACGGCCACGGGCTCGCGCGCGCGGCGCGAGAGCACGGTCGAGACCCCGTCGCCGGCCATGGAGACGCCGTAGAGCGTGTCGGCGATCTCCATCGTCAGCTGCTGGTGGGTGATGATGATGAACTGCGCCCGGTCGCGGTAGCGCTCGATCAGCTCCAGGAAGCGCGCGATGTTGGCATCGTCGAGCGCAGCGTCGACCTCGTCGAGCACGTAGAACGGCGACGGGCGGGCCAGCATGAGCGCGAACAGGAACGCCAGCGCGCCCAGGGAGCGCTCGCCGCCGGAGAGCAGCCCCATCGAGGCCAGGCGCTTGCCGGCCGGCTGGATCTCGAGCTCCACTCCGGGCTCGGGGGGCTCGGCCGGAGCGGTCTCGGTGTCCTCGGGCGACTCGGGCTCGGTCAGCACGCAGCGGCCGTGGCCGCCGGGGAAGAGCGTCCCCACGACCTCGTCGAAACCCTCCTGCACCTGGGCGAACGTCGCCGCGAAGCGCTCGCGGATCTCGCGTGTGAGGCTGCGGATGACGCGCTCGAGCTCGCGCATCGCCGCCGCGAGGTCGTCGACCTGGGTGCGCACGTCGTCGAGCCGCTCGCGCTGCTCCTCGAGCTCCTGCTTGGCGAGCGGGTTGACCGCGCCGAGCTCGCTGCGACGGCGCTCGAGGCGCTCGACGCGGGCCGAGAGGCCCGCCAGCTCCTCGGGCGGCAACGGCTCGACTGCATCGACGGCTGCGAGGCCATGCTGCTCGGCGAGCTCGGCGGCGCGCGTGCGCAGATCGGCCAGGCGCTCCTCCGCGTGGGCCGCCTCGCGCTCGAGCGCGCCGGCGCGCGCGGCCGCGTCGCGCTCGGCGCCCGCGTGCTCGGCCTCGTCGCGCGCACACTCGCGCAGGGCGATCGTGAGGGCCTCGCTGCGCCGTGTCAGCTCGGCGCCGCGCTGCACGAGCGGAGCGCGCGCGCAATCGGCGGCCTCCCCGCACGCAGCGAGCGCCGCGGCCAGGGTTGCGCCGTCGCCGTGCGCGAGCCGAGCGAGCGCCTCGCCGCGGGCGCGGGTGCGCCCAGCGCTCTGCTCGGCGCTCGCGCGGGCTGCGACGACGCGGTCGCGCTCACGGCGCGCGTGCTCGGCGCGCTCGGCCACGGCTGCGCGCTCGGCGCGGGCCCGAGCGATGCGCTCGGCGAGCGCGGCGCGCACGCTCTCGAGCTCGGCGTGCTCGGCATCGGCCCGTGTCGCCGCCTCGCCGGCGGCGATCGCGGCCCGGGCGAGCTCGGCGGCTTCACGCGCGGCGCTCTCGATCGCCGCAGTGAGGTCGATGCCCTGCTGCTCGGCTTCGGCGCGCTCGTGCTCGGCGCGCTCGGCTGCGCGAGCCGCACGCTCGCGCGCCGCAACCGCTTCGCGCTCGGCGTGCTCGGCGGCGACCAGCGCCCCGCGAGCCTCGGCCAGTACCCGTGCATGGGCGGCCTCTGCCGTCTCGAGCGCCTCGAGCTCGCGGACGGCTGCGGCGGCCTCGCTCTCGCGCGCCGCGCTCTCCGCCGCGCTCGCCGCCGCCCCGGTGCGCGCACCCTCGAGCTCGCGGCGCGCCCGCAACAGCGCAGCCTCGCCGCTTGCGCCCGAGCGGAACGCGACGCCGCGGTCGGCGTCGTAGCCAAGCCCCTCCGTCGTCACGGCGATGCCGCGCTCGACGGCGAGCAGCGCCCGGGCGTCAGCCACCAGCCAGACCCCGGAGAGGAGTCCCGCCGGCGCGCGCTCGGTGACCCGCACGTGCGCCGCGAGCGGCACGGCGCCGGCCGGCGGAGCGCCCTCGGCGTCCATGCGCCGTCCGACGTGCAGAGCTCCGCCCTCCGCCTCGGCGGCTGCGAGCAGCGCGAGCGCGGCCGTGAGGTCGTCGGCGCAGGCCAGGGCCGCGCAGCGCTCGAGCGCGGCCGCGACCGCGAGCTCGTAGCCGGCCTCGGGCTCGACGAGCGCCAGCGCGAGCGTGGCGCCCCGCCGCACGAGCTCGGCGAGTGAGGGAGCGATGCCGTCGGCGCGCTCGACCGCGGCCGCGAGCGCCTCGGCGCGCGCGCCCGCTGCAGCCGCGGCGGACGCCGACTCGGCGGCGCGGCGCTGGGATTCGCGCACGCGACCGCGCAGTGCATCGACATCGGCGCGAGCGCTGCCCTCGGCCGCCAGAGCCGACTCGTGTGCCGCACGCGCGGCCGCGGCCGCCGGCGCGGCCGCCGCCAGCGCCTGCTCGGCGGCTGCGAGCTCGGACTGCGTTTGCGCAGCGGCCCGCACGAGCCCGTCGTGCCGCTCGGCCCCCTGGGCCGCGAGCGCGCGCTGGGCGGCGAGCGCGGCCTCGGCGTGCGCCCCGGCCCCGGCCAGCTCTGCGGCCGCGCGGCGGGCGGCGAGTGCCGCCGCGCCGCTCTCGCCGGCCCGCGCGCTCGCCCCGGCGAGCTCGGCCTCGTCGATCGGCGCGAGTGCGGCCTCGGCGGCGCTCAGGCGCTCGGCGGCCTCGATCGCGGCATCGGCCTGGAGCGCCAGCAGCCCGGCCTCGGCGGCGAGTCGCTCGGCCCGCTCGCTCTCGCGCGCGGCCTCGGCCGTGATCTCGCCGAGGCGCTGCGCGAGCGCGTCGCGCCGCGAGGCCAGCCGCTCGGAGGCGGTCGCCAGTGCGATGCCGTGCGCGGCCGCCCGCTCCTGCTCGCCGAGGATGCGCGACAACTCGTCGTCGGCCTGTGCGCGGCGGGCCGTGATCTCGGCCAGGCGCGCGGACGCGGCGTCGCGCTCGCTGCGGGCCGCGGCGAGCTCGGCCTCGCGGTCGGCGCGCGCGCGGCGCGTCTCGGCCAGCGCCGATGCGAGCAGCCGCAGCCGCGACTCCGCGATCTGGCGCCCGAGCGCCTCTGAGCGCTCGGCAGCGGTGGCCTGCAGCTCGAGCGGGCGCAGCCGGGCGCGCAATTCGCGCTCGACATCGCCTGCGCGCTCGAGATCGGCCGCGACGCGGGCGAGCTTGGCCTCGGCGCGTTGCCGGCGCCGCTTGAACTTGCCGAGGCCCGCGGCCTCCTCGACGAGCCCGCGGCGCTCCTCGGGCTTCGAGAGCAGCACCTGATCGACCGTGCCCTGGGCGATGATGCAGTGCAGCTCGCGGCCGAGGCCCGCCTCGGCCAGGAGGTCGCGCACGTCGAGGCGGCGCACGGCCTGGCGGTTGAGCAGGTAGTCGCTGTCGCCGGCGCGGTCGAGGCGGCGCATGACCGACAGCTCGCTGCGCGGCACGCCGACGCGCCCGTCGCTGTTGTCGAGCACCAGCTCGACCTCGCACACGCCGCTCGCGGCGTGCTGCTCCGAACCGGCGAAGAGGACGTCCTGCTCGGTCTGTGCGCGCAGCTGGCGGGGGGTCTGCGAGGCCATCGCCCACTGCAGGGCGTCGGCGATGTTGGATTTGCCCGAGCCGTTGGGTCCGACCACCACCGAGACGCCGCCGTCGAAGCGGAGCTCGAGCGGATCGCGGAACGACTTGAAGCCGCGGACTCGCAGGGCGCTCAGGTGCACAGGTTCCCCTCGCCGTCCACGCGCAGCAGCGCCTCCTCGGCGGCAGCCTGCTCGGACGCCTTCTTGGACGGGCCCTCGCCCGTGCCGATGATCGCGTCGCCGAGCACGGCGGCAGAGGTGAAGCTGCGGCGGTGCGCTGGTCCGGTTGCCTCCATCAGCCGGTAGCTTACGGACGACCCCTGACGTGCCAGCCGTTCCTGCAGCTCCGTCTTGTGATCGACGAAGCCCTGCTCGCCGAATTCGATGCGCTCGCGGAAGGCCTCGACGACGGCGTCGGCCGTCTCGCGATAGCCGTGGTGCAGGAAGGCCGCGCCGATCACCGACTCGCAGAGCGCCGCGAGGACGTTGCGGCTCGGTTCGATGCGCATCTCGGCCCCGCGCCGTGCCCGCTCGGCCTCGAATGCGGTCGCAAGGTCGAGCGAGCGCGCGACGAGCGCGCACGAGGGGCGCGACACGACATAGGCGCGCTGCTGGGCCAGACGGCCTTCGTCGACGCCGGGGGCGCGGCGGTAGAGCTCCTCGGCGACCGCGAGACCAAGCACGCAGTCGCCGAGGAACTCCAGCCGCTCGTACGACTGGACGCGCTCGTCGACCCACGACGAGTGAGTGAACGCGCGCCGCCGCAGCTCATCGGGGAGCCGCTCGACGAGCGTTGCGAGCGCGGGCACGCTCGGCGCTAGGAGGCGTTCTCCATGATGTAGTCGACAGCCTGGTTGACCGTCTTGATGCCCTGCGCCTCCTCGTCCGGAATCTTCACGCCGAACTGATCCTCGAGCTCCATGATGAGCTCGACGAGATCGAGGGAGTCCGCATCGAGGTCGTCCTGGAACGACGCCTCGGGCGTGACCTGTCCCTCGTCGACTCCGAGCTGCTGGACGAGAATCTGCTTGACCTGGTCGAGGACTTCTTCGCGCGTCGCCAACGTGCCTCCATGGTGATAGCGGTGTGCGGCCGGGCGAGCGTAGCACGCACACGGGTGGGTAGGTTGAGAACTCCGGTGGCGGGGGTCGAGGGTTCAGCCGGTTTCGGCTGAATCTGCTGCGATGCTCCCGGGAGCGACCGCTTCTGCCGCCGTGCTGCCGGCGGTGCGTGGCTCTGGATGCACGCGGCGGGCGATGTCCTCGATCAGGCCCTCGCGCACCCCGCGCGCCGCGTGCTGCAGCGCGTTCGAGATCGCGATCGGGCCCGAGTCGCCATGCGCCTTGACGGCGATCGCGCGCAGCCCGATGAGGTACGAGCCGCCGTAGGTGTCGGGGTTGACCTTCTCGCGCAGCGGCTTCAGCT
>CAZYYP010000065.1:0-15502 GCA_964651695.1 uncultured Gaiellales bacterium | reverse complement strand
CGATGAGCTCGAGGCCGGCGAGCTGTCGGTCGAGTTCGAGGGCGAGGAGCCCGAGGCGCTGCTGGAGTGGGCGTTCGAGCGCTTCGGCGATCGCATCGCCATCTCCACGGCGTTCCAGGTGGACGGCTGCGCGCTGATCGACATGGCGGCGCGCATCCGTCCGGACGTACGGGTCTTCAGCGTTGACACGGGCCGCTTGCCGCAGGAGACCCACGACCTCGCCGACGCGATCCGGGCCCGCTACCCGGAGCTGCGTCTCGAGCTGCTCTCGCCCGATGCGACACAGCTGCAGCGCCTGGTCGCGCGGCAGGGTACGAACGGGTTCCGCAACTCGGTCGAGCAGCGCCTGATCTGTTGCAACGTCCGCAAGGTGCAGCCGCTGACCCGGCACCTGCAGGGGCTCGACGCCTGGATCTCGGGCCTGCGACGCGACCAGTGGGCGACGCGCACGAACATCCGCAAGATCGAGATCGACCACGATCACGATGCGATCGTCAAGCTCAACCCGCTTGCCGAGTGGACCGAGGACGAGGTCTGGGAGTACGTCCGCGACAACGACGTGCCGTTGCACGCGCTCTACGAGCGCGGCTACACGTCGATCGGCTGTGCGCCCTGCACGCGCGCGATCGCGCCCGGGGAGCAGTCCCGCGCCGGACGCTGGTGGTGGGAGACGGGGGCGCCGAAGGAGTGCGGCATCCACTGCGCGATCGAGACGGGCGGCTTCGAGCACGAGCTGCACGCGATCGTCGGAGGCGGCACCCATGAGTGACGACACGCCGATCGTGCTCAAGGGCGAGGCCGTCGAGGTGGCCCTGGCCGAGGCCACGGCGGTGCTCGCGATGGTGCAGGACGCAGAGAGGCGCGGCAAGCTCGCCGATCTGATCGCCGCGCTGGAGGACGGCGCCGTGGAGGGCGAGAACGCCCAGGCGCTCGAGGAACTGCTGGAGCTCGGACTCCAGACGGGCCGGCTGCGCGCGCTCTACGGACCGGGAGGGGAGCAGGCAGCGCTCAAGGTCTATCGGCGGCTGCCTGGCGGCAAGGAGCTCTCCGAGAGCGCCCGCGAGGTCTCGCGGGCGCTTTCCACGCTCGCCGGGCAGACGCTCGAGGGCGTCTCGCTGAGCGCTGTCGGGCCTGGTGCGTACGCGCTCAACCTGGTCGTGGACGGGCGCGAGCTCTCGGTGAGGCTCGACCGCTCCGGCGCGCGGATCAACAGCATCGTCGCCTGACAACGAAGGGCGCGCCTCTATTGCATCAGAATTGCTTCTTCCGAGTGTAAATGCTACTAATGCCGACAGGCGTGGTGAAAGCTCGCCTATCGACTAGGTGGACATCGGCCGTGCACGGCGTACACTCGTGCCGAAAATCAAGGAGGAACTGCATGACCCTGCTCTCCCGAGCATCGCGCTCTCGATTCGCCGGACGGCGCCTGTTGGCTACCGCTCTCGGCCTCACCGCCGTGCTGGCCGTTGCGGCGAGTGCTGCCGAGGCCCGCTCGTCGGGCGTCAACCTGTCGTTGGTCGCGTACTCGACGCCGGCCGGGGCCTACAGCAAGATCATCCCTGCGTTCCAGGCCACGCCGGCGGGCAGCGGGATCACGTTCAAGCAGTCCTACGGCGCCTCCGGCACGCAGGCGGCCGCGGTCCACAACGGGCTGCCGGCCGACGTCGTCAACCTCTCCCTGGCACCCGACATCTCGGTGCTCTCGCAGGCGGGGCTCATCAGCACCAACTGGAACAAGACGCAGTACAAGGGCAACGTCACCGACTCGATCGTCGTATTCGTGGTGCGCAAGGGCAACCCGAAGAACATCAAGACGTGGGCCGACCTGACGAAGCCGGGCATCCAGGTCATCAACGCGAATCCGTTCACCTCGGGCGGTGCGCGCTGGAACGTCATGGCCGCATGGGGCGCCCAGATTCGTGCGCACAAGACGCCGGCGCAGGCGAATGACTACCTGAAGGCGCTCTACAAGAACATCATCGTGCAGGACTCGAGCGCGAAGGCCGCATTCAATACCTTCCTCTCGGGCAAGGGTGACGTGCTGCTCGCGTACGAGGACGAGGCGATCCAGTCGCAGCAGGCCGGCGGGGCGATCGACTTCGTGCGGCCGTCCTCGACGATCCTGATCGAGAATCCGGTCGCAGTGCTGAAGAACACGCAGCACGCGACCGAGGCCAACGCCTTCGTCAGCTTCCTCACGACCGACACCGCGCAGAACATCTTCGCCACCTACGGCTATCGCCCAGTCGTCCCGGCGGTCTTCAAGAAGTGGACGAAGACCTTCCCGATCCCGGCGAAGCTGTTCACCATCCGCGACATCGTCAAGGGCGGATGGCCCGTGGCGCAGCCGAAGTTCTTCGACCCGAACAACGGCATTCTCGCCAAGATCGAGAACGGCAGCTGAGAAGGACGTGGCGGCTGACGCAGCATTCGGCGCAGCGCCCGTCCGACGGGCCCGGCCGAGCGGCGCGCGCATCGCGCCGCTCGGCCTCGGCCTGCTTGCGGGCACGTACGCGAGTGCTCTCGTCCTGCTGCCGCTCGCGGCGCTCGTCTGGGAGGCGCAGGGCGCCGGCCTCCACGGACTCTGGACGACGCTCTCCACGCCCGAAGTGCGGGCCGCATTCGAGTTGACGGTCGTCTCCTCGCTGATCGTCGTAGCCGTCAACGCGATCTTCGGGACGATGCTCGCCTGGGTGCTGGAGCGTGACCAGTTCTTCGGCAAGCGCCTCGTGAACGCGGTCGTCGACCTGCCCTTCGCGCTGCCGACCATCGTCGCGGGGCTCACGCTGATCGTGCTCTACGGCCCGCACAGCCCGATCGGCGTGAACGTCGCCTACACGCGCACCGCAATCGTGGTGGCGCTGGCATTCGTCACGCTCCCGTTCGTCGTCCGCAGCGTCCAGCCAGTGCTGCGCGAGCTCGACCGGGAGGCGGAGCAGGCGGCCAGGTCGCTCGGCGCGAGCAGCTTCGTCACGTTCCGGCGCGTGATCCTGCCGGCGCTCGTTCCTGCGATCGCGAGCGGGTGCAGTCTGGCGTTCGCGAAGGCCGTCGGCGAGTTCGGCTCGGTCGTCCTCATCAGCGGCAACATCCCGCTCAAGACCGAGGTCGCGTCCGTCGCCATCTACGGCCATCTGGCGAGTTTCGACACGCGCGGCGCGACCGCGCTCGCGGTGCTGCTGCTGGCGATCTCACTCGGGATGCTCCTGCTGATCGGCCTCTTCGAGCGGCTCTCGAGGCGTCATGAGGCATAACCTCCTGCGCTTCGGGTTGCGCTTCGTGGCGCTCGGCTATCTCGCCTTGCTGCTGATCGCACCGCTCGCCGTGGTCTTCAAGGACACGTTCGCGAGCGGCGTCACGCCGGTCTGGAACGCACTGACGACGGCCGACACGCTGCATGCGGCCAAGCTCTCGCTCTATGCCCTGCTCATCGCCGTCGTCGCGAACACCATCTTCGGCCTGGCGATCGCCCTCTACCTCGCCCGGCGCAAGGGCGTGATCGCGACCGTGCTCGGCGCATTCCTCGACCTCCCGCTGGCGCTCTCGCCCGTCGTCGTCGGACTCGCCCTCGTGCTCGTGTTCGCGAACACGGGGTGGTTCGGGACGTGGCTGCAGGCCCACGGCTTCCGCGTCATGTTCGCCTTTCCCGCGATCGCGATCGCCACCGCGTTCGTGTCGCTCCCGTTCGTCGCGCGCGAGCTCATCCCCGTGCTGCGCGAGATCGGCGAAGACCAGCAGCAGGCGGCGGCCACGCTCGGCGCAACGCCCGTGCAGACGTTTCTGCGGATCACGCTGCCCGCCATCCGCCCGGCGCTCACGTACGGCATCGTGCTCACCGCGGCGCGCGCGCTCGGCGAGTACGGCGCCGTCTCGGTCGTCTCCGGCGGCATTCAGGGCCAGACGGAGACGCTCCCGCTGATCGTGTCGCGCGACTGGAACAACTCCGATCAGATCGGCGCCTACGCGACGTCGCTCCTGCTGGCCTCGATGGCAGTCATCACGCTGATCGTCCTCAACTTGGTGAAACCGGCGCACCAGCGCCAGGAGGCCGCATGACCATCCAGGCTGAGAACATCAGCAAGCGGTTCGGCGACTTCACCGCGCTCGACGATGTCAGTGTCGAGGTCGCGGACGGATCGCTCACGGCGCTGCTCGGACCGAGTGGCAGCGGCAAGTCGACGCTGCTCCGGATCATCGCCGGTCTCGAGACGCCCGATTCGGGTCGCGTCGTGATCGCCGGCGCGGACGTCACCAGCATCGTCCCGCAGCAGCGCGGGATCGGCTTCGTCTTCCAGCACTACGCGGCCTTCAAGCACATGACCGTGCGCAAGAACGTCGCGTTCGGCATGGAGATCCGCAAGCGCCCGAAGGCCGAGATCCGCGAGCGCGTCGACGAGTTGCTCGCACTCGTCCAGCTTGGCGGCTTCGCCGACCGCTACCCGGCGCAGCTCTCGGGCGGCCAGCGCCAGCGCATGGCGCTCGCCCGCGCGCTCGCGATCCAGCCCAGCGTGCTCCTGCTCGACGAGCCGTTCGGCGCGCTCGACGCAACCGTCCGCAAGGAGCTGCGGGTCTGGCTGCGCCGCCTCCACGAGGAGCAGCACGTCACGACCATCCTGGTCACGCACGATCAGGAGGAGGCGATGGACGTCGCCGATCAGATCGTCGTCATGAATCACGCGCGCGTCGAGCAGACCGGCGATCCGCGCGAGATCTACGACCATCCGGCCAACGAGTTCGTGATGGGATTCGTCGGCCCGGTCGCCACCGTCGGCGACGAGCTCGTGCGGCCGCACGACGTCGACCTCGCGCTCGAGCCGGCCGACGACCACAGCGAGGCGATGATCCAGCGCGTCGTGCACCTTGGATTCGAGGTGCGCGTCGAGTTGCTGCTCGCCGACGGCTCGCTCGTGTCCGCGCAGATCACGCGCGAGGCGGCCGAGCAGCTCGAGCTCTCGCGCAACCAGATCGTCTACATCCGCCCACACCGCACCCGGAGCTTCGCGGGCGTCTGATCGACGAGCTAGTGCGAGCTCCAGGCCTCGGGATCCGCGGTCAGGGCACGCACCTCGGCGGGGAGCTCGCCGTTTGCGAGGTCGGCGACCGTCGTCGTCTCGAGCACGGTGCGGAGACTCGCGCGCACGGCGATCCAGAGCTCGACGAGCGCCTTGGCCGAGCCCTCGTACACGAGCGTCTCGGGCCGGTGTCCGCGGACGTTGGCGAGTGGGCCCTCGAGCGCGCGCATGACCTCGGCGAGCGTGATCTCCTCGGCGGGGCGAGCCAGCCAGTACCCGCCCTCGACGCCGCGCTGCGTGGCGACGATGCCGGCGTTCCGCAGCTCCGAGAGGATGTTCTCGAGAAACTTGATCGGAATGCTCTGGGCGGCCGCGATGCGGTCGCCCTTGGTCGGCCCGTCGCTCGCGATCGCGAGCTCCGTGCAGGCCCGCAGGGCGTAGTCGACCTTCGCAGAGATGCGCATACGCACGGGATTGTGCGCCTCTCGCCGAGCGCGTGCCGCAGTCCGGGCTTGCGTTATCTCCACTAAACTGATAGACAATAGGACAAGGAGCCGTTCGAAAACCATTCATCGACAGGGGTGACGGGCTCATGTTCTTCCGTCAAGTGCTCGATCCGGATCTGGGATGCGCCTCGTACGTCATCGCCGATGACGGCCAGGCGATCGTCGTCGATCCGTCCATCGCGATCGACCAGTATCTCGACCTCGCGTGCCGTCATCGGTTCGGCATCAGTCACATCGTCGAGACGCACACGCATGCCGACCACGTCTCGGGCAACCGGCGGCTCGCCGAGCTCACGGGTGCCACCATCCACATCAGTGCCGCCGTGGAGCCGGGCTTCGCGTGCCGCGCGCTCGCACCCGGCGACTCGATTGCGGTGGGGTCGGCCGTGCTGACCGCACGCGCGACCGCCGGGCATCGACCCGAGCATCTCGCGTTCGTGCTCAGCGACCGCACTCGCTCGGCGACGCCGCTCGCGCTGCTGACGGGTGACGCCCTGCTGGTCGGCGAGGTCGGCCGGCCCGACCTCGCGGCCGATGCGCGCGAGGGCGCCCGCTCCCTCTTCGCAGCGCTGCGTGCGCTCGACGATCTCGACGACGCGGTCGAGGTCTGGCCCGGCCACATCGGTGGCTCGCTGTGCGGGGGCGCGCACCTGAGCCAGAAGCCGAGCTCGACGCTCGGCTACGAGCGCCGGGCGAACCCGTACCTGGCGATCCGCGACGAGAACGCATTCGTCGAGCGACTGGTCGAGTCGCTCCCGCCGCGACCGCCGCAGGTGGAGCGCGTCGTCGGTCTCAACCTCGCGCCCGGGCTGCCCAGGGTCGCCGAGCCCTCGCTGCTCGGCGCCGCCGCCGTCGGCCACCTGCTCGCCGCGGGCGGGGTCGTGCTCGACGTGCGCCCCGCCGACGCGTTCGACGCCGGCCATCTCGCGGGCGCCATCAACCTTCCCCTGGCAGCCGGCTCGATCGGCACGCGGGCAGGCTGGCTCGTCGACGCCGACCGGCCGCTGGCCCTCCATGGCGAGAGCGAGGAGGATGCACGGCGCGCCTATTGGATGCTGGCGGCCGTCGGGCTTTTCCGGGTCGAAGGCGTGGTCACAGGCGGTCCGGCGGCATGGCGGAATGCCGGCCTGCAGGTGCGCGTGGCCGGGCGGATCGACCCCGTCGCCACCGCTCGCGCCCACGCCGGCGACGAGATCAGCCTGCTGGACGTGCGCGACGAGGACGAGTGGCAGCGTCTCTCGATTCCGGGCGCCGAGCGCCGCTCGCTCTGGGAGCTGAGTGACTGGCAGCCGGCCGATGGGCTGCCGGTGGCGGTCGCGTGCGCGTCGGGGGTGCGCTCGGCGATCGCCGCGAGTGCCCTGCGCGGCCGGCTCACGCAGACGGTGCTGCGGGTGGACGGCGGCGTGGCCGACGTGCTCGCCGCGCTCGCACGGGAGCCTGTCGCGCTGTAACCCGTCGTCAGCTCTGCTTTGATCCGCACGCGCGCACTTCTGCGCCTCGAGCAGCGAGCGGCCGACGGGGGACGACATGAAGACGATGAAGGGGCCGGCGATCTTCCTGGCCCAGTTCGCGGGCGACGACGCTCCGTTCGACACGCTCCCGGCGATCGCAGCGTGGGCCGCGGGGCTCGGCTACGAGGGCATTCAGATCCCCAGCTGGGACGCCCGCTTCTTCGATCTCGACAAGGCCTCGAAATCCAAGGCCTACTGCGACGAGGTCGCCGGCGTGTGCCGCGAGGCCGGCGTCGAGATCACCGAGCTCTCGACGCATCTCCAGGGCCAGCTCGTGGCGGTGCATCCCGCCTACGACGCGGGCTTCGACGCGTTCGCCCCGGCGGAGGTCCACGGCAACCCGAAAGCGCGCCAGAAGTGGGCGGTCAAGCAGGTGCTCGCGGCGGCCAAGGCGTCGCGCAACCTCGGACTCGACGCCAGCGTGACGTTCTCGGGCGCGCTCGCGTGGCCGTACCTGTATCCGTGGCCGCCGCGCTCGCCGGGGCTGATCGAGGCGGCATTCGACGAGCTCGCGAAGCGCTGGAAGCCGATCTTCGACGCCTACGACGAGGCCGGCGTCGACGTGGGTTTCGAGCTGCATCCCGGCGAGGACATCATGGACGGGACGACCTTCGAGATGCTGCTCGAGCGGGTCGGCAACCACCCGCGCTGCGGCATCAACTACGACCCGTCGCACTTCGTCCTGCAGCAGCTCGACTACGTCGACTTCATCGACATCTACCACGAGCGCATCTACGCCTTTCACGTCAAGGACGCCGAGTTCAACCCGAGCGGTCGCCAGGGCGTCTACTCCGGCTTTCAGAGCTGGGTCGAGCGCGCCGGCCGCTTCCGCTCGCTCGGCGACGGTCACGTCGACTTCGGCGCGATCTTCTCGAAGCTCGCCCAGTACGACTACGACCGCTGGCCGGTGCTCGAGTGGGAGTGCGCCATCAAGCACCCCGAGCAGGGCGCCGCGGAAGGCGCGCCGTTCATCGCGGGCCACATCATCCGCGTGACCGAGCACGCCTTCGACGACTTCGCCGGGGGCGCCCCGGACGTGAAGGCCAACGAGCGGGCGCTGGGGCTGGGCTAGCCGAGCGCGCGCAGCGACGGCTGCTGCACGAGCCGCCGCGCGAGCGCCTGCGCCTGGGCGCGGATCTCGGGCACGGCCGTCGTCTCCCACAGCTCGCCACGGCGCAGCGGGCCGATCGCGAACAGCGTCTCGTGCTCCTGGCCGTGCGCGTCGCGCAGCCCACCGCCGGCGCACGTATCGAGACCGAGCCCGAGCGGGTGCGGGCGGGCCGTGCCGGCCGCGCACAGCGTCTCGAGCAGGCGCGACCCACCCGAGCGCACATCGCCGGTGGGGCCGGTGCAGTTGACGATCGATGCCACGCGGAGCCCGCATGCCTGACCGCTCGCGCGCTCCTGCAGCGTCACGCCGATGCCGTCGGCGAGTTGCTCGACCGAGCGTATGCGCCCGCTCGCGAACGTCAGCGAACCGCTGTCGCGGAGCTCCTGGACCGCGGCGGCGACCTGGGGCGCGAGGCGGTGGCGGTGGACGTCCCAGAAGCGCGCGAGGCGGTCGACGAAGCGCCGTTGCTCGAACTCCGGCAGGGCCGCCCAGAGGTCTTGCGTCACCGGCCGCAAGGCGTTGACGGCATCGCGCCAGTCCCCGCCTCCGACCTCGGCCACCACGGCCGCCGTGCGCACGAAGCGCAAGAGCGACGTGAGGCTGGGCGACGGATCGGGGACCGGAATGCCCTGGCTGGGCGCTGCGCCACCGATGCGGTGAGCGTGCGGGAAGAGCCCGCCGCGTGAGAGCGCCACGATGCGCCGGCCGGGGGTGTGCGCGTGCAACTGGAGGGCGATGTCCACCATCGTCAGGCCGGTGCCGACGAGCAGGACGGTGCCGGGCGCGCGCTGCTCGAGTGCACCCGCCCGCCAGGGATCACGGATGTAACGAGCGGGGTCGGCAGGCCACGCGCCCGACACGAGTGCCGGGTCGCGGGGCGGCAGGTTCCCGAGCGCCAGCACGACGCGATCGGCGTGCGCGCGTGAGCCGTCGGCGAAGGTCATCAGCCAGGGCCGGCCACCGGAGCCCGCGGCGAGGTCGACGACCTCGCCCCGCCAGTGCATGAGCGAGGCGCCGGGCGCGGCCAGCCGCTCGCTCTCGCGCACGACGAATTCGAGGTAGGCGCCGTAGACGAGCCGCGGCACGAACGTCGTCGGCAGCGCGGACGGGTCGTGATAGGCGCGGACGTAGCTCAGGAAGTGCCCCGGGTCCGCGGGGAGGGCGCTCATGCTCGCCGCCGGGACGTTCAGCAGGTGACCGGGGAACGCCGTGCCGTACGCGGTGCCGCGGCCGACCCGCTCGCCGCGCTCGATCAGCACGACCCGCGCGTTCCCGGCGCGCAGGAGCTGGGAGGCGAGCAGCGCGCCGCTCGCCCCGCCGCCCACGATCGCGATCGTCGGCGTTTTGTCTTGTGTGTCTACGAGCTTAATAGACATATCTCGGAGTATGGCGTCGGATCCGCAAGAGCGCCAGTCTCCGCCAGGTGCGGCGCGCACAACCGCGACGCCCGGCCAGGTAGGCCTAGCCGGTCGGCGGGCCGGGCGGGGGGCCTACCAGGCATCCTCGCTCTTCGCGCGGGACCCGCGAGCGGCCTATTGTGCAGTTCCGCATGGACTGTATGGACTTCCTCTGCCCGTGTCTCTGAGCGAGGCATCCGACGCGAGCCTCATCGAGCGCTGGCAGCTCCGGGGCGACGATGCCGCCCGTGAGGCGCTCGTCCATCGCTACCGCGGGCTGGTGCGCGCGCTCGCGGCCCGCTACGTCAACTGGGGCGAGCCGTTCGACGACCTCGTCCAGGTCGCGTGGATCGGCTTGCTGAAGGCGATCGAGCGCTTCGACAGCGAGCGGGGCGTGCAGTTCCCGACCTATGCCACGCCGACCATCGTGGGCGAGATCCGGCGCTACTACCGCGACCGGGCCTGGGCCGTGCACGTCCCGCGCTCCGTGCAGGAGCTACGCGTGCGCGTCAACGCGACGATCGACCAGTGGAGCGCGGAGCACGGCGAGGCGCCCACGACGGCCGAGCTCGCCACCTACCTCGACGTCTCACCCGACGCGATCCTCGATGCGATCCACAGCGAGAACGCGCGCTCGGCGCTCGCGCTGCCGAGCAGCGAGGACGACCGCACCGCGTCCGGCTTCGACGTTCCGACCGAAGAGCGCGGATTCGATCAGGTCGATGCCAGCCTGCTGCTCGCCGGCGGCCTCGACGGGCTCGCCGAGCGCGAGCGGCAGATCGTGGCGATGCGCTTCGAGGAGGGTCTCACCCAGTCGCAGATCGCCGCTCGCATCGGCATCTCCCAGATGCACGTGTCGCGCCTTCTGCGGCGCGCGCTCTCGCAACTGCGGGCCTCCGTGGGCGAACTCGACGACGGCGAGCCGGACGCCCTGTAGAGCTGGTCACGAACGCCACGTTCGCGAAACCACCTCGGTGGCTTGCGAGTGGCGGCGCCCGCTCAGCGGACGATGCGGAGCGTGAGGCGCTCGGATACACCGTCCTGCACGACGTCGACCTCCCGGGCGACGCCCGCGAAGAGATCGCCGCCGCCGGGCAGGCCGCCGGCCCGGCGAACCCGCGCCGCGCCGCCGCTGGCGAACGGGCCGAAGCTGAGTTCGAGACCGCCGTCGGTCGGGGTGGCGGTGACCTCGAGGCGCCCGTCGAC
The DNA here is from genome assembly GCA_964651695.1 of uncultured Gaiellales bacterium. Lineage (GTDB taxonomy): Bacteria > Actinomycetota > Thermoleophilia > Gaiellales > JALYLC01 > JALYLC01. Next base: position 4,762 of record CAZYYP010000065.1, on the reverse strand, counting down.
GACGGCTCCCGGCGCAGCCGCGCTGATGGCGTCACCCACCATCCCGAGGTCGTTGAGTCGGTCGACCGAGAGATCGGCGCGCGCCGCGAGTGCGCCCAGCAGACGATCGAGCACACGCGGCAACAGCGGGCCACATGCGATCGTTGCGCGGTATTCGAACGCGCTCACGGCTCGTGCGGCGGGTCGTGCAGTGCAAAGGTCATGCTCACCTCGGTGCCGCCGCCATCGGGCTCGGTGATCGTGAGGCTGCTCGTCAGCGCGGCGATCAGCGGCAACCCGAGTCCGAGCCCCTCGGCCATGGGTGCCGGCGTCATGCCAGCCCCGTGGTCGCGGACGAGCAGCAGGAGGTCGTCGCCCTCCGAGCTCGCGTCGATCTCGATCGACCCGGCTTCGGTTCCGGCGTAGGCATGCAGCACCACGTTCGTGCAGGCCTCGGTGGCGGCGAGCTTGACGTCGCCGATCACGCGTGCGTCGGCGCCCAGCGCCTCGCAGATGCCGGACACCGTCTGGCGGATCACGGCGATGCTGTCGGGAACGGCCGGAACCACGAGCGCGACATCCGCCGTCGTGCGGGTCACGAAGGCGCCCCGCCGCTCAGTCCGGCCTGAGCTTCCGCGCGCGAGGCGAAGATCGGGAACACCTCGTGCAAGCCGGTCAGCTCGAAGATGCGCCGGATCGCCGGATGCGCCTGGTCGCCGAGGACGAGGCCGAATGGCACGTCACGCTCGCGTGCGCGTCGCAGCCCGCCGACGAGGACGCCGAGGATCGACGAGTCGACGAATGTCGTCTCGTCGAGGTCGACGATGATGGGGCTCGTTTCGCCGAGCTCGTGCAACCGGGCACGCAACTCGGGCGCGGTGGAGAGGTCGTGCTCACCGGTGATGACGAGGACCGGCGACTCGCCGTCGACCGCGGGTGCCTCGATGCGTCCGCCCCCTGTCACTGCCTGGCGCCCCGATCGGGGGTGCTGTGTGGGCTATTCGGATGTCGCTGCGGCACCTTTCTCCCATCTCCCCGTGGCGTGAAACTCAAACCTCCGCACGCGGTGACGGTCGCCCCGGCGTGCGGAGCGGCGCCCGAAAGCGCCGCTCCGTCGAATCCTAGGGCGCGAACCGGAAGATCAGCGACGATCCTCGCCGGCCGCGTCCTGCTTCGCCCGGTGCTTCTCGACATCGTCGCGAGCGCGGTCCACGAGGCTGCCGGCGGCGTCCTTGAGATGCTCCGCGGCATCCTTGGCCTCGCCCTTGGCCTTGTCGAACTTGCCCTCGGCCTCACGGCTCTTGTCGCCGGTGATCTTGCCTTCTGCTTCCTTCGCCGTGCCGGATACCTTGTCGGTCAGGCCCATGATCGGTGCCTCCTGAGTGGGATTGTCGTTCCACAACAGCTATCCCCGCCCCGAGCGCGCCGAAACCGGCCAATCGTGCGCCGGTTTCGGTGTGGCGTTGCGTTTTCTGCGATCGGGGTAGGAGCCCGGGCGGGTGGAGGTGGTGCGACGGACGCCTTCACCCGCCGCTTCACCGATTCGGGCGGTCAGCGCGATGCCGCCCCCTCCGCCACGCGCGTCTTCGCGCGCTGGGCGAGCCCGGCGGAGTCGTGCGCGAGCGCGAGGGCGCGATCGCGCATGCTGCCGCCCGCCCGGGCGGCAGCGTCGGGCGCCGCGTGCGCGGCGGTGTTGGCGCCTTGAATGGCGCGGTCGACCAGGTCGAGCACAAGGCCGACCGCGGCTCCGCTCACGGCCCCCAGAACCATTCCCTTCCAGGTGTTTCGCATTGTCGTCTCCATTCTCAGTCGCGATCCCCGCCCGTCTCGGGTGCGCCGTAGCTGGGCGGATCGGAGGCCGGGAAGGATTCCTCGGATGCCTCGTCGACATCCGGCTCCCGCGGCTTGGGGTCATCGTCGTCCTGCGTGGTCGGGTGATCCGGTGGTGGTGTCATCGTGTGCCTCGCATGCTCATTGGTCCCGCGCGCGCCGGCCTGCGAAACATCGCACGGCTCTCGGCGGCGCTCGTCGGCACGACCGGCCCTCGAGTCGGTCACAATCCCGCGCATGAGCCGCGCGATCGCCCACGTGGATCACGACGCCCTTGCGCGCAGCCTGTCCGAACTGGAGGGCCTGCCCGGTGAGGGCATGGACATCCAGAGCGGCATCGAGCGCGTGGTGATGGGCGCTGCCGGCGTCTTCGCCGGGACGGGCGTGGGGCTGATGCTGATCGCCGACGATGGCCTGACGCTGCGCTACGTGGCATCGAGCGACGAGATCGCGCGCGGTCTCGAGATCGCGCACGAGCTCGCGGGCGAGGGGCCGTGCGTCGATGCGTTCGTGCACGATGGAATCGCGCAGACCGCGGATCTCGCAGCCGACGCGCGTTGGCCCGCACTGCGTGAGCTGATGCGCGACCAGCCGGTGCGCGCGGTGCTCGGCCTGCCGACGCGTATGGGAACGCCCGTCGGCACGCTCAACCTCTACTGCGACCGGCCGCGTACCTGGGACGCGAGCGAGGTCTCTGCGCTCGAGGCCTACAACAGCCTCCTGGAGTCACGTCTCGGCAACGCCATGATTGCCCGGGAGCATGGGAAGATCGTCGATCAGCTGCAGTTCGCGCTCGACAGTCGCGTCACGATCGAGCGCGCCGTCGGCCTCCTCATGGGGCGGGACGACGTGGACAACACGACGGCGTTCCGCGCGCTGCGGCGTGAGGCGCGCAGCTCGCGCCGGCGCGTGCTCACCATCGCCGAGGAGCTGCTCGCCGCGCACGGGCCGCTCGTCGAGGCCGATGGCGAGCCCGCCGCCGGCTGACGACGCCCGTCACTCGCCGGGCTGCGCCGCGACCGCGACGGGCCGCTGCGGCTCGGCCGGGGCGGTCTTCTCGTCCGCCATGACGGGGGCCGGTCGCGCCCGCTGCCCCACGAGTGGCTCGACGAGAGCGAAGGCGAAGAGGATGCCGTCGGTGAACGCGAGGATCGGGAAGGACGGCGACCAGCGCGTGAGCAGGTTGTCGGGGAGGACGTCGTGCGCGAGGTTCTCGAGCCACACGGGCGTGCCGGCGCGGTTGGCGCAGATCGCGAGCGCCAGCAGCGTCCACGGCACGAAGGCACCGACGAAGAGCGGCAGGTTGAGCCGCACGCCCGGCCGGCGGATGCCGCCGAGCTGGTAGAAGCCGCCGGCGACGATGCCCGCGCCGACGAGCAGCGCGGCGCGCTGCCAGAGCTCGCCGCCGTCACCCGAGCCCGTGTCGTTGACGAGCAGCAGCAGGGCCGCCGCGGCGACGAGCCCGACGAGCGTCGTGAGCGCGCGGATCATGGCGCCGAGGTCGGCGTCGAGGGGCGGTCGAGCTCCCCGTCGGATCCGGACTCGTCCCCGGCCGCGTCTGCGGCAGGCCCCCAGCGGGGCTCGTCGTCGACCGCGAGCGGCCGCGAGGGTGCGAACCAGCGCGATCGCAGCTTGCGCAATGGTCCAGGGCGGTGAGTGGGGTCTCCCATGGGCATGCAGTGACTTGCCCCGATGCCCGCGTTCCGAATCCCTCGACCGGGTGACGGAGCTCTGCGCGGCGCCATTTCGCAATCCGATGATTGGGACACGGCACTTCGGGGATACCAGCCCCGGCCCCATCCCGCAGCAACGGGCGCGAGTGACGGATAACTCCGGCGGCGCACTCGTGTCCAGGCGGGATGGGGCCGTTCTCGTGCCCCGAGCCCGGGTCCGCACGAACCGGGGTCAGACCCCTCACAGTGCACGCACAGGTTGGGCGACCCTCAAGCGTGGTTTCGGACCGCACGAGGTGGGGAGAACGGGGCGTCAAAGCCCCCGGAGAAAGGCCTCACGTGCTTCCCCTGATCCTCATCCTCCTCCTGCTCGCGATCGTGTTCGGCGGGTTCTTCGTGTTCTCGCTGAAGGTCGCAGTCGTCGTCGCGATCGTCCTGCTGCTCGCCGGCATGTTCGGCGGCTACGGCTATCGCGGCCGCAGGACGATCTAGCGCACCTCCGCCGCACGCACGGGCTGCCGGCGAACCTAGCCGGTAGCCTGCAGCGTGCGGATCGCTCAGCTGCACTTCCTGCCCGAACCGTGGCGGATGGCCGCCTTCGTCGCGGTGGCGTTCGTGCTCGCGTGGGTCGTGTCGCGCACGTCGAAGCACCTGGCCGAGCGGCTCGTCGGCCGCTACGAGCGCAAGCACCTGGATCCCGGTGGCGCCAGCACCGGCGTGATCATCGCGCTGAAGCGCCACGAGACGATCGTCGCGCTGGTGCAGACGAGCGTCCGCTACGTCGCCTACGTGCTCGCCACGCTGTTCGCGATCGCCCAGGTCGCGGGCGTGCGCGGCAACAGCGCCATCGCCGGCGCGTCCCTGCTCGTCCTGCTGCTCGGCTTCGCGCTGCAGCGCTTCCTGATCGACATCCTGAGCGGCATCTTCATGCAGTTCGAGGGCTGGTTCGCGATCGGCGACTCGGTGATCGTCGAGCCGCACGCGCTCGCGGGCATCGTTGAGGAGACGTCCCTGCGCTCGACCAAGCTGCGCTCGCTCGGCGGTGACGTCATCTACGTCAACAACTCGCAGATCGCGGCCGTCCGCGTCCTGCCGCGCGGCGTCCGCGAGGTCAGCATCGAGCTCGTCGTGAGCGATGAGGCCGAGGGCCGCCGGCTCTTCGAGGAGGCCGCGCGCATCATGCCCGTCGGCCCCACGCAGTTCGTGCGCGCGCCGTGGATCGACAAGGTCGAGCGGCTCGACGAGAAGATGGTGCTGCTGCGCGCCCGGGCCGCGGTCGC
>CAZYYP010000064.1:0-15691 GCA_964651695.1 uncultured Gaiellales bacterium | reverse complement strand
GTCAGCTTGATGACCGCGCGGTAGCCGAGCTTCTTGCCGGCCTTGCGCGACTGCGCGATGACCATATTGTTGGGCTTCTTCGAGGCCACGTACTTGACCTGCACCTTGCAGCCCTTGGCGTATGCGGTGCGGCGCGCCTTGTTGAGCGTCTTGCCGGTGACCTTCGGCACGAGGCAGATCTTCTTGCTCGACTTGCCCTTCTTGGTCGTCGTCGAGGTGCCCTTGCTGCCGCCGGTGCCCGTGGTGGTGCCGGCCGGTGCGCCCGGCGGCGGGGCGATGCCCGTGGTCGTGAACGCGACATCGGCGCCCTGGACGGTGCCCTGCGTGCTCGAGATGACGACGCGCACGTGGTAGGCGGTGCCGGCGGAGAGGCCGGCGAGCACGGCGCTGACGTTGACGTCGGTGAGCGAGCCCGCGATCGGCTGCGGCGCGGTCTGCGAGCCGTAGGCGACGGTCGTGCCGTACTGGATCCACCAGGTGCTCGCCGTGCCGAGGGAGTTCACGACGCCCGTGACGTGGGCCGAGCTGGTGGTGATCGTGTCGACGCCGGTCGTGGATGCCGCGGGCGGCGGCGGCGGCGGCGGTGTGCCCACCGCGTAGTACTGGGCGGCCACGCCGAGCAGCCCGGCCGGGTCGGTGATGCGACCGGAGACGCCGATGAACCCGCTCGGCGTGAGTGCCATGCCCGTGATGTAGGCGTTGACCTCCGGGACGCCGAACGGCGTTGCGACCTGGCCGCTCGGGCCGAAGGTGAGGTCGCGCACACCGGTCGTCGCATTGAAGCGCGCCATGCCGAAGGCCGACTTGCCGGCCAGGTTCGCACCGCCGCCGACGATCACGTTGGCACCCTGGAGGATGAGCGCCTCGCCCATGTCGTTGCCGCCCGCGACGGCTGCGGTCGCGATGCCGGTGCCGTTGAAGGCGGGCAGGAGGGCGCCGGTCGCGCTGTAGTGCGCGACGAGCATCTGGCGCGAGTCCGCCGTTGCGCCGACGGTCTCACCAGCCACGTAGGCGGTGCCGTCGGGCGCCACCTTGACCGCGTGCAGGTTGGCGCCCGCGACGAGCGCGCGCCCGGTGCCCGCGAACGTGGGATCGAGCGCGCCGACACCCGTCGCCGTGAACCGCTGCACCCAGGCGCTCGGGTCCACCGTGGCCGTGAGGCCGTTGGTGGAGGCGACCACGTAGGCGTTTGCCGCGGTGGCCGAGACGCCCTCGTAGTAGCGGTTGCCGAGCGTGGCGTCGGCGATCGTGCCGTCGTGGCCGAGGCCGTCGATCTGCACGCCGGTCGAGCCCTGCTGGGAGACGTAGGTGCCGCAGGCCGTCGTGCTGACCGTGTTCGTCGTGCCCGCGGGCAGCGTCACGACGGCGCGCTGGCCGAAGAGGATGGCGGGGCCCGTCGGGGGCACGGCCTCGGCGGGCCAGCGATCGCGGGCGTAGCCCACGAGCACGACGTTGCCGTCGGGCCGCACGGCCACGCCGCGCGCGGAGTAGTCGATGTGAAGCGGCGCGTAGCAGACGACGCTGCCCTCCTGCGAGCCGTCGACGCGCGAGAAGCGCGCGACGACCATCGACCCTGCACCACCCCAGCCGGCCACGATGATGTCGCCGTTGGCGTCGAGCGTCATGGCCGCAGCGCCGCTGCCGCCGGGGGTGCTCCCGGGCGTGCCCGCGAACTGCGTCTGGACGATGCCGTTGTGGGCAGGCCCGAACGTCGGGTCGAGGGCGCCTGCGGTGGTGTACCGCGCGAGCGTCATGAAGCCGTTGTTCGAGCCGCCGATGACGATCTTGTTGTCGAGCTGGGCGACCATCGGAACCCGGTTGTCCTGCTGCGAGAACAGGGTGCTCTCGGCCGCCGAGCCGACGTGGAAGCCGGTGCCGTTGAAGGCGGGATCGAGCTGGCCGTCTGCCAGGGCGGCCGCGGGGATGGCGAGGCTGCCGAGGGTGAGGGCGGCGGCGGCTGCGATCGTGCGCCACCTTCGCCGTCGATGATTCGAATTGGACACGCATCGCTCCTGGACGCAGTTGACAAGGGTCGAGCGCTGTCCGCAGACGGTGCGCCGCCTCTCCATCCAACCCCGGCCCCCGGCAATCACCCACCCCGGATGGTCCGAGCCTGCGCTGACCGGAGGTATGGGGGGGCTAGGGGGGCCTTGCCCCCCGCCCGCCGACTCCGCGCCTTCAACCCGCCCGCCGCCGTGCACGACGCGGGGTTGAAAGCGGTCCGGGGGCTGCTTGGATTTCCCTCCCAGGTCGGCCTGACTCGAACGGTGCGCCGCCGCCCGTCGCCACGCGCCGCCCAGCCTGGCGACCGGCGGGAGCGCATGCCGGCGAGGCATATCCGCCTGCTGCGCGATCCGGTACGATCACCGTCGATCAAGCGGCGAGGAGAGACGTGGCGGACGTACCAGAGCAACTCGGTTTCTACGAGCGGATGCTCCCCCAGCGCGAACGGCCCATGGATGCGTTCGGCGGCATCCTCAACGGGCTCGGCGCGGGGCTCGGCATCATGGCGCTGATCTGGTGGCCCCTCTTCCTCGGTGCCAGTGGCGTCGGGTTCGCGATCATCAGCCTGGTCTTCGCGCGCGAGCGCAGCATCCAGAGCCGCTTTGCCTGGGGCTTCGCGATCGCCTCGCTCGGCTGGATGCTGGGCATGATGATCGGCGTCTCCGGTCACCAAGCGCTCAGTCCCTGATGGCCGTGGCTGAAGGGCCCCGGGCGTGGGACGTCTTCACCCGGTTCGAGCAGGACGTGACGCAGCTCTCCCGCGTCGGTGGCCTGCTGGGCTGGGACGAGCAGGTCAACATGCCGCCGCGGGGCGCGTCCGCGCGCGGCGAGGCCAAGGCGACACTCGCCGGCGTGCTGCACGAGCGCATCTGCGACGAGCGTTTCGGCGAGGCCCTCGCGCAGCTCGCCGGCGACCGTTCGCTCGGTGAGCTGGAGCACGCGCGTGTGCGTGAGGCCCGCCGCGAGCGCGACCGCGCGGTACGCGTGCCTGCGGCCCTCGTGCGTGCCATCGCCCAGGCCGAGTCGACGGGCTTCGAGGCCTGGCAGGTAGCGCGCGCCGAGTCCGACTTCTCGATCTTCCGCGACCCGCTCGAGCGGATCTTCGCGCTGCGGCGCGAGGAGGCCGACGCCGTGGGCTACGACGGCGGAGAGCGCTACGACGCGCTGCTCGACGAGTACGAGCCCGGCATGCGCGTCGCGCGTCTCGAGCCGCTGCTGAACGGGTTGCGTGAGGAGCTCGTGCCGCTCGCGCGCGAGATCGCGGCGAAGCCGCGCCCCGACGACGCCTTCGTCCACCGCACGTATCCGGCTGTGACGCAGCGCGCCGTGGGCGCGCGCCTGGCCGCGGCGATCGGCTTCGACTTCACGGCGGGACGCCTCGACGAGGCCGCCCATCCGTTCGCCTCCGGGTTCGCGCCCGGCGACGTGCGCCTGACGACGCGCGAGCACGAGGACGACCTCTTCTCCGGCCTCTTCGCCGTCCTCCACGAGGCGGGCCACGGCCTCTACGAGCAGGGCCTGACCGGTGCCATCGAGGGGACGTTCTGCGGCAGCGCCACGTCGCTCGGCCTGCACGAGTCGCAGTCGCGCTTCTGGGAGAACATGGTCGGCCGCTCGCACGCGTTCTGGGAGCGCCACCTCGGCGAGGTCAAGGACGCCTTCCCCGAGCAGCTGAAGGACGTCTCACTCGAGCAGTTCGTGCGCGCCGCCAACCTCGTCGAGCCGTCGCTCATCCGCGTCGAGGCGGACGAGCTCACCTACCACCTGCATGTCTTCCTGCGCTTCGAGCTCGAGCTCGCGCTGCTGCGCGGCGACATGGGTGTCGACGACCTTCCGGCGGCCTGGAACGAGCGGATGCGGAGCCTCGTGGGCATCGACGTCCCGAACGACGCCGTCGGCGTCCTGCAGGACGTGCACTGGTCGGCCGGTCTGATCGGCTACTTCCCGACCTACACGCTCGGCACGCTCTACTCGGCGCAGTTCCTCGCGGCCATCGAGCGCGAGCTCGGGCCGGTCGATGCGATCGTCCGCGCCGGGCAGTACGACCGGCTGCTCGGCTGGATGCGCGATCACGTGCACCGCCGCGGTGCGATGGTCGCGCCCGAGCAGATCGCGGTCGACGCGACCGGCGAAGCGCCGGGTCACGCGGCGCTCATGCGCTACCTGCAGGTCAAGTACGGCGCGCTCTACGACCTCGGCGGCTGACCGGGCTCAGGCCCAGATCAGGCGGCGCGCCAGCGCTTCGGCTCGTCCTGCACCGCGCGCCCGAGCAGCTCGAGCCGCTCGATGTGGGCGAGCGCCTCGGCCAGCGCGAAGCGCTCCTCGTGGAACCCGAGCCTGCCTCCCCACACGTGCTGGGCGACGTCGTATGCGCTGCGCGCACCCTCGCGCAGCGCGTGCTCGTGCTCGTCGAGGCGGAGGGCGTGGTGCATCGCGATCTCCCGGGCACGCGCCGCGGGCCGCTCGACCACGCGCCGGTGGCCGGGGTAGACCACGGACGGTGCGAGTTGCTCGATGCGCCCGAGCGTCTCGAGGTAGCGCCCGAGCGGATCGGGGTCGTTGTCGTCCCAGCGACCGACGTTGGGCGTGATCTCCTCGAGCAGGACATCTCCGCCGAAGAGCCGCCCGCTGCGCCGCCCGAGGAGGGCGATGTGGCCATCGGCGTGGCCCGGCAGGACGAGCACGTCGAACGACTCGCCGGCGAGGTCCAGGGTGTCGCCCTCGTCGACGAGGCGAGTCGGCTCGACGGGTGCGATCGGCAGCTCGTCCTCCTCGCCGGCCGAGCGCTCCGCGGCGTCGGCGGGCATCCCGTGAGCCAGCAGGTAGCGGCCGAAGCGGGCCCCCGAGTCGGGGTCGAGCCACGTGCGCACCGTGAGGGCGCGGTCGATCCGTCCCTGCACGATCTCGGCGGCACCGGTCAGCTCGGCCAGGCGCGTGCTCGCCCCGATGTGATCGGGGTGGTAGTGCGTGATCACGATCCGCCGCACCTCGGGATCGCCCAGCAGGGTCAGGGCCTGCTGCCAGCGCCGTCCCGTGCCGGGAGTTCCGAGCCCGCTGTCGATGAGCGTCCAGCCGTCGGCGTCGTCGATCGCATAGCAGTGAACGTGGTCGAGCGCCCAGGGCAGCGGCAGCGTGACGCGGTGCACGCCGCCACCGAGATCCCCCACCTCGAGCTCGCGCGGCGGCCGAGCGCTCAGGGAGCCGTCCGACCTTGCGCGATGAACGCTTCGTGAGTGATCGGCATGGCCTGGGCGAAGTGCTTCTCCGTGGCCTCCGCGTAGAGCTGGATCTCGCGCTGGGCCGTCGGAGCGTTGCGCAGGGAGAGGAAGTTCATCAGCGAGCGCGCATTCAGCGACCAGTAGAACTCGGTGTAGAGCCCGACCGGCAGCACCGTGCGCGCGACCTCCTTCGCAATGCCCTCCTCGAGCAGCTGCCGGTAGCGCGCGAAGGACTCGGCGTAGCTCGCCTCGATGCCCTCGCGCACCTGCTCGGCGAGCTCGGCGCCGACCGGCTCGAACGTGTAGGCGCCGGGCTTTCCGACCTGCGTCCGCACATCGCCGGCGGCGGGCACGTAGAACTCGTCCGGGAGCTCGGAGTAGCGCCCGGAGCGCTCGTTGAACGAGCCCATGCGGTGACGCTGCCACTCGCGCGTCACGAACAGCGGCGCCTTGATGTGGAAGCGGAAGAAGTTGTGCTCGAACGGCGTGCCGTGGCGCTCGCGCATGAGGAAGCGCACGAGGCCGGCGTTGCGCTCGTCCATCGCGTCGACGCGCGCCCCGAAGGACACGCGGGCGGCGTTCACGACCGAGAGGTCGTCGGCCAGCGCGGCGTCCAGGCGCACGAAGCCGTGGTCGAGGACATCGATCGAAGTGCCGGGCGCGGCCATCGCCACAAGCCTAACGGCGCGGCCAGCAGGCGCTAGGTGAGAGCGCCCCAGAGCGCCGTGCGGCTGCTCGGCTGGGCGCTGCCGCCGGCGGGTTCGCTCGTCACCCAGACCCAGCGGTACGAGCCGAGCTCGCTGCGCGAGACCTCGAAGCTGATGGTCGCCGTGCCGTCGGCCCGGGTCGTGAAGGTGCCGAGTGGGAGACGGTCGCCGTCGCGCCCGAGCCAGGCCTCGTAGGTGCGCCCGGAGCCCGGTGCGGGAAGGCCCCGGACGCGCATCGCGATCGTGGCGCTGCCGTCGCCGTGCTTCGCGACGCTCATGCTGCCGGAGCCTTTCGGTGCGAATGCGCGCGGGTCGAGCGCGACGTGCTCGGGCCCGCCGCTGCCGTGCAGCACCACGACCGTGGGCACGATCACGATCGCAGCGGCAACGGCTGCGATGCCGGCCAGCAGCTGCGTGCGCGGCCGGCGCCGGGGGCGGCGCGCGAGCGCGACGACGTTGCCGGCGTCCGCGCCGGCCAGGGAGCCGTCGTCCGGGATGGCGAGTGCGCGCTCGCGCAGGGTCGGCGGGGCGTCGGGCAGCGGGCCGGCATCGGCCAGCATCCGTGCGACGCGCTCGAGTTCGGGTTCGAGCTGCTCGCTCACTGCTCTCGCTCCAGCTGGTCGGCGAGACGGGCAAGACCACTGCGCGTCCGCGTCTTGACGGTGCCGAGCGGCAGGTCGAGGCGCTCCGCAATCTCACTTTGCGTCAATCCGTCGCCGTAGGCAAGGGCCAGTACGGCCCGCTCGCGCTCGGGCAGCGCTTCGAGTGCCAGCCGGAGGCGGAAGGCCGAGTCGGCCGCGACGGCGAGTTCCTCGGGGTTGCGGCGATCGTCGACGGGATCGACCTCCGGCGCGGTCACGCGCAGCGCGCGCCTCCGGCTCGCGTCGAGTGCCGCGTTGCGCGCGACGCGGCCGATCCACGCGCCGGCGACGCCGCGGGTCTCGTCGAACGCCGCGGCGTGCCGCCAGATCGCTGCGAAGGCCTCCTGAGCGGCGTCCTCCGCCGCGTGCGGGTCGCGCAGGACACGCAGGCAGGCGCCGTACACCGCGCTCGCGTAGCGGTCGTACAGTTCGGCGAACGCCACGCGGTCGCCGAGCGCGACGCGCGCCAGAAGGCGCTCGGCGGTGGTGGTCGTGATGACCAAGATGGCCGCACTCTGCCGATTCTCACGCGCGACGGCAAGGGGCTGGCCGCAGGCGGAGGCGGACACACCGGTGATACGTGCGGCCGGTGCCGCCGGATTGGCGCGCTGAACCGATTCACCCGGGCCGGCGTCGCGCAGGCCTCGCCTACAGCGCGTGCCCGCCGTCGACGACGAGTTGCTCGCCGGTCACGAAGTCGGCCTCGATCAGGTACGCGACCGCCCCCACGACATCGTCCGGGGAGCCCAGCCGGCCGAGCGCCGTGCGGGCCGCCTCGCGCTCGTTCAGCGCGTCGCTGCCGCCGTCCGGCAGCAGTACCGGTCCCGGCGCGACGGCGCAGACGCGGACATCTGGCGCGAAGGCGCGCGCGAGCGATCGGGTCAGGTGGGCGAGGCCTGCCTTGGCTGCCCCGTGCGCTGCGAAGCGCGGCCAGGCCTCGAGCACCGCGACATCGGTGATGTTGATGATCACGCCGCTCGTCCCCATGGCTCTACGCGCCGCCTGCGCGCAGAAGAAGCCACCGGTGAGCGTCGCCCCGACAGCCTCGGCGAACAGGTTCGGCTCGACGTCCAGCGGATCGGCCGGCACGAAGCCGCCGGAGGCGGCGTGGACGAGAACGTCGAGGCCGCCGAGCATTGCCGCCGCGGCCTCGACCGCCGAGATGGCCGCGTGCCCGTCGGCGAGATCCGCCGCGATGGCGTGCCCGCCCGCTCCGGCGGCGGCGAGTGCCGCGGTCGTCTCGCGGGCGCCGTCCGCGGAGTGGTGGTAGGTGAACGCGACCTGCGCCCCCCGCTCTGCGAGGCCGAGCGCGAGCGCGCGGCCGACGCGGCGTGCGCCCCCCGTCACGAGCACGCGGGCGCCCGCGATGTGCACGGGCTACCCCTCCTCGAGGGTGAGCCGGAAGCCGCGGATGATCGCCTCGATGGTCTCCTCGAGGTCGAGCCCCGTCTGCTCGGCGACCGCCTCGGGGCTGCGGCCGCGGCGGTAGAGCGCCCAGGCGACGAGGTCGAGCGGCATGATCTGCGGAGCGGGCACCTCCGCGGCCGTTCGCCACGGCGGCGTGGACTCCTTCAACCCATCCCGCGCCCACGCCGTCCCGAGGCTGCGGGCCCGCAGCTCGCCTGAGACTCCCTGGGAGCCCGCGGCGTGCACGCGAATCGGCGGACCCGGGCCGAGACGCACCCGGAGGATCGACTAGAGTCACCCGCGCGCCGAGCGCCTCCGAGAATGACTCCCCCCAACGCCATCACGCTCGCGCGGATGCTCGTCGTCCCGATCGTCGTCTGGTTGATCCTGGCCGACTTCGCGAACCACGAGCGCTGGGCGGCGGTCGCCTACGGCATCGCCGCGACGACCGACTCGCTGGACGGCTATCTGGCTCGCCGCCGGCCCGGCTGGTCGAGCGTCGGCGGGGTGTTCCTCGACCCGCTCGCCGACAAGTTGCTCGTCATGGGGGCGCTGATCGCGCTCGTGGAGCAGGCGCGCGTCAGCGCGTGGGTCGTGCTCGTGATCGTGGCGCGCGAGTTCGCCGTGACCGGTCTGCGCCTCGTCGCCGCCGCCGGTGGCTCGAACGTGATCGCCGCATCGCAGCTTGGCAAGCTCAAGGCGTTCTCGCAGAACGTGATGGTCGTGTGCCTGTTGCTCGCCGATCGCGACGCCGGCTGGACCGCCATCGTGATCGCGATCGCGCTCGCCCTGACCATCGGGTCGTTCGCCGACTACTTCTGGCGCGGCCGCCACCACTTCCTGGCCGGCGGGGCGCGCACGTGATCGAGGTCGCCCTGATCGCCGCCGCCTACTTCGCGGGCTCGCTCCCGTTCGGCTACTGGCTCGTGCGCGCGTTCCGGCATGCCGACATCCGCACGCTCGGTTCCAAGAACACGGGCATGACGAACGTGTGGCGCAACTTCGGCTGGCGCTTCGGCGTCGCCACGCTGCTGCTCGACGTCGTCAAGGGCGCCCTTCCCGCGTTCGCCGCGCTGCACTGGTCGGGGCCGCTGACGGCGTCGATCGCCGGCATCGTGGCGATGCTCGGGCACGGCTATCCCGTCCTGCTCGGCTTCGGCGGCGGCAAGGGCGTCGCGACCGGGGCGGGTGCGGCGCTCGCGCTCTTCCCGGCGGGCGTGGGCCTCGCGGCGCTGGCATGGGCGATCGTCTTCTTCACGCTGCGCTACGCGTCGCTGGCGTCGCTCGCGGCGGGGGCCGCGTTCCTCGTCGCCGCGATCGCGCTCGGGCGCGCGTGGCCGGTGATCGCGTTCGCCGCGCTCGCGTTCGGATTCGTGGCCTACCGCCACCGCGCCAACATCGCCCGGCTGCGCGCCGGCACCGAGCCGCGCGCTCGGTTGCGGCGCAGATCATCCGAGGGCGCCGCGCCGGAGGAGCCCGCCCAGTCGGGTTCGTGACATCCGCTGCTTGGATGACGCCGCAAGATCCGCCACACTGAGGGTGTGCTCGGACTGTGGCGCAATGGTGAGGGGAGCGACGTCCGGCGCGCACTCAAGCAGGTGCGCCGCCGACAGGCCTGGATGCGCCGCCTGCCTCCGCGCGAGCTGGAGCGCATCGTCGCGGCCGTCGAATCCGACCTGGAGCGGTTCCCGACCAAGGACAGCCTGCTCGAGCACCTGGCACGCCTGCACTTCGACGCGCGTGCGCGCCAGGAGGCGATCGGCCTCGAGGAGGCCCGGCGGCACCCCGACAGCGCACGCCGCATCGTTGAGACCGCAATCTTCGAACGCCGCTACGGCGTCAAGCTGACCGAGGCGCTGGATCTCGGCGGCCCGGCCGGCGACGAGGAGTCCGACCAGGCGAACCTCTACGTCGAGGGCGTCCTGCGCCGCCTGGGCATCGTCTACCAGACGCTCGACCGCGGCCGCTGGCTGGTCGAGAGCGACGGTTGCGCGGTCTACCTGCAGCACTACGCGGGCGAGCGCGTGCTCGACGTGTACGCGCCGATCATGCCGCTCGACTCCGACGAGGATCACGCCGAGCTGTTCCGCGACCTGCTCGGCTCCAACGGCGGCTCGATCGCGGGCGCCTTCTACGGCATCTGCTCGTTCAGCGAGTCCGGCTCGCACCTCTGCGCCTGCGGTCGCCTCGCGACGGCACACCTCGTCGGCCCCGAGGTCGTCTACGTGCTCAACTCGGTCGTCGCGCTCGCCGAGCGCCTCAACGCCGACTGACGCAACGCTCGGGGTCTGACCCGTGATGTTGCGCGCGAGGCCCGGTTTCTAGCTCCGGAGCCAGTCGTCGAGCGAGCCGTGCGCGCCGCCGTCGCCGCCTGCGATCTCGCGCCGGAGCTCGCCGAGCAGGCCCGTGCGCTCGGCGATCACGTCGTGGGCGTGGATCGTCTCGAAATTGCGCTGGTGGGCCTGCACGAATGCGTCGTCCTCGAGCTCGGGGAGCTCTTCCACCACGCCGGCGATCATCTCGCGCACGACGTCCTCGACGAAGCGCGGATTGGCGTGCGCCTGCTCCACGACGTGCAGCTCGTCGGAGCGCTTGAGCAGCGTGAGGATGGGCGCGGACATCGACCGCTCGGCGATCGCCGCCAGGCGCTCGGCGCGGACGCTCTCGCGCGTTCCGAGCAGCAGCGTGGCCTCGCCGCGCTGGTTGTGCGTCGCGATCGGCACGGTGTCGAGGATGCGCTCGCGCTCCTCCTCGCCGTAGCCGAGCTCGGAGAGGCGCTCGTCGGCGTGATCGCGCACCATGCCCTGCGCGCATGGGCACGCCGTGATGCCGCGGACACGCACGCCGACCGCGCGGCGCACGCCACGAGCGCTCGCGGCGGCGATCCCGATCAGCGTCGAGATCTCCTGGCTCGGGAGGCCGCTCCGCGGCGCGCTGCGGGTCGTCGACTGGATCGCCTCGATGCGCACCTGCGAGCGCAACGCGCCCTGGCTCTTCCGCGTCTCGCGCGCGATCGCGCTCGCGAGCTCCTCGATGTGCAGCGACTCGCCGATCACGAGCCGCTCGATCGACTCGCCGATCTGCTCGGGGAAGCGCGACATGTGCACGCCCTTGTGCGCGGGGTCGAGGTCGACCGTGCACTCGAGCTGCGCGGCGTAGAGACGCTCCTTGCCGGCGTGGGCGATGCGGATGACGCTCTGGATGCCGGTCACGCCGGCGCGCGTCAGGGAGACCCGCACGCGCGGGGCGGAGGCCTGCACGTCGTGCCGCAGCGCGACGTCATCGCTGGCGGGCCGGCTCACGCTCCGGATCGTACGCGCGTTCTCATCGCGTCATCTCCAGGCGGTGCCGCGGGGCGCTCGCACGGCCCGGCGGCACCCTGGATCCGACGCCCGGGACGGCCGTTCCGAGCCGGCGCCCTTCACGACGCCCGTCTCCATTGAGTACCCTGGCGCGGCCGTGCGTGGAGAACCCAGCGATCTGCCGAACCTCGTCGTCGACGCCTGTCACGATCTCCGCACGCCGCTCGCGGCGGCGTTCGGCTTCGCGCGCACGATCGAGCGCATGGGTGGAGTCACAGGCGACAACGCCATGTACCTGCAGCAGGTCATCGAGGCCACACAGGAGCTCGAGCAGCTGATCGCGGCGCTCTCGGCGATCGCTCACGGCGAGCGCGGCACGCTGCGGCTGCGCCCGCAGCCCGTCGACCTCGGGGAATTGACCCTCGAGGCCGCCGAGGGTTCGGGTCACCCGCTCGAGCGCGATGTCGCCGCCGGCATGATCGAGACCGATCCGGCCCGCGCCGTGACGGCGCTCGTCTGGCTCGCGGCGCCGCTCGCCGAGACGCCGGGCGCAAAGGAGCGCGCCTGGCGTATCACCGCGCCCGATACCGTCGCCTTCGGCGCGCTCGCGGGTCTCGACGCGGAGATCTTCGAGCGCGATCTGCGCGCCTACGCCGGACGTCGCGTGCTCGGCCTGCTCGACGCGACCGTCGCGCTCGAGGACGACCGCGTGACCGTGCGCTTCCCGCTCGCTACTTGAGCAGCCGCGAGCGCCTGCGGTCGGCGTAGACCTGCCCGCCCGTCTGGCACGACGGGCAGTAGACGATCTGGTGGTCGGCGAAGTCGACGTTCTGCAGTTGCGAACCGCAGCGCGGGCAGGCCTCTCCCGCGTGCCCGTGGATGTCGTACACCTCGGGTGTCTTGCCCTTCGCGATCATGCGCGGCCCGCGCGGGCGGAAACGCTCGATGCCCTCGGCGAACGTGACCTGGATCGCCTCGAGCAGCCGGGCGCGTTCCTCGCCGGAGAGCCGGTCGGCCGGGGCGAACGGCGCCAGTCGCGCCTCGTGGAGGATCTCGTTGGCGTAGGCGCGCCCGATGCCGACGAGCGCGCGCTGGTCGCGCAGCAGCGAGTGCAGCTGCCCGCCGCGTGCGAGCGCTGCCTCGAGCGCGGCATCGTCGAACGAGGGGTCGAGTGGCTCGGGGCCGAGGTGCGAGAAGTCCTCCGCGAGCTCGGCCGAGGTCAGGAGCCGCACGCGCACCGACTTGCGCGTCACGCGCTCGCTCACGACGAGCTCGCCGCCGTCCTCGAAGTGCAGCGCGAGCACGGCTCCGGGCGGTCGCTTCTGACCGGGCTCGGCGTAGGCCATCTTGCCTGCGGTCATGAGGTGCACCGTCAGCACGAGGTCCTCGTCCGTGGGGAAGACCAGATGCTTGCCCCGTCGCTCCGCACGCATCAGCGAGTGACCCGCGAGCCAGGCCAGCGGCGGCGTCGCGGTTTTCACCACGGCGAAGTGCGCGACCGGGACGTCGGCCACCGGCGCGCGCGTCACGAGGGGTTCGAGCGCTTCGACGAGCGCCTCGAGCTCGGGCAGCTCGGGCATGCCGGTATCGTACGCGGGCCCGTGGAGACTGGCGTCGTCGAGGAGGTGCGCGGAGGCGTCGTGGAGGCGCGTCACCACGTGCACGCCGTCGTCGTGGACGCCGGGGGCGCCGTGCTGGCGTCCGCCGGCGATCACGGGCTCGCGTGCATGCTGCGCAGCGCGGCCAAGCCGCTGCAGGCGATGCCCGCGCTGCGCGATGGCGTCGTCGAGCGCTACGTGCTCGAGGCGCGGCACGTCGCGGTCGCCTGCGGCTCGCACGAGGGCACGCCTGCGCATGCGGCGACGGTGGCGGACCTGGTTGCCCGCGCGGGCCTCTCGATCGCCGATCTCCGGCCGCGCGGGGTGCATCCGCCGATCTCGGTGGACGCAGCTCGCGCGCTCGTACTCGGCGGCCGCGTCCCGACCGTGCTCGAGCACAACTGCTCCGGGAATCACGCGCTGATGCTCCTGCGCGAGTCGATGCTCGGCCGCGATCCCGGCGCCTACCTCGACCCCGACGGGCCGGCGCAGGCCGACGCCACCGCGGCGGTCACGCTCGCCTGCGACTGCGAGCCGGTCGTCGCCGGGGATCGCTGCGGCATGCGGGCCTATTCGGTCCCGCTGCGCAACGCTGCGCTCGCCTATCTGCGACTCGCGGGCGGCGATATGCCGGCGCCGTTCGCCGACGCCGCCCGTGGGGTGGCGACGGCCATGCGCGCGGCGCCCGAGATGGTGGCCGGGCCGGGATCGTTCGACTCGCTTGCCAACGCCGTCCCGCAGGTCGTTGCCAAGCGCGGGGCCCTGGGCGTGTTCTGCTGCGCCAGCGCGGAGACGGGCCGGGGCGGGGCGCTCAAGATCGAGGACGGGGCCTTCGAGGCGATGGAAATCGCTGCACTGACGCTGCTCGAGGCGGTTGCGGGCCCGCTCGGCCCCGAGTTCGACCCGTGGCGGGAGCGTCTCATCCGCGATGGCAATGGCGCGCCGGTCGGGCGTTCGCGCAGCACGTTTACGCTCTGACCCGAGGCGGGAGACAAACCCCCCGCTCACGGCGGGTATTCCCGCTGTTGGTCGAGAACTGCCAGCGCTTTTCGGTAGGTTCCGATTCGCGCTATTTGCGGTCGTGATTCCGTCACCTATGCTGCCCGCCACCTCGCACTCCCAGTGGGATGGCAGGGGGAGTGCAGGCAGGTCACTTCGCGCACTGCGGGCGAGGTGCCATACGAACCGGGAGGTGCGGTATGGGGGCCACGGAATGCTGACGGTCGAGTACTCGCTGCCCGATATCGAGGAGCTCGCGCGCCTCGTGGAGGCTGGCCAGGAGAAGGGCTTCTTAACGTACGACGAGATCGCGTCCGTCCTCGAAGAGGTCGAGATCTCCAAGGAACAGGTCGAGGAGCTGCATTCGTATCTCATCGATCACGGCATCGAGGTGCTCGAGAACGCGGGCGATCCCGTACCGGAAGCGCCCACGGTGGAGAAGGCGCCGGAGCTCGACCTCACGGTCGAGCCCTCGCTCGATTCGCTGCGGCTCTACCTGCGCGCCATCGGCCGCGTGTCGCTGCTGACGGCCGAGCAGGAGGTCATGCTCGCGAAGCGCATCGAGCGCGGCGACATGCGCGCCAAGCAGGCCATGATCGAGGCCAACCTGCGCCTCGTCGTGTCGATCGCGAAGGGCTATCTCGGTCGCGGTCTCTCGTTCCTCGACCTCATCCAGGAGGGCTCGCTCGGCCTCATCCGCGCGGTGGAGAAGTTCGACTACCGCAAGGGCTACAAGTTCTCGACCTACGCCACGTGGTGGATCCGGCAGGCGGTGACGCGCGCGATCGCCGACAAGTCGCGCACGATCCGCATTCCGGTGCACATGGTCGAGAAGCTCAACAAGGCCGTGCACGTCGAGCGCCAGCTCGTGCAGAAGCTCGGTCGCGAGCCGCTTCCCGCGGAGATCGCGCGCGAGCTCGGCATGACTGCCGACGAGGTGCGCGAGATCCTGCGCATGGCCCAGGCCCCGATCTCGCTCGAGAAGCCGATCGGCGAGGACGGCGAGTCCGAGCTCGGCGACTTCGTACGCGACGAGACCGAGGCGACGCCGTTCGACACTGCGACGCTCAACCTGCGCCGCGAGGACATCGAGCGGGCGCTGGAGTCGCTGCCGGAGCGCGAGCGCCGCGTCATCGAGCTCCGCTACGGCCTCACGGGCGACCGCCCGCGTACCCTCGAGGAGGTCGGGCGCGCCTTCGGCGTCACGCGCGAGCGCATCCGGCAGATCGAGAACAACACGCTCAAGAAGCTCGAGACGCTGCCGGAGGCCCAGAGCCTCCGCGGCACGATGGGCTGATCGACGCGTCTTCGCTAGACTCAGCGCGCGTTCGCAGCGACGTTCGTGTGCGCTGGGAGTGTGCCCGAGTGGCTAAAGGGGACGGGCTGTAAACCCGTTGCGTAAGCTACGTTGGTTCGAATCCAACCGCTCCCATTGGTACAGGAAAGGCCCGCTCAGGCGGGCCTTTCCTGCTTTTCGGGGACGTCACCGTCATCCGCGCGAGACCGCCTGAATCCGCAGACGAACGCTCGAAGAAGCCGCGCACGAAGCCGCGCTACCGTGCGGACGCGCGTCTTTGATGTTCGCGCTCGCAAATACGCACCGGGATCATCCGTCCTTAATAACGAACAAGGGCGATCTGCTTAATAACCGGACCCTCTGCCTCGCGTAGCTTTCGCGGGCTTGCATAGCCGCACGAGGAGCTCAGCCGGGGGAGCCGTCGATGTAGCGGCACGAAGAGGTGCTCGTGGTGTTACCGGCTACGTCTGCCGGGTTGGAGCGGCTCCTCGGGTGTCTCGAGCGTGCACGTTTGGGGT
>CAZYYP010000063.1:0-15746 GCA_964651695.1 uncultured Gaiellales bacterium | reverse complement strand
GCGTAGCCGTCGATCGCGAAGTTGAGCAGGACGAGGGACGTCCCGAAGAGCGCGATGCAGAGCCCCGGCGGGATGAACCACCACCAGTACGAGAGCTGGAACGCCTGGGCGCTCGTCGCCCAGTAGAGCATCGTCCCCCACGTCCAGTCGTTGACCGATCCGATGCCCAGGAACGCCAGGCCGGCCTGGGTCATGATCGCGTAGAGCACGACGCCGAGGAACTGCGCCGCGACCAGCGGGATGAGATGCGGCAGGATCTCGGAGCCGATGATGCGAGTCCGGCCCTCGCCACTCGCCCGCGCCGCGAGGACGAAGTCGCGACGCCGCAGCGAGAGCGTCTGCACGCGGTAGATGCGCGCCGACCACGACCACCCCGTGGCCGCGATCACGATCGCGACGACGAGCGTGCCCGAGCTCTTCAGGTAGCCGGCCATGACGACCACGAGCGGCAGGGTCGGGATGACGAGCATCACGTTGGTGAGCAGCGAGAGGATCTCGTCCCAGACGCCGCCGAGCGCGGCGCCCGAGACGCCGACCACGATCGCGACGAGCGTCGCGACGACGGCGGCGAGGATCGCCACCACGAGTGAGTCGCGGGTGCCGGCGACGATCTGGGTGAGGACGTCCTGGCCGACGTTGGTGGTGCCGAGCAGATGGCTGCTCGAAGGCGCCGCGTTGAGCGGCCCATCGGTGGCGCTCGGATCGCCGACGAGCCAGGGCCCGGCGATCGCGAGGAAGACGAAGAACGCGAAGATCGCGAGCCCGGCCTTGGCCATCGGCGAGCGGAAGACGCCCATCAGCCGGCCTCTCGCGTGCGCGGATCGAGCGCGACATAGGCGATGTCGGCGAGCAGGTTCGCCAGCAGCACCATCAGCGTGATGATCAGGAAGAGCCCCTGCATCAGCGGGTAGTCCTGGTTCGTGACCGCCTGCAGCAGCACGTAGCCGAGGCCCGGGTAGGAGAAGACGATCTCGGTCAGGATCGCTCCGCCGACGACGAATCCGAGCGAGAGAGCGAAGCTCGCGATGTTCGGCAGGAGCGCGTTCCTGGCGGCGTAGTTGAAGATCACGCGACGGGGCGAGAGACCCTTGGCCTCGGCCAGGAGCACGTAGTCCTCAGCGATCGTCGCCAGCATCACGTTGCGCATGCCGAGCAGCCAGCCCGAGATCGAGCTGATGATGATCGTGGCCGCGGGCAGGACGCCGTACTTGAGCGCCGAGAGGATGAAGGCGGCGTTCCAGGCCTCGGGCAGGCTGACGTCGTAGGCGCCCGAGAGCGGGAACCAGCCGAGGTCGACGCCGAAGAACAGGATCGTCAGCGAGCCGAGCCAGAAGTACGGCATGGCCGAGAAGAACGCCGTCAGCGGCAGCAGGTGATCGACCCACGTGCCGCGGCGCCAGGCGGCCAGCACGCCGAGCAGCGAGCCCGCGAAGAAGCTGATGATCGTGGCCGTGCCGACGAGCGCGAGCGTCCACGGCAGCGCCGTGCGGATGACCGTCGTGACGTCGGCGGGGTAGTAGCTGACAGACGTCCCGAGCCGCCCGTGCAGCACGTTGATCAGGTAGTGCCAGTACTGGGTCAGCAGGCTCTGCTTGGTGTCGACGCCGAAGGCCGCCCGGAAGGCATCGATGTTGGCCTTCGTCGCCGTCGTCTTGGTGCGGGCGAAGAGCGCCTGCACCGGATCGCCCGGCATCAGCCGCGGGATCACGAAGTTGAGCGTGATCGCGGCCCAGGTCGTGATCGCGTAGAAGCCGATGCGGCGCAGCAGGAAGAGCATCAGCCGGCCGCCTCGACACGCGAGGAGTCGCGAACGATCAGCTCGGCGGGCTCGAGCTCGCGACTCGGCGGCAGCATGCCGTCCGTGATCTGGGCGATCGCCAGCTGCACGAGGCGCGCTCCGAGCAGCGGATAGGGCTGCCGCACGCTCGTCAGCGTCGGGTCGGAGATCTCGGCCCCGCGCTCGTCGTCGAAGCCGACCACCGAGACATCGCGCGGGACGTCGAAGCCGGCGCGATGCAGGCTGCGCAGCGCCGGGAACGCCACGAAGTCGAGGAGACCGAAGACCCCGTCGAACGGCACCCCGCGCGCGATCAGGGCGTCGAGCTCGGCCGAATACGGCGCGACCGGCGAGTAGTCGTCGTCGACGGTGAGGACGGTCGCCTCGCCGGGATCGAGTCCCGCGTCGCTCAGCGCTCGCCGGAAGCCCGCCAGCCGCTGGCCGACGTAGGCGCCCGTCACGCGCGGCGCGATCGCAACCAGGCGACGCCGGCCCGACTCGAGCATGTGCTCCGTCGCGAGGTAGGCGCCCTGATCGTTGTCGGTGCTGACCGAGGGCCAGTAGGGCACCTCGTTGACGTCGTCGAAGGCCACGATCGGCAGCCCTGCCAGCGCCGGGTCGGCGATCGTCAGCGCGTCCTGGAAGATCACGATGGCGCCGTCGACCGGGAGCGCGGTGGCCGCTTCCTCGAGCGCCTCGCCGAGCGCGTCCGCACTGCGACCGACGACCTGGATGAGGACGCGATAGTCGTGACGGGAGGCCTCGGCCATGACGCCGTCGAGCACGGGCTGCCACCAGCCCACCGACTGTGCCGGCAGGACGAGGCTGAGCGTCGCGTGGCGCCCGGTGCGCAATGCCCGGGCCACCGTCGACGGCTGATAGCCGAGCTGATCGGCGACCTCGCGGATCCGCTCCCGCGTGCTCTCCGGGATCTCGGGGCGATCGCGCAGAGCACGCGAGACGGTCGGAACCGTGACGCCCGCGACCTTGGCGACATCGACCAGACGCACTCTCTTGCGACCCGCAGCTTTCACCGCCCGGCTGCCCCTCTGTGCAATCGATTACGTAATCGATTGCGGAGAATAGGGTGCGAGTGATGAAATTGCAACAAACTCGTCGGGTGGCCCTCCTACACTCATCCGGATGAGTGCCCTCAGACCCGATTGGACGATTGCTTGAGCCCGCCACTTCCGATCTTGACGCGCACCGAACTCGGGCCTCTCGACCCGCGCGCGGATCAGTCGTTCGTGGCGATGCGCGACGGCGTGCGCCTCGCGACGGACGTCTACCTTCCGCCAAACCCAGGCGCGCTGCCCGCAGTCCTGGTTCGCCTGCCGTACGACAAGAACGGCTGGTTCGGGTTCTGGAGCCTTGCGGCGAGCTTCTTCAACGCGCGCGGCTACGCGGTCGTCATCCAGGACACGCGCGGAAAGAACCGCTCGGAGGGCCATCCGCTCGCGTTCCACCACGAGGCCTCAGACGGGTTCGACACGCTCGAGTGGATCGAGCGGCAGCCATGGTCGAATGGCATCGTCGGCATGTTCGGCGAGTCGTACGTCGGCTTCACGCAGTGGGCGGCCAAGGGGTCTGGCCACCCCGCGCTGCGCGCGATCGTCCCGCGGCTCACGACCACCGAGGTCGCGCGCGACTGGATGTACCACCAGGGCGTGTTCTGCCTCGAGACGATGGCCGAGTGGGCGAGTCAGGCGTGGCTCGACAGCTCGCTCTACGAAGGCGAGCTCGATTGGACGACGCGCCCGCTCGCCGACATCGTTCCCGCGATCGCCGGCGGCACGCGCTCGGAGAGCTTCGATCGCTGGATACGCGAACTACCGGATGCCGCGTACTGGCGACAGGCCGCCGTCTTTCCGACGCCGCTTTCCGGGCGGTCGCTCCCGGCGTTGCACTGGGGTGGCTGGTGGGACATCTTCCGGAAGGGCCAGATTCGCGACTACCAGTCGGCGGCGAGCCACTCCGACGCGCAGTACCTGATCATGAGCTCCCTCGACCACATGGGGAACACGCTCGCGCCCGATGACGCGCCGCAGGACGCCTACGCCATGACGGCCGAGGGGATCGAACGCGCGCTGCCCGCGCTGCTCGAGCCCATCGCCGAGTTCTTCGATCGCCACCTCCGCGACCGTCACGTCGCGGTCCCCCGCATCCGCTGGCATCTGGCGAACGACGAGTGGCGGACAGCCGACGAGTGGCCTCCGCCGGGCAGCCGGGAGCTTCGCCTCTTCCTGACCGATCTCGCTCGCGCCGCCCATGGCCCGGGGGGCGGCGCCCTTGCCTTGAAGCCCGACTCTGCGCGGGGTTCCGCGAGCTGGGTTCACGATCCGGGCAACCTCGTTCCGAGCGTGGTCGACGCATGGAGCCCGCTGCTCTGGCTTCCCGACGAACGCGAGGTCGAGCTTCGCGACGACGTGCTCACGTTCACATCCGACGTGTTCGATCCGCTCGACCTGGCCGGGCCCGTCATGGCGCATCTCGAGGTCGCCGGCACCGATGCGCCGGCACACCTCGTCGCGAAGCTCGTCGACGTGTTTCCGACAGGGCGGGCACGGCGGATCACGGAGGGCGCGATTCGCCTCCCCGCGTCCTCCGAGGAGCTCCGCGGCGACATCGATCTCGGGCACGTCGGCTACCGCGTGCGGGCGGGACACGCGCTGCGCCTGGAGGTCTCAGCGAGCAGTTTCCCGCGCTACCTGCCCGCTAGCGGCAGCGACGCGGATCCGTGGTGGGCCACCGCGGCCCCGGTGTCGGCGCGGCGACTCGAGAGCGGCGGCGAGGGCGCCTCATACGTCAGTCTTCGCGTTGTCGGGAACCGCTCCCGAGGATGATGGCCGGCCGCGACGAGAACTGGCAGCTAGACGGTCCTCGCGCTTCACGCCGACCCTGACGGCGCGGCTGAGTGCGAACGCCGGCGGCTCCTCCTGGCCATCACGGGAGCACGCCGAGGACGACGAGCAGCGTCACGACGCTGCCCAAGATCATCCCGGCCGAGAACACGATGGCCGACTCCCGCATGCCATTGATTGGCGGCAGCCGGCCTCTGCGTAACCGCGCGTTCGCCTCCGCATCGCCGCAGCGAGACAGGCAGCGGCGGGCGAGTCAGGAGACGAGCCCCAGCTCGAGCAGGCGCGCGGGCGAAGGCTGCAGCAGCTCGAGCGTGATCCCGTCCGGATCGTGGAAGTAACACGCCAGGCCGCCCGCGTTCGCGCCTTCGGTGATCTCGACGGGCGGGTTGCGGAACTCGACGCCGAGAGCGCGCATGCGCTCGTAGCGCTCCGGCAGATCGGACACGAGCAGGGCGAGGTGCGCGCAGCCGACCGAATTCGTCGTGAGCGACCCGAGGTCACGCCCGTGCGGCGTCAGATACTCGACCAGCTCGAGCATGTGCGTCGATGCGCCGGGGGACACGCCGGGCACCTTGAACTGCGCGACGTCGAGCACCGCGCCCTGGATGCCGACGAGCATCTGCGTGTAGGCGTTGTCCTGCCGCTGGCGGTGGACGAGCTCGAGGCCGAGGACGCCGGTGTACCACTCGACCGAGCGCTCGATGTCGCTCACGGTGAACGAGAAGTGGAGGACGCCGGCGATCATGCGAGCTCGCCGCCGCGCTCGGTCACGGGTGCGACGCGCGACGCGCGCTGTCGATGACGGCGGCCGTGAGCTGGGCGCGGTTCAGGATCAGGCGCTCGAGCGGCGCCGAGATGGTGAGGCAGGCCACGCAGGCTTGACCCTCCCGGACGGGAGCGGAGACGCAGCCGACACCGGGCGTGAACTCCGCCTCGTCGTAGGCGACGCCCGTCCGCTGGCTCGCCTGGAGCTGTGCGCGGAGGTGCGCTTCGGCGACGATGGTCGTGGGCGTGAGGGCTCCGAGACCGTGGGTCGCCAGATAGGCCTCGAGCTCCGGCGGACTGAGGTTCGCGAGCATGATCTTGCCGGACGCGCGTGCGTGCTCGTGCCCGCGTAGCTCGGTGTGGATCCTTCCCACGCGCACGGCGCTCGACCCCTCGATCGCGGCCAGCGCGACCACCTCACCGTCCTGCCAGGCCGACAGGTACGCCGTCTCGCCGGTCGATTCCGCCAGCTCGCGCACGATCGCGAGCGCGTGCTCCGAGGGGCCGCGCTTGGAGTAGGCGAGGGTGAGCGCAGCCACCTTCGGCCCGAGCTTGTAGCGGCGGTCCGGGTCTCGCGTGAGCATGCCTTCGGCGAGCAGCGTGTTGAGCAGGTGGTAGGCCGTGCCCATCGGGATGCCGACGTGCGCGGCTGCCTCGACCGCGGTCAGTCCGTCGCTCTCGGCGATGCAGAGGAGCAGCCGGGTGGCCTTGACGACCGAGCGCACGGTCTGGTGGCGGGGAACCGCCGGCTCGTCGCTGACCGGGAAATCGACTTTCACAATATTAGAGTTGCGCTCGCTTGATGAAAGCGTTATACATCGCCGATGCGCGCCGGTCAACGACGAGAACTCTGTTCCGCGGGCCGGGCGCACGCATCCGCTCGGGCGAGACTCCGGTGAGCCACACCGGGTTGACAGCCGCGCCATCGACGGCGCTCGACCTGTACCGGCGCATGCTCACGATCCGGCGCTTCGAGGAGCGGTGTCTTGCGCTCGGCGCCGACACGATCGCCGGCTCGATGCACTTCTGCGGCGGGCAGGAGGCCATCCCCGTCGGAGCGCGTGCCGCGCTCGAGCTCGGCGACAAGGCGGTGGCCACCTACCGCGGGCACGGCTGGGCGATCGAGTGGGGCATCCCGCTCGAGGAGCTGCTCGGGGAGATCGCCCAGCGCGCCGGCGGGATCAACGGGGGGCGCGCCGGGAGCGCGTACCTGATGGCACCGGCCTACGACTTCATCGGCGAGAACTCGATCGTCGGCGGCGGTGTGCCGATCGCCGCCGGCGTCGCGATGGCTGCCAAGCTCACCGGGAGCGGGCGCGTCTGCATCGTGTCGATCGGCGACGGGGCCATCAATCAGGGCGCCACGCACGAAGGGCTGAACTTCGCCGCTGTCCGGGACCTGCCGGTGATCTTCATGCTCGAGAACAACGGCTGGTCGGAGATGACCCCCATCTCCACGGGCGCCAGGCTCGTCGATCTCGCCGAGCGCGCGGCCGGGTACGGGATGCCCGGGGTCACGATCGACGGGAACGACCCCGAGGCGGTGCGCGCCGCGGTCGCCACGGCCGCCGTGCGGGCGCGCGCCGGCCAGGGCCCCACGCTGATCGAGGCCAAGACCGTCCGGCTGATGGCGCACTACAACCGCGACGTCGAGCACTACCGAAGCGCCGAGGACAAGGCCGAGGCGACGACGCGCGACCCGCTGCCCCGCCTCCGCGACCGCCTCCTGGGACAGGGTGTGCCCGAGGACGGCATCGACGCGGTCGAGAGCGCCGTGTCCGACGAGCTCGACGCGCTCGTCGAGACCGTGCGTGCGATGCCCGCCCCCGACCCCGCGACGGCCCGCGATCACGTCGTGGCCGCGCCGCGCGCCGCCGCGGCCGCCCCGAATGTCCGCGAGACGCGGGAGATGCCCTTCTGGCAGGCCGTCAACACCGCGCTCCACGACGAGCTCTCGGGACGCCGCGAGACGCTCGTCTACGGCGAGGACGTGGGCGTCGCAGGCGGCATCTTCGGCTGCACCCGCGGCCTCCAGAAGGAGTTCGGCGAGACGCGCGTCTTCGACACGCCGATCTCGGAGAGCGCGATTCTCGGCTCGGCGATCGGCGCAGCGATCGGGGGCATGCGTCCGGTCGTCGAGATCATGTGGGGCGACTTCATGCTGGTCGCCCTCGACCAACTCGTCAATCAGGCGGCCAACGTGCGCTACATCACGCGCGGAACCCGCTCCGCCCCGATCGTCGTCCGTACACAGCAGGGCGCGACGCCGGGCTCCTGCGCCCAGCACTCGCAGAGTCTCGAGGCGCTCCTCAGCCACATCCCCGGTCTCAGGGTCGGCATCCCGTCACGACCCGATGACGCCTACAGCATGCTGCGCGCCGCGATCAACGACCCCGACCCGACCATCGTCATCGAGGCACGGAGCCTGTACCAGACGACCGGCGAGGTCGCTCTCACGGACGCGCCTGCGCCGATCGGAGGGGCCGTGTTCCGGCGGCGCGGCCGCCACCTCGCGATCATCAGCTGGGGCACGACCTGTCTCGAAGCCGAGATAGCCGCGGTCACGCTGCGAGCAGAAGGAATCGATGCCGCAGTCCTCGACCTCCGCTGGCTCGCGCCGCTCGATCGCGACGCGATCGCCGAGGCGGTCGCAACCTGCGGCGGGCGCGTCCTGATCGTCCACGAAGCCAACCTCACGGGCGGCTTCGGCGCCGAGATCGCGGCGCACATCGGCGAGCACCTCTTCGCCGAGCTCGACGCTCCCGTGATGCGGCTGGGGACGCCCGACGTGCGCATCCCGGCCGCCCCGGCGCTGCAGGCGGCCCTGCTCCCGCGTGCCGACGGCATCGCCGTCGCGGCGCGCCGGTTGCGCATCGCCTGATCGCGGCTCCCGAGGGCGCCCGGCGGCAGCCGGAAGCCCTCGCGGATGACCGCGCTCGCTCTCGGAAGCAGCCCGCCTCCTACCGGGTGGGACGCCTCGCGGCGCGCCGCTATCCTTACCACCGAGAGGCTCAGCGCTAGTCGGGCGTCCCAGGAGTGGCATACCCAAGTCCCGGTGAGGAGAGCGTTGACGCCGCGTCGCAAGGACACTACGAAGCGTTCTCCCGACTCGCCGGCGCCCGTCGGCGCCGCCCGGCAGCAGAACGTCGAGCGCGTCACGATCCGCGACGTGGCCCAGCAGGCCGGCGTCTCGCTCGGTACCGCGTCCAACGTGCTCAACCATCCCCACCGCGTTGCGCCGGAGACCCAGGCGCGCGTGCTCGAGGTCATCGAGCGACTCGGATTCGTCCGCAGCTCGGCCGCGCACCAGATGGGAGGCGGGCACAGCCGCTGTTTCGGTGCCGTGGTGCTCGACGCGTCGAACCCCTTCTCGACCGAGACGATCCGCGGTCTCGAGGACGCCGTCCACGAGCAGGGCTGCGCGGTCGTGGTCTGCTCGACCGACGGCTCGCCCGAGCGGGAGGCGCGCTACCTCCACCTGCTCGAGGAGCAGCGCGTGCAGGGCATCGTCATCACGCCCGCGACGCGCAGCATCCGCCATCTCGAGACCTTGCGGGACCGAGGGACGCTGGTGGTGCTGCTCGACCGCAAGAGCAACCACGGCGAGCTCTGCTCGGTGTCCGTGGATCATGCGCGGGGCGCCGAGCTCGCCGGGCGCCATCTCTTCGAGTTGGGCCACAGTCGCATCGCGTTCATCAACGGCCCCCTCCGTCTCTCGCAGTGCGCAGAGCGCCGGCGAGGCGTGCGCCGGGCGGCGAAGCTCGCCGGCCTCGACCCTGCAGTGAGCATCGTCGAGTACACGATCGATCCGATCACCGCGTTCGAGCAGGCCGAATCGGCCGTCGAGCAGATCCTCGAGATTCCCGATCGCCCGACCGCCGTGATCTGCCTCAACGACCAGATTGCGTTCGCCGTGCTGCGGGCACTCGCCGAGCGGCGCGTGCGAGTGCCGCGCGACATGAGCGTCGTGGGGTGCGACGACGTGGACTTCGCCGCGATGGTCTCACCCGCGCTGACCTCGATCCGCCAGCCCAAGTACGAGCTCGGCCGTGCGGCTGCGGAACTGCTCATCGCAGAGACGGTCGATCCGCACCATCGCCACGGCGACATCCGCTTCGAGCCCGAGCTGATCGAGCGTCAGTCGACGACCGCACGCGCACGATTGAACCGTTACAGCCCGAGAGGCGCCTGACAGCTACTCTTGGTCGATGGCAGAGCGCGAATCGGGTGCCGGTGAGCCGGCTCTGCTCGATTGCCATTGCCACGCGTGGCGGCGCTGGCCGTATGCGCCGCTCGTTCCCGACGAGGACCACCGCGGAACGGTCGAGCAACTCGTCTACGAGATGGACATGCACGGCGTCGAGCAGGCGCTCGTCGTCTGCGCCGCGATCGAGAACAACGCCGACAACATCGAGTACGTGGCCTTCGCACAGGCTCGGCACCCCAGCCGGCTCCACGTCGTCGCCGATCTCGACTGCACCTGGAGCGAGACCTACCACGCACCCGGGAGCGCCGAGCGCCTGCGCGCCCTCGACGACCGCTTCGGCCTGGCCGGCCTCGCGCATTACACCGCGGAGCGGAACGACGGCTGGCTCCTCAGCGATGAGGCCGAGGCGGTCTTCCAGCTCGCCGAGGAGCGGCGGCTGATCGTGAGCCTTGGAGCGGGCCCCGCGTGGCACGCCGACCTCCGGCAGATCGCACGCAGACACCCGGCCGTGCCGATCCTCTGCCACAGCGTCGGCGGCGTGCGGGCAGGCGACGACTTCGACCCCGACGCCCTCGAAGCAGTGCTCAAGTCGGCCGAGGTGCCCAGCATCTACCTCAAAGCGGCGGGGTTTCACTACTGCTCGCCGCGCGGATGGGACTACCCGTGGCCCGACGTGACGAGCGTCTTCGCGCGGATCCTCGACGCATACGGTCCGGGCAGATTCTGCTGGGGCTCGGACTTTCCCGCGTCGACGAGGTTCTGCACCTACCGTCAGTCGCTCGAGGTGCTGCGCGAGCACTGCGGGTTCCTCAGCGCGCACGAGCTGCGCCTCATGCTGGGCGAGACGCTGCGGGGGCTGCTCGCGACTCGTACGCCGGCCGCCTGAGCCCGCCGCCGTCAGGGCGACGCGCCCGACGAACGCAGCTGCACGATGCCCGGCGTCAGCTCGGCGAGCGGCTCGAGGCCGTCGAAGTACCGCAGGCATTCCGTCACCATCAGCGCGAAGAAGCGGCGACGACTCTCCTCGGTCACACCCGCGACGTGCGGGCTCAGGAAGACGTTGGGGAGGTCGACGAACGGCGAATCGAGTGGCATGGGCTCGGGATCGAAGACGTCGAGGCACGCGATGACGTCCCCCCGCTCGACGCGCGCCAGGAGGGCCGGAGTGTCGATGACCTTGCCGCGCGAGACATTGACGATGACCGAACCCGCGCGGAGGTGCTCGAGCTCGGAGGTCCCGAGCATCCCCTCCGTGCTCGGCGTCTGCGGCACGAGGACGAACACGACGTCGGAGTCGAGCACGGCCGCGAGCGGGCCGAACGCGACGCCGTAGGGCTCGGCGAGCTCTCGCGGGACGAACGGATCGAACACGCGGATCTCGGTCTGGAACGGGCGCAGCAGGTCGACGAGATGACGCGCGACGTGTCCGAAGCCGACCATGCCGATGCGCTTGCCGGCCAGCTCCGCACCGTCGTACCCCGGTCCCGTCCGCTCGGCCGCCGGGAGGTACGTCGGCTCGCGGGCGATGATCCGCCGGAACAGGGCGCCGGCATTGCGCAGCCCGATCAGCGCCAGCGCGAGCGCCCATTCTGCCGTCGGGCCGGAGGAGCCGTGCGAGGTGTCGACGACGCGCACGCCGCGCTCGTGCGCGGCCGCGACATCGATCCGGTAGCCGAAGCGGTCGCCCTCGAGCTCTCCGAGCAGGCCTAGACGCGGCGCGCGCTCGAGCACCGCGGCGCTGACGTAGGGGGAGCCGTGGCAGACGATCAGCACGTCGAGGTCGCCGGCGAAGCGTGCGAGATCCGACTCGGCGAGCGCCTCGCGCGGCGCCGGGCCTCCCAGCCCGGAGGACAGCGAGAACAGCCGGTGGGTGAAGTCCGCCGTGTGCTCGAGCAGCGCGATGTCCGCGTCGTCGATGTAGCGCCGGCGGACATCCGCGTTGCATGCCAGGCCGACGCGCCAGCGCCGCCCGTCGAGCGGCCGCGCGCGGTGCGGCGTCATCGGATCGACACCGAGCCGTCCTCGCCCCGTGGCGTGTTCGACGCATCGGCGACCAGCGGGGGGTGCCGGGCGAGGCCGGCATCGTCGAGCGCGATGCCGAGCCCGGGACGATCCGGCGCGATCAGATAGCCGTCGCGGACCTCGACCACCCGGTCGACGAGATCCGTCCAGCGAGGCTCGTTCTGCGGCACGTGCTCCTGGAGCTCCCAGTTGGGGACGGACATCCCGAGCTGGACGTGCGCGGCGACCGCGACGGGGCCGGACGGAACCGCGTGCGGAAGGACTCCCGCGTGGAACGCCTCGGCGAGCGCGCAGATCTTCCTGACGTGCGTGATGCCACCCGCGATCCCGACATCGGGCTTGATGTAGGCGACGCCCGGTCGCTCGAGGTACTCGGCGAACTCCCAGATCGTCGTCGTGCGCTCGCCGGCGGCCACGGGCACGCGCGCCCTGGCCGCGAACGCGCGCAGCGCGGCCACGCTGTCGGGCGGGATCGGGTCCTCCACGAAGAGCGGCCGCAGACGCGCGATCTCATCGCTGAGCATGAGCGCGTCGCCGGCGTTCATGTTGCGGTGCAACTCGACGCCGAGATCGATCTGCCAGCCGACGGTCTCCCTGACCGCCGCGAAGCGGGCGACGAGATCGCCGATGCGCGCGGCCTGCCGCATGACGTGGTGGTCCTGCTGGAAGAGCAGGATCTTGAGGGCGGTGTAGCCCTCGACGTCGACCGCGTGCCGCGCAGCCGCCACCACCTGATCGAGCGTGCCGGTTTCGACGACCCGGATCGCGCGCACCGAGCGCCGCGCCGCGCCGCCGAGCAGCTGCCAGACGGGCACGCCGAAGTACTTGCCCCGGATGTCCCAGAGGGCCTGGTCGACCGCGCCGATGGCACTGGTCACTGCCATTCCACGGAAGCTGAGTGCGCGGTAGAGCGCGAGCCAGTGGTCCTCCACCGCGAGCGCGTCGCGCCCCTTCAGATACGGCTCGAACGAGCGCACGATCTCCGCGACCGCCGTGGGCCAGCCGAAGAACGTCGACTCGCCCACGCCCGAGCTGCCGTCATCGGCGACGACCCGCACGTAGCAGGCGCCGCCCGCCGGGATGGCCTCGACCGATTCGATCCGCAGCGGAGGCTTCACGCCCTCAGCCGCCGATCGGCGGGAAGACGAACTCGGGCTCGATGCGCACACGCGGCGCCTCGATCAGCTCGATGATCAGCGCGACGCCCGGGTGCTGGAAGTACGCGAACGCGCCGTCGCCCTCGGCCCCGAACCCACGCGCGCTCTGCAGCGGCTCGAATCCCGACGCGAGCGCCTGTGCAACCGCCTCGGCATGGTCCGGGACGTACTTGCCGAGGTGATGCAGCCCTTCGCCGTGCATGGCGAGATGGTCGCTGAAAATGCTCGCACCCGTGAGCGGCTGAATCAACTCGAACTGCAGCTCGCCCTGCCACGCGAACGCGTGGCGGAACGAGAACTCCGCCTCGGCGCCGTGGTAGCGCATCTCCTTCAGTCGCGGTGCCTCCAGGCGGTAGCCGGTCCAGGGGCCGATGGCGAGCGTTTCCGTCCAGCGCCGGACAGCCTCGTCCAGGTCGCGCACGATCAGCGCGCACTGCTTGAAGGGCGGCTCGAGAAACTCGGCGAAGCCTGCATTCATGGGCGTTCTCCACTCGATTCGGGCAGCAGTCCGATGGAGGCGTCCACCTGCTGCTGCGCAGTGGCCAGCGTGCCGTCGGCGACGTCGGCGATCTGCACCGCGCCCGATCGCAGACGGGATTCCGCGACGGCCCAGACCGCCGCCACGGCGAGCAGACCCCCGAGACCATCGACCTCGGGCGCCCTCCGGCTCGCGATCGCCGCGGCGAAATCGTCGAGCTCGATCGCGATCGTCGCCGCATCGACCTCGGCGAAGGGAAGCTCGTAGTCGGTGCCCGCCGGTCCGAAGAACGAGGCGGACACCCCGTCGAGCTCGAAGCCACCGAGTTCGCGTCGCAGCTCCGCGCCGCTGAGCGTGCGCTCACCGAGTTGGACGACGACTGCGCCACCCGTGCGGTCGGGCGGCACGCTCATCGACCCCGCGCTGCCGTGGACGCTCCGCTGCAGCCACTGACGGCCGGGGCCCGACGGGATGTACGCGAGCTGGATCGAGGCGCCCGAAGCCGCCTGATAGAGAGCGACGAGCGAGTCGTCGCCCGTCGCGCGCATGACGCCCGGCGAGACCTCCTCGATGCCCTCGGCGAACGCCGTCCCAGGCTCCGCGATGCGGAACGGCTCCGCGATGAACGCCGATCCGGAGACGCGTTCGAGCGCGCCCAGGAAGTAGGCGAAGATGTCCGTGTAGTGCACGCCCATGTCCAGCGCGATGGAACCGGACTCATGGACGTGGCGCCAGGGACTGAGGATGACGCGATCGTCCCCGCCGATGTTCGCCTGGATCATCAGATGGACGTGACCGAGGAGCCCGGCGTCGAGCACCGCGCGCGCCAGCCGGTTGGGCGGATCCCTGCGGTAGTTCTCGGCCGTCGCGAGCACCGCGCCCGATCGCGCGGCGGCCTCGACCAGCGCGCGGCAGGCGCGGACGGTGAGCCCGAGCGGCTTCTCGCAGATCACGTGCAGGCCGGCTGCGAGCGCCGGCACGCCGATCACGTGATGCGCCGCGGGGTCGGTCACGATGTCGAGCGCCTCGACGGCGCCGCTCGCGATCAGGGCCTCGTGATCGGAGAACACCGCGGGTCGCGAGTCCTGGAACGTCGCGGTGAAGTCCGCCGCCTCCTCGGCAACTGCGCGGCGGGGATCGCACACGGCTGCGACCTCGCACGAGGCTGCGCCCGCTGCGCGCAGCGCGCGGTAGGCCGAAAGGTGCCGCCGGCCCATGCCGCCGCACCCCACGAGCCCGATCGAGACCTGCCCCACTACGCACCTCCTGCGCGCGCTCGTCGGCTCGGCCCGGACACGCGTTGCATCAGTACATGACCGCCCCGGCCGAGATGTTGATGTCCTGGCCCGTGAGGTTGTCGGCGGCGCTCGAGCACAGGAACAGCACCATCTCCACGACGTCGGATTCACGGACGGTCCGCTTGAAGGCCGTGCCCTCGGTCATCTCGGCGCGCAGTTGCTCGGCCGTGAGGCCGCGCTCCTTCGACATCGACGAGATGACCTCGCCGAGTCGCGCGCCCTCGACGAGCCAGGGGGAGATGAGGTTGACGCTGATGTCCTCCGGCCCCACCTCGAGCGCGAGCGTTCGCGTCAGGCCGACGATCCCGAGCTTCGCCGCGGCATAGGCCGAGCGATTGGCCAGCGGCTGCTTGCCCGTGACCGAGCCGATGTTGACGATCTTGCCGTGATCGGCCCGCTTGAGAAACGGCAGCGCAGCCTTGCAGGCCAGGAACACGCCGGTCAGGTTGACCGCGATCGTCTCGTTCCAGTCCTCGAGCGTGAGATCCGCAAGCGGCGCCGTGGGGCCTGCGATGCCGGCGTTGTTGATGAGGATGTCGAGCACCCCGCGCGACCCCGCGGCGATGGCCATGAGGGCGTCGAGGTGCGCGGGATCGGTGACGTCGCCCGCGCAGACCTCGGCCGAGCCGCCATCCGCCCTGATGGCGTCGCGAACCGCCGCGAGCGTCGCGGGCCGTCGTCCGCTCAGAACGACGTGCGTGCCCTTGGCGGCGAGGCCCCTCGCGATCGCGGCGCCGATGCCCTGGCCGGCTCCGGTCACGACGGCCGACGCGCCCGCGAAGCCGTTGGTCGCGGGATTGCTCACTCGACGCCCGAGCCCGTGAGGCCTCTGACGAACGCGGGCTGCACCGCCAGGAACACGATCAGCATCGGCAGCGTCACGATCACGACGGAGGCGAAGATCACGTTCTGCGGCGTGATCTGCCCCTGCCCGCTCGTGCCGATCACGGCGAGCGTCTGGGTCAGCACCTGAAGCGAGCCGCCCTCGGCCGCGACGAGCGGCCAGAGGTACATGTTCCACGCGGTCAGCACGGAGATCGCGACGTAGGCCGCGGTTGCCGGACGCGCCAGCGGCAGCACGATGGTGCGCAGGATCCGCCACCAGTTGGCGCCGTCGATGCGCGCGGCGTCGAAGAGCTCCTCGGGCATCTGCGAGATGTACTGGCGGAAGAGCAGCGTGC
>CAZYYP010000062.1:0-15839 GCA_964651695.1 uncultured Gaiellales bacterium | reverse complement strand
CGCGCCCGCCGCGCACGCGCCGGCGACTGCGGCGATCGCCCGGGTGGCAGCGGATCCGCAGGCGGCCGCGGGGCCCTCGGGGGCGGAACTCGAACTCGAGTCGGAGCTCGAAACCGGCGACGCGCCGGCCGCCGGGCAGCCCAGCGCGCCGTCCGGCGACGCGCCGTCTCTGCCCGGCGACACCCCGCGCGTCCCGGGCGGACCGGCCACGCCGGCGTCGAGCGCGCAGGACGGGCCGGCGCCGGTCGCGGGCGCGGCCGCCCACCCGGCCCCCGCGGTGGACGCGCCCTCGGCGCCCGAGTTCCCGGCCGGCGCGGCGCCCTCACCGGGGGTGGCACGTGCGGCGGCCGTCCCGTCGGCGGACATGCCCGTGACCGCCGCCTCGGCCGGCCGGCCGGCTTCGGCCTCCATCTCGATCGCAGCCGGACCCGCACCGCTGTCCGCAAACCCTGCGCCATCGGGCGCGGGCAGCGCGCCCGCGACGCTCGCGCGCGTCGCCGCCGGCGACGCTCCCACCGCAGCGCAGCAGCCCTTCTCCGGCGATGCCGTCCCGGACGCGCCCGGCGAGCCGCCGGCATCCCCGCCGACGGCGCCTGCGGCGCTCACCCCTGCAGCGGCGACCGCGACCGCACGCCTCAGGCCGGTCACGGCCACCGCAGCGCGTGCCCCCGCACCGGCCCGCCCGCTGCTGCGCGCCGAGCGCCGCGTGCGCCCGGCGCCGGCCGAGACCACTGCCCCGGGCGCGCCCGGCAGCTCGGGAGCGCGCCTCGCGCGTGCGCTCGGCCTCCCGCTCGTGCCCCAGGCCGACGGCAGCGTGAGCGTCTCGCTCCCCTCCGCGAGCAGCGCTACCGCCACGGCGCCGGCGCTGGCACGTGCGCCCGAGGTGTCCGATGCCGAATCCGCGCCGGCGCCGCCGCAGCCCACGCCGGCAGCCGCTCCCGCTCACGCCGCCGCGGCGCCGGCGCCCGGAGGCGCGCCCGCGCCGACGCTCGAGGACACCTACGAGTACGTCGTCGACCGGCTGCGGCGCGACCTGCTCGTCGAGCGCGAGCGCATGGGCGATCTGATCGGACGGCTGCCGTGAGCGCGCGCGGCGACGCCAGCATCGACATCTCGCTCCCGGGCGCGCCCTCCCTGCCGTCGAGCGCCTCGGGCGCCCCGAGCCTCCCGAGCGCCGCCGCTGCTCCCGCGATACCGTCGAAGCCTTCCGGG
This sequence comes from uncultured Gaiellales bacterium, assembly GCA_964651695.1. GTDB lineage: Bacteria > Actinomycetota > Thermoleophilia > Gaiellales > JALYLC01 > JALYLC01. The sequence goes on along the minus strand of CAZYYP010000062.1, from coordinate 14,627 downwards.
CCTGCCGGCCCGAGCAACCGCGGCACCTCCAAGAGCACCGCCGCGCGCACACCCGATCCCGTCGGCGAGCTGCACTTCAGGGTCTCCCTCGGCGACGTCGCGGGGCGGCAGATCGGCTGGTTCACGGAGTGCACCGGCCTCGTGGTCGAGTGGGACGTCTTCACCTACGAGGAAGGCGGGCTGAACGACCACGCCCACAAGTTCCGCGGACGAGCAAAGCACCAGAACCTGGTGCTCAAGCGCGGCGTGACCTACGAGGACAACCTGCTCGCCTGGTTCCTGCAGTGCCAGGACCACGCCGAGCGCAAGGACATCAGCGTCGAGCTGCTCGGCCCGGACGGCAAGACGGTGCGCAGCTGGCAGTTCCTGGCCGCGTTCCCCGTCAAGTGGCAGGGCCCCGCGCTCAACGCGGCGTCGGCGAACGCCGCGACCGAGACGCTCGAGATCGCCCACCACGGCTTCAAGGAGAGCGGCTGATGGCTCCCACTCGTCCCGACGGCTTCGAGCAGGCGTACCTCAAGATCGAGAACGAGGGCACCCCGATCACGTGCCTGTTCAACCCCAAGGAGTATTCGATCTCGAAGACCTCGAGCTGGACGAAGAAGGCCAACAGCTCGTCGATCCCGAACCTCCAGTACGGCGGCGGCGAGCCGCGCAAGCTCTCACTGGACCTCTTCTTCGACGCGACCGACGAGGCCGGCGGCGACGTGCGCGACATCACCGAGAAGCTCTTCGCGCTGCTCGAGGCGAACACGAAGTTCAAGCAGGAGAAGAAGAAGCGCCCGCCGACGGTCGAGTTCCACTGGGGCCGGACATGGACGTTCCCCGCCGTCATCGATTCGCTCTCGGTGCAGTACACACTGTTCCGTCCTGATGGCACACCTATCCGCGCATCGGCGAAGCTCTCGCTGACGCAGGTCGAGAAGGCGGTCGAGAAGGCGTCGGCCGGCAACAACAAGAAGGCCCAGAACCCGACCACCCGCGGCCGCGTCGACCTCCGCTCGCACACCGTGCGCGACGGCGACTCGCTGCCGTCGATCGCCTACGCCTCCTACGGCGACCCGACGCGCTGGCGCGCGATCGCCGAGGCCAACGGGATCGACGATCCGCTCGCGCTGCGGCGCGGCCGCGTGATCTCCGTGCCGCAGGTGGACACGTGATCTCCGGCGTCGAGGTGCTCGTCGGCGGGGCTCCGCTCGATGCGACGCTCGCCGGGCGCATCACCGAGGTGCGCGTCGACCATCACGCGCAGCTACCGGACTCGTTCGCGGTACTCATCTCCGATCCGGGGCTCGAGAACATGGACAAGAGCCCGTTCAAGCTCGGCGCGGAGGTGGAGGTCAAGTTCGCCTCCCCCGACGGCGGCGCCATGACGTCGCTGATCGTCGGGCAGGTGCTGACGGTCGAGCCCGAGTTCACGGTCGGCCACATCATGCTGGCCGCGCGCGGCTACGACTACTCGCACGCGCTCCACCGCTCGTCGGTGTCGAGCACCTACCAGAACGTGACCGTCGGCGACATCGCGAAGACCGTCGCCTCGCGCTCCGGATTCCAGACCGGCGAGATCGCCCAGGGCGGCGGCGTGCTCGACTTCGTGCAGCAGAGCAACGAGACCGACTGGGACTTCCTCTGGCGGCTCGCGCGCCGCATCGACTGCGAGCTCGTGGTCGAGAAGCGCACCCTGCACCTGCGCGCGGCCGACTCCAAGAGCGCGACGGTCTCGCTGCGCTGGGGCGAGGGCCTGACGACCTTCCGGCCGCGCGTGACAGGGGTTCAGCAGTTCGACGAGGTCGTCGTACGGAGCTGGGATCCCAAGCAGAAGAAGGCGGTCGACTCGGTTGCCAAGGACGAGGCCGGGACGAGCAAGATCGGGGTGGAGCGATCGTCCGTCCGCAAGGCGCTCGGCGGCGGCACGCTGACGGTCAGCGACCGTCCCGTGACCTCCCCCGAGGAGGGCGACGCGCTCGCGAAGAGCGTGCTCGCGCAACTCGGCAACGCCTACCTCGAGGCCGAGGGCACGACGCGGGGCGACCCGCGGCTGCGCTCCGGCACCGTGGTCTCGATCGACGGCATCGGCGATCGCTTCAAGGGCGAGTACGTGCTCGCCTCGACGCGCCACCTGTTCCGGGGCACGACCGGGTACCAGACGCACTTCACGATCAGCGGGCGCGCGCCGCGGACGCTGGTCGATCTCGTCAACCCGTCGCCCAAGCGCACGTTCGGCACGTCGGTCGTCGTCGGCCTCGTGACCCAGAACGAGGATCCCGAGAACCTGGGGCGCGTGCGCATCAAGTACCCCGCGCTGGACGACAAGCTCGAGGGCTGGTGGGCGCGCATGGCGGCTCCGGGCGCGGGCAACGGCCGCGGCCAGCTGATGCTGCCGCAGGCCGGCGACGAGGTACTCGTCGCGTTCGAGCACGGCGACCTGCAGCACCCGTACATCCTCGGATCGCTCTGGAACGGGACCGACACGCCGGGCGACCTCGCGCACACCGACGGCTCCTACGCGCTCCACACCGAGCAGCAGATCGTGATGAAGGCCGACAAGGCGATCGAGATCTCGGGCAAGGACACGCTCAAGCTCGAGAGCACGGGCGACATGACGATCACGACGGACGGCTCGCTCAAGCAGAACGCCACCGGTGAGGTCTCCGTCCAGGGCCAGTCGATCACGATCAAGGGCCAGTCCATCTCGATCGAGGGGACGACGGTCAAGGTCAGCGGGATGGTGCAGCTCGGATGACGGACAACCTGGTCGGAGCCGGCATCGCCTTCCCGCTGCGCGTGGACGCCCGCGGCGGCCTCGCGCTCTCGCGCTCGCACGACGACGTCGACGAGGCGATCCGCCTGATCGTCGGCACGGCGCCGGGCGAGCGCCCGATGCGGCCGGAGTTCGGCTGCGGCATCCACGATTACGTGTTCGAGTCCATCGACTCGTACACGCTCGGCCGGATCGACTACGAGATCCGGGTCGCCCTCGACCGCTGGGAGCCCCGCATCGACGTCGTCGACATCGACTTCGACACCTCGGAAGCCGAGCTGGGCAGGCTCGTGATCGAGATCACCTACTCGCTGCGGGCGACGAGCGACATCCGCAATCTCGTGTATCCGTTCTATCTCATCCCCGCGGGGTCCGAGTGAGCATCCCGCAGATCGAGCTCGACGACCGGCGCTTCCAGGATCTCGTCAACGAGGCCCGCATGCGCGCGGGCCTGGCGTGCCCCGAGTGGACCGAGCACAACGTCTCGGATCCGGGCATCACGCTGATCGAGCTGTTCGCGTGGATGACCGAGATGCTCGGCTACCGGCTGAACCGCGTGCCGGACAAGCTCCACCTGTCGCTGCTCGAGCTGCTCGGGATCCAGGTCGCGGAGCCGGTCGCCGCCACCACGGAGGTGCGCTTCCGCCTCTCGGCGCCCGCGGTCGAGCCGATCGAGATCCCGGCGGGCACGACCGAGATCGGCACGATCCGCACCGCGAGCGACGAGTCGATCGTGTTCCAGACGAGCTACGACTTCACGATCCCGCCGGCGCGCCCGATGGCCTACCTCGTCGAGCGTGCCGGGGCGCCCAAGAACATCGGCGTGGCAGCGGGCGTGGCGCGGCCGAAGGGCGGCGACCAGCTCGCCTTCGACCAGCCGCCGAAGGTCGGAAACGCGCTCTACCTGGGCTTCGACACCTCCCTCGCGCGCCTGCTCGTGCGCATCGACGTCGACTGCTCGCAGGCCCGCGGTGCCGGTGTCGACCCCGAGGATCCGCCGCTCCGCTTCGAGGTCTCGGACGAGGCGTCGGAGACCGGGTGGAGCGAGGCGAGCGTGCTCTCCGACCTCACCGGCGGCTTCAACTACGGCTCGGGCGCGATCGAGCTGCAGCTGCCCTCGCGCCACTCCCCGAGCACGATCGCGGGGCAGCGGGCCTACTGGGTGCGCTGCCGCCTCGACGGTGTCACGCGCTCGGGCGCCACCAGCGCCGGCTTCACCCACGCCCCGGAGATCTACGCCATCACGGCGGGCCCGATCGGCGCGGTCATCCCCGCCGCGCACTCGGCGCGGCACCAGTCGGAGCTGCTCGGCGAGAGCGACGGCTCCCCCGCCCAGCGCTTCGACCTGCTCTATGCGCCCGTGCTGGAGCCGACGCCGGCCGAGCACCTCGAGGTACTCGAGTTCGGGGACGGCGAGGAGTGGCAGGCCTGGGAGCAGCGCGAGTCGTTCGCCGAGAGCGGGCCGAACGATCGCCACTACGTGCTCGATGCGGCGGATGGCACCGTCGTGCTCGGCCCTGCCGTGCGCTCGCCGGACGGCAACTGGCGGCAGTACGGACAGGTGCCGCCGGCGCGCGCGCTGCTGCGCATGACCGGCTATCGCGACGGCGGCGGCCGCCGCGGCAACGTCACCGCCGGCACGCTGAGCGTGCTCAAGTCGGCGATCCCGGGTGTCGTCTCGGTCACCAACCCGGTCGGCGCGACGGGCGGCGTCGACCTCGAGACGATCGAGAGCACGCGCGTGCGCGCAGCCATGGAGCTGCGGACTCGCTACCGCGCCGTGACCGCGCAGGACTTCGAGTTCCTCTGCGGCGAGGCCTCGCCGCGGGTCGCGCGCGCGCTCTGCCTACCGGTCAAGGACGGCAGCATCCCGGTCTGCATCGTGCCCGGCATCACGCCCGCCGACCGGCTGCTCGAGGCCCACGAGCTGATCCCCGACGACGAGCTGATGCGCGAGATCGCCGAGTACCTGGACGAGCGCCGCCTGGTCGGCACGACGGTCGAGTTGCGGCCCGCGCGCTACCGCGGCGTCAGCGTGGTCGTCAACGTCCAGGCCGCGCGCCGCGCCGATCTCGCACGCGTCGAGGCCGATGTCGCCCAGGCGCTCTACGCCTACCTCAACCCGCTCGTCGGGGGCTCGCTGGACGGCATCGGCACCGGCTGGGAGTTCGGCCGCGCGCTCAACCAGGGCGAGCTGTACGGCATCGTGCACGCCGTGGAGGGCGTCGACTTCGTCAAGATCCTGCGGGTGTACGAGACCGACGTCGTCACCGGCGAGCAGCAGTCGCAGGCCATGGGGAGCTTCCTGCCGCTGGAGCCCGACGAGCTGATCGCCTCCGCCCGCCACGTCGTCAAGGCCGAGCATCTGGGGACCTGACGGTGCCGCCCCTCCCCACCCGGGCGACGACGTTCGCCACCCGCCGCCGCCGCTTCAACATCGAGGCCCGGCCCGAAGGCCCGCGGGCACCCGCCCCGCCATCGGCCTCCGCTCGCGCCTACATGCGCGGGTCGCTACCCGCGGTGTTCCGCGAGAACGACTTTGCGATGCGCTTCGTCGGGGCCCTCGAGAGCGTGCTCGACCCCATCGTGACGGTGATCGACGCCCTCCCGGCCTACGTCGACCCGCGCCTGGCCCCGAGCGACATGGTCGAGGTACTGGCCGCGTGGCTGGGCATCGAGCTGGACGAATCGATGGACGACGCCACGCGGCGCGAGCTCGTGCTGCAATCGGCCGAGGCGACGCGCTGGCGCGGGACGCGCCGGGGACTCGAGATGGCGCTGCGGCTGACCTTTCCCGATCTGCCGCTGCGCATCGAGGACGAGGGTGGCGTGGTCTTCACGCGCGATGCCTCCTCGGAGCCCGCGCCGGCCTCGAACCGCTTCATCGTCTACTGCGACACGCCGATCCCGGCCTCGCGCCAGGCCGTGGTGGCGCGCGTGATCGAGGAGCAGAAGCCGCTGCATGTCGCCTACCGCCTGCGCGTCAAGGCCGCCGCGGCGAGGAAGAAGCCCGAATGAGCGCCTGCGCCAGCTGTGGCTTCGCGAACCCCGAAGCGCTCGATTTCTGCCCGCAGTGCGGTGCTTACACCCGCTGGGATCCCACGGTGCACGTGGCCTCGGTGCGCGGCCCGGCGCCCGAGCAGGAGAAGGAGGAGGACAAGCCCGTCCTGACCGGCGTGCCCACCAAGGTCGCCGACAGCGTGATCGTGACGGTGCGCAAGCCCGACGACGAGGCCGCCGACGCACCCGTCGCGCTCACGCTCGCGCCGGGATCACAGGCCGTGCTCACGGTCAACGTGCGCAACCAGAGCGGCATCGTCGACAACTACGACCTCGAGGTCCGCGGCATGCCCGCGGAGTGGTCGACGCTCTCACCGCCGACGGTCTACCTCGTCCCGTACGGCGCGCCCGGCGGCTCCTACGAGGGCGAGGCGACGCTGCGGCTGCACCCGCCGCGCAGCCCCGAGGCCGAGGCGCGCGCCTGGCCGATCGAGATCGTCGCCGTCTCGCGTGCGCGGGGGGAGGACGCCGGCGCGGCGACCGCGACCGTCACGCTCGAGCCCTACGCGGAGCTCGAGAGCGAGCTGCGCCCCGAGATCGCCACGGGGCGCCGAGGCGCCGAGTTCGCGATCGCGGTCCGCAACGTCGCCAACGCCCCGATCGACATCGCAGTCGCCGCGCTCGACAACGAGAGCGCCTGCCGCTTCGACTTCGACAAGCAGCAGCTGAGCGCCGCCCCGGGCCGGCGCGACGGCACGCCCTTCCGCGTGCGCCCGCCCAGCCAGATGATCTTCGGGCGCACCAAGGAACGCCGCTTCAGCGTCACGGCCCAGGCCGTCGGCAGCGAGGTCGCGGCCCGGCCGCAGGCCGGCGTCTTCCGGCAGCGCCCGTGGATCCCCGCGTGGGTGCTCCCGATCGTCCCGATCCTGATCGCTGCCGGCATCGCCATCTATGCGCTGCGGCCGAACAACACGACCGTTCCCAACCTCGCGGGCACGAAGCTGTTCGTGGCGCAGCAGAAGCTCTCCGACGCAGGCCTCAAGCTCGGTCAGCAGCAGCCACAGGAGACCTCGAAGGCGCCTCCCGGAACGATCCTCGACACCATTCCGGCCGCCGGCAAGTCGATCGGCAAGGGCAAGGAGGTGATCGTGCTCATCGCCGTGGGCAGCAGCAAGGTCACGGTGCCCACGGTCGTCGGGCTCACCTTCCAGGCCGCCGACAACCGGCTGCGCAGCCACGGCCTCCAGGTCGGGCTCTACGAGCCGAAATTCGACGATCCGGCGACGGCCATCATCGCCCACCAGACCCCCGACCCCGGCACGAAGGCGGCCAAGGGGAGCGGCGTGGACCTCGCCATCGACCCGGCGACCGCGACGCCCGCCACGACCACGGATACGACCGCGACCACCGGGACGGCCACGACCGACACGACGGCGACGACGGCCACGACGGGCGGGGCCGCGACGACGGGCGGCGCGGGGAGCACGGGCCAGACGCCGTCGACCCCGGTCGTGATGCCGGCGCTCGCGGGGCTCGCCGCGGGAGCGGCCATCAACCTGCTCAGCTCGGGCGTCAAGACGACCCAGCAGCTCGTCTACAGCGACACCGTGGCGGCCGGCAAGGTCGTCGGCGCCGACCCGCCGCAGGGCACCAAGCTCCAGCCCGGGCAGAAGGTCGTCCTGATGATCTCGCAGGGCCCGCCGCCGCCGATCGCGTTCTCGCGCGGCGGCAAGATCTTCGTCATGACCGACCAGGGCAAGCTGAGCGGCCAGCCGATCGCGACGAGCGGAGCGAGCGACGAGGAGCCGGCCTGGAACCGCACCGGCGACCTGATCGCCTATGTCCAGCGCAACCCCGCCGACAACACCTCGTCGATCTGGGTCGTCAACCCCGCCAAGCCGCAGACGGCGCGCCAGCTGACCGGCGACGGCTTCGTCGACAAGCGCCCGTCGGTCTCGCCGAACGGTCGCGTGATCGCCTTCGTGCGCGCGTCCGCCAAGACGCCGACGGACTTCCGCCTGTGCTTCAAGCGCATCTCCTCGACCGGCCGCATCCCCGTCTGCGTGCGCACCCCTGCGCTCAGCGTCGCGCGCCCCTCCTGGGCCCCCGACGGTCACGCGATCTCGGTCATCCTGCAGTCGGATCCGAAGGACGCGAACCAGACCGAGGTCGCCCTCTTCACCTCGGCGACCCCCAACTCGGCCGTGCCGGCGAACTGGAACTACCGCGGGCCGATCACCGACGACATGCACTCGCACACCGCGGCCGAGGGCGCGCTCTACGCGAGCTGGTCGCCCGACGGCACGACGCTCGCGGTGAGCGCGAACTGGGGCACGCCGTTCTTCCACCTCGAGCTGCTCACGATGAGCAACGACCTGCCGAAGCCCGGGGCCAAGCCCGTGGCCGTGCCCCGCGTGCACTCGTGCGACATCAGCTGGCGCCCGGACGGGCTCGTGCTCGTCGTCCAGCAGTCGGACACGTGCGACGGCTCCGTATCGAGCATCATGCGCGTCGTCCTGGCCACGCGCGACCTGCACCCGCTGCAGAGCGGGCTGACGCCCGCGTGGTCGCCGGCCGTCGCGAAGCCGTGACGTGCTCTGCCCGTACTGCCACCGACAGCTCGACGCCGGGCGCAGCACCTGCCGCTCCTGCGGGAGGGCCCTCCCCGGGCGGAAGGCATCGCTCGAGCTCGTCGCACCGGACGGCGCGCGCATCCCGCTCACCCGCTCGCTGACCTTCGGGCGCGACGCCGCGAACGACGTCACCCTGAACGACCAGAGCGTCTCCCGCCAGCACGCGCGGGTGCGCCTCGCCGACGGCGTGCCGCTCGTCGAGGACGCCGGCTCGAGTCACGGGACCTACCTCGACGGCCGTGCCATCGAGGGCGCGCGCGAGCTGCACGCCGGCTCGGTCATCCAGCTCGGCGACGTCCCGCTGCGCGTCGTCGCGACCGACGACGAGGCCTTCGCCGGGCACACGCTCGTCGTCCCCGCTGGCGCGAGCCGGGTCGCGCTGCCGGCCGCCGGCGAGGCCGAGCTGTCCGGCGCCATCTCGCTGCGGCCGCGCGTGCGCTCCGGCTGGGCGCTCAAGCGCCTGGCCGCCGACGAGGGCGCCGAGCGCTTCGTCCTGCGCGATCTGCGCGGCGGCGCCTTCGTGCGGCTCTCCGACGCCGAGGCCGCGCTCTTCCGGCTGCTCGACGGCCGGCGTACCCTGCCCGCGCTCGTGGCCACCGCCGAGGAGCGCTTCGGCAGCGCCGGGCCGGCGGCGCTCGCCCGCCTGCTGACCGACCTCTCGGAACGGGGTCTGCTGCACGGCGGCGAGGACGCCGCCGAGGATCCCGGCGCGCCCAAACCGAGCGGCCTGCGCCGTTTGACGCGGCCACGCGTCTGGACGTCGGAGCGGTTCGGGGGCTTCGTCGAGCGCCTGTATGCGCGCGGCGGCTGGGTGCTCTTCCTGAAGCCGGTGCTGGCGGCGCTCGTCGCGCTCGGCGTGGCCGGCCTGGCGTCCTTCGCCTATCTCGTGGCGCGCCGCTACGGCACGCCGTTCGTGGTCGCCCGTCATGTCGGCATCGGCGCGGTCGTCTTCGTCGCCGGCCGCCTCGCGCTCGTGACGTTGCACGAGCTCGGCCACGGCCTCGCGTGCGCGTCCTACGGGCGCCGCGTCGCGCGCGCGGGCATCAAGCTCGTGCTGATCTTCCCCTACGCGTTCGTCGACACCTCCGAGGCGTGGTTCGAGTCGCGCGGCCGGCGGATCGCGATCAGCGCCGCCGGGCCGATCAGCGATTTCGCGGTCGGCGGCGCCTTCGCGGTGGCCTCCCTGCTGAGCGGCAAGGGCGCGCTGCGCGACATCGAGTTCCAGGTCGCGCTCGGCGCCTATCTCGGCGCGCTCTTCAACCTCAGCCCGATGCTCGATCGCGACGGGTACCACATCCTGATCGACGTCGTCCGGCAGCCGAACCTGCGCACCCGAGCCCGCGTCTGGCTCGCGGCGAGGCTCGCGGGGCGCCCGGCCGAGGGCGCGCGCTCACTGGTCATCTTCGCCGGCGCGACTATCCTATGGTCCATCGTCAGCGCGGTCTTCGCCCTGGCGATGACGCTGCGCTATTACGACGTGATGCTGCACTTCGCGCCACGGGAGCTCGTATGGGGGTTGCTCGGGTCGTTCTTCATGGTGCTTCTCATCCCGCTCTTCGTGATGGCCGGGGCACCGCTCCTGCAGCGCCGTGCGGAGGCGCCGGTCAGTGAAGACTGAGGAGCACGAGCGCGCGGCCGAGCTGATCGCGATGCTCATGCGCGACTCCTCGGCGCGCGCCGCCTTCCGCCGCGGCCCCGCCGCGATGTGCCGCGACCACGGCCTCGACGAGGTCGCCTCCGAGCTCGCGGGACGGGACGGCGCGCTGCAGACGCTCGACGTGCGCGAGTCGCGCTCGAGCGTGGCCGGCGTGCTGATCGCCGCGGCCGCCGAGGGCGCCGCCTTCTTCGCGTTCATCGAAGACGCGCACGCCGACACCGGCGGGGGCGGGAGCTTCTCGCCCGACGTCGCGAAGATCGTCGCGCTCACGCGGCCCCACCTGCCGGCCGTCGTGCCCGCCGGGAACGGCGCCGGCATCGCCCACGCCGTCGCAGCGCAGGCCGACGCGTCTCAGGCCGGCAGCGGCGCCCCGGCGGTCGTCGACCCGCCCGCGACAGGGGGCACGGCCGAGCCGCCACCGGGCAGTGGCGACCAGGCGCCGGCCGCGCCCGTCGTCGCCGACGCGGTGCCCGCAGCTCCCGCCGCTCCGGCCGCGCCCGACCTGCTCCACGACCCGCGCCTCGCGCTCGGCGACTCGGCCGGCCAGGCGCTCGCCGCCGCCGGACCGGACTCCCGCACCTCGGAGATCCTGACGTCGCTGATCGCGCGCCACACCGTCTCGATCGGCGCGATCGCGCCGGACGGCTCGTTCACGATCACGATGGTCGACGGCGCGCCGGTCGGCCCGGCGAACATCGCCGCGCGCGACCTCGCGCACGAGCTGTCCTCGCTCGACCCGTCGATCCGCCCGAGCGCGGTCGGCACGCCGTGGCCGATCGGCAACGCGGCCTTCTACTCCGATCGCGCCCACCTGCACCACATCGAGGTCGGCTTCGGCGATCCGCCGCCCAAGCCGGCGCCCGCCGTCGCCGAGACGCCGGCGCCCGCGGCCGCGACGGATCCGCCGCCGGCACCGGCCGCCGACCCCGCGCCGGCCCCGGCCGCTCCGGCGGTGGCCGCCGCCCCCGCGGTGGCCGCCGTCCCGGCAGTGGCCGCCGCCCCCGCGGCCGGAGACGTCGCGGGCGCTGCTGCCCAGACGCCGGTCGCGCCGGCCGGAGCCGGCGCGGGTGGCACCGGCGGCTTCGCCGCGGTGGCCGGCGCCCCGCATGGCGGCGCGCGTGGCACCGTGACGGTCGGAGCCGTCGGCTCGGGGGCACCCGGCGCACCCGCAGTCGCGGCGCCCGATCCCGCCGCCGCTGCCGCCCCCGCCGCCCCCGCGGTCCCCGCCTCCCCCGCCGACGTGGCGGGCGCCGCGAGCGCCGCGAACGCCGCCGACGCCGTCGCGCCGCTGCCGCCCGGGCTGACGGAGACGCCCGCCGGCCCCAAGGCCCTGGCGGCACTGGCCGTCGCGCGCCAGTACCTCGGCACGCCGTACCTGTGGGGCGGCTCGAAGCCCTCGACGGGCTTCGACTGCTCGGGCCTGATGCAGTGGGCCTACCACGAGGCGGGCATCTCGATCGGCCGGGTCACGACCCAGCAGATCCACGACGGCGTCGCGATCGACCGGCAGCACCTGCGGGCCGGCGACATGGTCTTCTTCCAGGACTCGTCCGGCTACGTCCACCACGTGGGCATGTACATCGGCGACGACAAGTTCATCCATGCGCCGCACACGGGCGACGTCGTCAAGATCTCGAGCCTCGACGAGCCGTACTACGCGCATCAGTTCGCGGGCGGCCGCCGCATGGACACCAGCGCTCCGGTCGACCCCGCGACCTTCCAGCCCGTCCCCGCCGGTGCGGCGCCGGTCGCGGCTGCGGCTCCGGTCGATCCGGCAGCCGCCGCCGCGGCGCCCGCCGGTGCGCCGGCCGACCCGGCGGCCGTCGCTGCGGCGCCCGCCGACCCGGCGGCCGTCGCGGCCGCGCCCGTCGATCCCGCAGCAGCCGCTGCCGTGGCGCCCGCGGCCCCGGTGTCCGGCGCGACGGGTGGCTTCGCCGCGCTCACCGCCGACCCCAAGGGCGGCGCGCCCCGCTCGACCGTGCAGGTGCTGAAGGCCGTCGCGCCGCCGGCCGCCCAGCCCGCGGCGGCTGCAGCGCCCGCCGCCGCCGGCGCGCCTGCCGCACCGGTAGCCGCCGCCGCCGACACGCCCGCAGCGCCCGCAGCCGCGGACGCGCCCGCGGCACATGCGGCGCCGCCGCTCGACCCCGCGGCGCTTGCGGGCGCCTCCGCGAGCGGGTATCCCGGCGACAACGCCCAGCCCGAGCAGTACGCCGCCTGGATGGCCGCGGCGGCGCAGAAGGCGGGACTGCCGCCGCAACTGCCGATCATGGCCGCGCTGACCGAATCGGGTCTGCACAACCTGAGCGGCGGCGACCGCGACTCGATGGGCTTCTTCCAGATGCGCACGAGCGTCTGGAACCAGGGCGAATACGCGGGCTACGGCCAGAATCCCGATCTCCAGCTGAAGTGGTTCATCACCCAGGCGCTCGCGATCAAGGAGCAGCGCCTGGCGCGCGGCGAGACGACGTTCGAGACCGACCCCGGCCAGTGGGGCAACTGGATCGCCGATGTCGAGCGCCCGCAGGAGGACCTGCGAGGCCGCTACCAGACGCACCTCGACGCCGCCAACCAGTTGCTCGGAACGGGCCCGTAGGGCCTCCGTAGCACCGAGATCCCCCCGTCCGCGCGTTGAATCCGAGGCTTTGGGCCGCTAGCGTCCCGGGGATGAGTCGCAGCCGCTCTCTCAGGGTCCTGTTCGCCTCGATCGTCGCCCTGGGGTCGCTGATCATCGTCACGACTGCGAACGCCGCTGGATGGCAGGGGCCGTGGGACGTCTCCGCTGCGGGCGTCAACGCGGGCGATTCCACGCACGGGCCGCAGATCTCGCTCGGCACCTCGGGCGACGCGACCGCGGCCTGGTACGACCCGACCGGGGTCATCGTGGCGCGCAAGCCGGCGGGCCAGGGCTGGTCGGCCCCGCTCACCATCGGAAATCCGGTCACGGCCTCGATCTACCCCGGCGTGGACGGCGCGGGGAATACGACGACGGCGTGGTCGAACGCCACGCCGCAGGCGATCGTCTCCTACTGGCCGGCGGGCGCGCCGACGGCGGTGTCACAGCCGCTGCCCGGGACGCTGACCGTCAACGACCTCGAGGTCAACACGGCCGGCGCGGCCGTGCTCGCGGCCACCTCGGGCAACGATGTCGTCGTCGGCTACCGAGCCGCCGGCGCCGCGCCGTGGTCGTTCGCGCTGCACACGTTCACGCCCGGCGCAGGCACCACCTACATCAAGCCGCGCGTCGCGATCAACGCAGCGGGCATGGCGGTCGTGATCTTCCGCGACAACGCAACCGGGCTGTGGGCCTCGACGCGCACCGCGGCCGGCGACTGGGGGACGATCGAGACGGTCACGACCAAGCCGGTCTTCGACACCGCCGACGCGAACCCGTCCGTCGCCATCGACGGCGCGGGCAACATCTTCGCGGCCTTCGCCTACACGCTCGCCGCCGGCAACACCGTCGTTCGCACCGCACTGCGCCCGCCGAGCGGCGGCTGGCAGGAGTCCCCCGACCTCAGCACCGGCACGGCTCCGTTCCAGGCCAACTACGTCAGCGTGGCCGTCAATCCGTCGGGCCAGGCGCTGCTCGTGTGGGAGCAGTTCATGGGCGCCACGAACATCCAGGCGCGCTACGGCTCGACCGGCACCGGCATCTGGGGCCCGGTCGAGACGGTCAACGACGCAGGCGCCGACGTGCCGGTCGCCGCGATCGGCAACGACGGCACCGGCGTGGCGGCCTGGGAACGCGCCACGATGAGCGGCAACACGGGGCAGGCCCGCGTGCGCTCCCCCGGCCCGAGCGGCACGTGGAGCGACATCCATCTGCTCAGCGACCAGCACGCGAACTACACCAAGCCGTCGATCAGCACCGACGGGCGCGGCGACTTCGCGGTCATCAGCGCGCCCTTCGACGGCAGCGCCCAGCGCGCCCTCGTGTCGGCCTACGACGGCTCGCCGCCGACCGTCACGACACCGTCGGTGACGGGCACGCTGCTCGCGGGCGATCCCCTCGTCCTGGGCGTGAACGCAACCGACGAGTGGTCGGCGGTCGGCACCCCCACGTGGACGTTCGGCGATGGCGGCACCGGCACCGGCCTCACGCCCGTGCACACCTACGCGACGGCCGGCACCTTCACGGCCCACGTCACCGTCACGGACGGCTCCGGCAACAGCGCCTCGCAGGACGTCGTCGTCACGGTCGGCTCTCCGCAGTCGACGCTCGCGAGCGCCAGGTTCTCGGGCAAGTGGAAGGTCAGCCGCTACGTCGGCGCCACCCTCACCGTGACCGGGACGGCGCCGCGCGCCGGCACCTACACCATCGACATCCTCAAGGGCGCGTCGCGCAAGCTGCGCGTCCAGGCGAAACTGACCGCCGGGGCGTTCACGCGCACGATCAAGCTGCTCGGGCTGCGGTTGTATCCCGGCACCTACGGCATCGTGCTCACCCCGAGCGATGCGCAGATCAAGGGCGCGAGCCGAACGGCGAGCATCGCCGCACCCGCCTCGGGCGTCGTCGACGCCGGCTTCCTGAGCGGCGCGCGCAGCGGCACGGCAGCGCGCACCCTGACGGGCGCGA